>JALZHU010000012.1 GCA_030860695.1 Actinomycetota bacterium
ATCACGTGGACAAGCCGGACCACAGGCCGGCAGGTACCACGCGCCCACAATCGAGCACGGCCAAATGAAGATCGTTAAACAAGCTTGGAATGATCACTCAAATTCGGGCGGTGGATCCAGGCTCAGAGCTCTCGAGATCGATAGTTAGTCGCGGGTTGCGCCGTCGGGCCAGATGATCCGTACTGGGCATCCTCGGTCGCGGGCGTACGCTACGACGTCTGCGGTGCCCCCGTGGCCGCGGGCGGGTTGTTGGTCCCACACGGCGAAGAGCTCGCTGATCATTGAGATCATCAGCTCGCTGGCGGCCATGTGCGCCGTGGGTGTCGACTCGGTGAAGGCGAGTCGGTGCACTCTGGTTGCCTGATTGAGCAGATCGTCGTACTCGGGGTGGGATTCTGCGGGCAGGCCCACACG
The DNA here is from genome assembly GCA_030860695.1 of Actinomycetota bacterium. Classification (GTDB taxonomy): domain Bacteria; phylum Actinomycetota; class Actinomycetes; order Mycobacteriales; family Pseudonocardiaceae. Next base: position 415 of record JALZHU010000012.1, read on the forward strand.
GTACTCGGTGGCGGGCACGATGACCTCAAGGAGTCCGCCCTGGTCGAGCACGGCCCGCGCGAAGAGCTGGTCGGCCCCGTCCGCCAAGGCGGTGACGCCGGTGACGCTGCGGCCATAGGCGGCCAGCGCATCCCGTAGAGCCTCCCTGATCAGACGAGCAGTCGCTGGAGGCAGGCCACGATGGCCCGTGATCCCGATGCGCGTCACTCGAGCATTCTGTCCCGAGCGTTGGCGGTGCGGACCCGGTCGTCGAACTCGCGCAGCCGCCCGCGGGGTGCCTCCGGGGGAACCATCCGGCGGAATTGCCGCGCTCGACTCAAGAGGTCGCCATCTGCCTGTTCGGCTCCGCTGGTTACACCCCCGTTCCCGGGTACGTGCCCAGCCGCGACCAGCGCATCAACCGCGCCTTTGCTAAATCCCTGTCGGTCCCCCAGCAGCTATGAGGCGGGCGATGTGCCGCCCAGCCGTGGCGGCCTGGACGGCGTGGGCCTCGCGGTCGCCGCGACGGGGCCTATACCTGGCGGATCGGGGACGGCCCCGCGTGCCTGCTGTCGATGCCCTCGAAGTGAGGGTCCGTTGTGTCCTGGAATTCCGGTCACCGGCCCGCGGCGACGGTGGCGCGGCGACGCTGCAGGGGTGTGGCGTGCTGCACGTCGACGGTGCGCAGGAATTGGCCGGTGTAGCTGGTGTCGATGGCGGCGACCTGCTCCGGAGTACCCTCGGCGATCACAGTGCCGCCGGCCGCGCCACCCTCCGGGCCCATGTCGATCACCCAGTCCGACGACTTGATGACGTCAAGGTTGTGCTCGATGACGATCACAGTGTTGCCTTTGTCCGCCAGCCCGTTGATCACCCCGAGCAGTTTGCGGATGTCCTCGAAGTGCAGGCCGGTGGTGGGTTCGTCGAGCACGTAGACGGTGCGGCCGGTGGAGCGCTTCTGCAGCTCGCTGGCCAACTTCACGCGCTGGGCTTCTCCCCCGGACAACGTGGGCGCGGGTTGCCCGAGCCGGACATAGCCCAGCCCGACGTCCACCAGTGTCTTGAGGTGCCGGTGGATGGCCGAGATCGGCTCGAAGAACGCCGCCGCGTCTTCGATCGGCATGTCGAGCACCTCGGCGATGGTCTTGCCCTTGTAGTGCACTTCGAGGGTCTCCCGGTTGTACCGGGCGCCCTGGCACACCTCGCAGGGCACATACACGTCGGGCAGGAAGTTCATCTCGATCTTGATGGTGCCGTCGCCCGCGCAAGCCTCACAGCGGCCGCCCTTGACGTTAAAGGAGAACCGTCCGGGCTGGTAGCCGCGGACCTTGGCCTCGGTGGTGGCGGCGAAGAGTTTGCGGATCCGGTCGAACACACCGGTATACGTGGCCGGGTTGGACCGCGGGGTCCGCCCGATTGGTGACTGATCGACCTTCACCAACTTGTCGACCTGATCCAGGCCGGTGACCCGGGTGTGCCGTCCGGGCACCTGACGGGCGCCGTTGAGCCGGTTCGCCAGCACGGTCGCCAGGATGTCATTGACCAACGTCGACTTACCCGATCCGGATACGCCGGTAACCGAGATCAGGCAGCCGAGCGGGAAGGACACGTCAATGTCGCGCAGGTTGTGCTCGCGTGCCCCGACCACCGTCAGCCGTCGCGAACGGTCCATCGGACGCCGGATGGTCGGGACCGGGATGCTCCGCCGGCCCGACAGGTAGGCGCCGGTGATCGAGGTGTCGTGCCGCTCCAGCTCGTGGAACGGTCCGCTGTGCACCACCTGACCGCCGTGCTCCCCTGCCCCGGGGCCGATGTCCACCACCCAGTCGGAGGTGCGGATGGTCTCCTCGTCGTGCTCGACCACGATCAGCGTGTTGCCCAAGTCCCGGAGCCTGGTGAGGGTGGCCAGCAGCCGGTGGTTGTCCCGCTGGTGCAGCCCGATGGACGGCTCGTCCAGCACGTACAGCACCCCGACCAACCCCGAGCCGATCTGGGTGGCCAGCCGGATCCGCTGCGCCTCACCGCCGGACAGGGTGGCCGAGGCGCGATCCAGAGACAGATAGTCCAGCCCGACATCGAGCAGGAAGCGCAGCCGGGCCTGGATCTCCTTGAGCACCGCACCGGCGATCATCGCCTGCCTGGTGTCCAGCTGTAGGCCCTCGAGGAAGGCCGCGGCGTCGCGGACCGATAGTGCGGACACGTCAGCGATGGACTTGCGGCCCTGCGTGGCGTGGGTGAGGGTGACGGCAAGGATCTCGGGCTTGAGCCGGGTGCCCTGGCAGGCTGGGCAGGGCACTTCCCGCGTGTAGCCGTCGTATTTCTCCCGCATCTGCTCGGACTCGGTCTGGTTCATCCGGCGCTCAAGAAACGGGATGACGCCCTCGAAGGTGGCGTAGTAGGAGCGCTCGCGGCCGTAGCGGTTGCGGTAACGCACGTACACCTGCTCGTCGATGCCGTGCAGCACGGCCTTCTGCGCGCGGACCGGTAGGCGTCGCCACGGGGTGTTCATCCGAAAGCCGTCATGCTCGGCCAGCGCTTCGAGCAGCCGCTGGAAGTATTCCCAGGTCTGCCCGGTGGCCCACGGCGCGATCGCCCCCTCAGCCAGCGAGAGTTCCTCGTCGGGCACCACCAGTTCGGGGTCGACTTCCTTGCGGATCCCGATTCCGGTGCACTCCGGGCAGGCACCGTAGGGCGAATTGAACGAAAACGACCGTGGCTCCAGGTCGTCGACACCGATGGGATGGCCGTTTGGGCAGGCCATCCGCTCGGAGAACCGGCGCTGCCGGTGCGGGTCGTACTCGTCACGGTCCACGAAATCCAGCACGACCAGGCCGTCAGCCAACCGCAGCGCGGTCTCCACCGAATCGGTGAGCCGTTGTTTGGCGCTGTCCTTGACCGACAGCCGGTCGACCACCACGGCGATGTCGTGCTTGTCCTGCTTCTTGAGCTTGGGCGGATTGATCAGCGGGTGCACGGTGCCGTCGACGAGCACCCGGGAATACCCCTGGGACTGCAGCTCGGCGAACAGATCGACGAACTCGCCCTTGCGGGTCCGCACCACGGGCGCCAGGACCTGGAACCGGGTGCCCGGCTCCAAAGCGAGTACCTGGTCGACGATCTGCTGTGGGGTCTGCCGGGAGATCGGCTCGTCACACACCGGGCAGTGCGGCTCGCCCGCGCGGGCGTAGAGCAGACGCAGGTAGTCGTGCACTTCGGTGATGGTGCCGACGGTGGAGCGGGGATTGCGGCTAGTGGACTTCTGGTCGATCGACACCGCGGGTGACAGGCCTTCGATGAAGTCAACGTCGGGTTTGTCCATCTGGCCGAGGAACTGGCGGGCATAGGCCGACAGCGACTCGACGTAACGGCGCTGACCCTCCGCGAAGATGGTGTCGAAGGCAAGGCTGGACTTGCCGGAACCGGACAGCCCGGTAAACACGATGAGGCTGTCACGGGGCAGGTCGAGATCGACGCTGCGCAGGTTGTGCTCCCGCGCACCGCGAACGACAAGTCGATCAGCCACTGTGATCCCTTCAAACCTCGTGATCCTTTCGGATCCGGTGCGTTCACGTTGTCCCAGCGACCGCGGGGGCTTCCTCGATGAGGACTCTGCTGCGGGACATGCGAAGCCCTCTCATGCTATGCGGGATCCCTGACACAGACGTCCGCGGCCATGCTCAACCGGCGCCCGCAGGTACCCCCTCCAGAACGCTGAAGCTCGTCGACCCAGGACAGGGGGTTGCCGACCGCAGCGTCAAGCCCGCCGCCGCGAACACGGCGCGGAATTCCTCTTCGGTGCGTTCCCGTCCACCGGTGCACACCAGCATGGTCAGATCGCTCATCACTTTGAAGAACATGTCGGATGACGGCTCCGGGTGGGCGGGCATGACCGGCTCGACAACGACCACTGTGCCCTCGGGAGGCATCGCGGCACGGCAGTTGCGCAGTATCGCGATGCTCCGGTCGTCATCCCAGTCGTGGATGACACTCTTGAGCAGGTAGGCATCCGCCCCCTCCGGCACAGCGTCAAAGAAGTCGCCTGCAACTAGCCGGCAGCGGTCGGACACTCCGGCCGTCGAGAACCGCCGGGGCCTCCTCAAGCGCCGCTGCGGTGTCGAACAGGATGCCGCGCACCTGCGGGTGTGCTTCTAGGATGGCGACCAGCAGGGTGCCGTTACCGCCGCCGATATCGGCGACCGTGCCGAAACGGGCGAAGTCGCCCGCAGCGACGACCTCAGGAGCCACCGTACGGGTGGCCTCGGCCATCGCCTCGTTGAAGATCTCATTCAGCTCGGGATGCGCAGGAAGGTACTCGAACACTGGGCCGAACAGGTGTGTCCAGGCCGGCTCCCCCGTGCGCACGCTGTGCTCTAACTCTCCCCAGGACCGCCACGCCTCATGGCCGCAGAACAGCGTCGCCAGGTTACGGATCGATCCTGCCACGTCGGAGCGCAGCAATTCCCCCTGCTCGGTGAGCTCGAAGCGGCCCGGCGTCACCTCACCGAGCACCTTGATGCACACCAGCGCTCGCAGTAACCGGTACAGCGCGGCTTCGTCGGTGCCGGTAGACGCCGCCAGCTGGGCGGTGCTGCGCGGTCTGCCGGCGAGGTGGTCGGCGATGGCCAGCCGGGAGGCAACCTGGATCACCTGCGCCGGGAAGAACCCGAACAGCAACTCGATGAGCTCTGGTCGCTTCTGGGTCATGGCCTCCAGACGCTACTACGCAGCGACGGCAGTGGCCTTGGGCAAATACGATCTCAGTCGGCGAGCGCATCGCCGCATGCTCAGCTCGGACTTCAGCAACTAGGGTCGTGAGGCCTTCAGCAACTAGGGTCGTGAGGCGTGAACATCCTGGAGAACTACGACGGCGCGGTCGAGCCCGGTGGGCCGGCGAAACGGCGGACGCTGGACGCCCTGACCATCACCAAGATCTCGGTTGGGCCGATGGACAACAACGCTTACCTGCTGGTCTGCCAGAGCACCGGCGAGGCGTTGCTGATCGACGCGGCCAACGACGCCGAGCGGCTGATGGACCTGCTGGGCCATGGGCCCGATCGCCCCAACTTGCGGACAATCGTCACCACCCACCGGCACGGGGACCACTGGCAGGCCCTCGGTGCGGTCGCCGGCGCCACCGGAGCGCGGACCGTCGCGCATCCGATCGACGCCCCCCAGTTGCCCGTGCCTCCAGACCGTTTGGTGGGCCACGGCGACACCGTGGCTGTCGGCGAGGTCGTGCTGGATGTGCTCCACCTGCGTGGTCACACCCCCGGCTCGATCGCCCTGCTGCACCGGGACGCCGACGGCACACCACACTTGTTCACCGGTGACTCGCTGTTCCCCGGCGGTCCGGGACGGACAACCAACCCCACTGACTTCAACAGCCTGATGGACGACCTCGAGGCGCGGGTGTTCGGTCAGCTCCCCGACGAGACGTGGTTCTACCCCGGCCACGGCAAGGACTCCACGCTCGGCACCGAGCGCCCCCACCTCGACGAATGGCGCGCCCGGGGCTGGTAGTGGCAAAGGCAAAGTCGGGTTCCCAGTAGGCGGCTCCGGTCCCGTCCAGCGGCGCGATCGTCACAGACGGGCCGGCTAGCACCCGGACCAGCAGCACCTGGCGCGCCTGCATCAATTCGTATGCACGCTGCCGTTGATCACCAGCCCGCAAGAAGACGGACCGACGTCTCGCTGGTCCCTGCTCGCCGCCGCTATCGACGGCGCCTGGTTACCGAACGTCGGGACGTGAGGGCGCGCCGGCCCCCGGAATCACAGCAGCTCGCCGAAGGCGGCCGGGTAGACGACTCGACCGCGCGCGCAGCGCTGGTAGCTCGGCAGCGGGACCGCCATCCAGGCCTCGCCAGGCACGGGGAACGGCGCCAAGATCCCGTAGCGGGCCGCCGGCACGAAACCGAAGCGTGGGTAATACTCCGGGTGACCCAGGACGACGACGAGCTGGAACTCAGTGGCCCGGGCGCGCTCTAAGCCCGCCTCGACCAAGAGGCTACCGATGCCGCGGCGCTGCCGATCCGGTAGCACAGCCATCGGTGCGAGAGCGAGCACTGGCGCCCCGGCCTCGAGCTGGGCGCCGCTGAACAGAATGTGCCCGACGAGATGATCCACGTCCCAGGCGGCCAGGGACAGCTCCGGCAGGAAGGACTCCGTGTGACGGACCGCGTCGACGAGGTCGGCCTCGTCGGGCCGTCCGAAGGCACGCTCGTGCACGTTGCGGATCGCCGCGCGGTCGTCCGGCCGCTCCCTGCGGATCTCGATCATTCCCGCGAGCTGCGTGATGCGGTGATCGGCACCGCGCCGGATTCGGTTACCGCGATCAAGGCTGCGATGTTCCGCTACAACGGGTCAGCACGAGTGCTCGGCGTCCCGGACCGACCACCAGCCGGGCACACCGAGCTGGCAGTACGGATCAACGAGGCGTTCGTCTGCTCGCAGACCGAGCGTTGGTCACGGCTCGGTGTGCTCCTCCCGGATCTCATCGCCGATGCCTGGCAGGCCGCCCACAGCAGCACCGGCGAACCACAGCGTCGGGCGTTCGGGCAGCTCTCCTTGGTGTGGCGGGTCACCTCCGGGATGCTCGACCGGATCGGGGAGAAAGACTTGCCATGGATCTCCGCGGAACGGGACATGGCTGCTGCCGAGCGTAGCGAGGACGGTCTGCTCATCGCCGGGGCCGCTTGGCGGCTGGCGGTGGTACTGCGACACAGCGGGCGCCTCCAGGAGTCCATCGATGTGCCAGTTGCGACCGCCGACGCGCTCCGGCCCCAGCTGGCTCAGTCCCCGCAGCATGGGTCGCTCTACGGAGCGTTGATGCTCAAGGGTGCGGTGGGCGCGGCGAGCGTCGGTGACCACGTAGCGGTACGTGACTATCTCCGCGAATGTGACCGGGCCGCGCAGCTCACCGGCGACCGCAATGATTTTTGGCTCGCGTTCGGGCCCACCAATGTGGCCATTCACCGGGTATGGCTGGCCACTGAGATGGGTGACCCCATCGACGCCATCCGCCAAGCCGCGTACATAGATGACGCCGCACTGCCTTCCGAGCTGGCCGAGCGTCGCGCCTCCCATCTCATTACCGTGGCCTGGTCGCACTACTTGCGCAGACACGATGACGAGGCGCTCACCGCACTGGCCGTTGCCCGGGCGGCTGCGCCGGAGCAGCTGTTATTCACCCACCGCGTCCATGACATGCTGCGCCAGATGCTGCGCCGCGACCGTCGTGGCCGACGCGGACTACGCGACTTGGCCGATTTCGTTGGAGTGCAGTAGCGCTTTACAGCAGGAGCAGGATCAGCAGGGCGGTCAATGCTGCCGACAGCAGCAGCGAGGCAAGGCAGCCTAATCGGTTCGAGAAGAAGAGGATCATCTGGTCACTTCCTTGCCGAGCCGTTGGCGGCCAGTGGCCTGGGGAGTATCCAATATTCACGTTTTATGCAGCTGGGCCCCGGCGACGATGCCCTCATCATGCAACCGCCCGATTTCCACGGCAGACAGGCCGAGAACCCCGGCGAGGATCTCGTCAGTGTGCTGCCCAAGCTGGGGTGCTGGCGCGGGGCGTACCCGATCGACGGCAGAGAAGTCGAGCGGCGAGCCGGGCATGAGATAGGTTCCAATGCCGGGTTGGTCGACCGCGGCGAACATCGGGTTGGCGGGCGAGCAGCGCGGATCTGTCGTGACCAGCTCAGCGAAGGTCTGGTATGGGCCCCAGCACACCTCGTGCCGGTCGAAGACCTGGCGAACTTCGGATAGGGTGCGGCTGCTGACCCACGGTTCGATAAGCGCGGCGATCACCTGGCGCGCGACGAACCGGTCGCCCTCTTTGTCCAGGTCTACCCCGAGCAGCTTCTCGACCTGGACGCAGGCGTCACCAATCCCCACCGCGGCGACCAAGCTGTGCCACTGCCGCGTGGTCAGGCCAACCACCATGACTCGCTTGCCGTCCTTGGTGGCGAAGTCGCGCCCGAATGCTCCGTATAGGTAATTGCCGTACTTCGGCCGCTCGTGCTTATTGATCTGCACTTCGGCGATCTTGCCGAGGTGCCCGACCATCGCGAACGCCACGTCGGACAGTGCGAGCCGGACAAACTGACCGGTCCCGTCGATCCGCCGCTTGCGCTCGGCGGCCAGCAGCCCGGTCGCGGCCAGTGTCCCGGTGATCGCGTCCCAGGCAGGCAACAGGTGATTGAACGGCATGGCCAGGTTGCTGGGGCCGGTCGCCCAGGGAAAACCGGTGGCGGGGTTGACCGTGTAGTCGATCGCGGACGAGCCGTCGGGGTTGCCGACGATGTTGACCATGATCAGATCGGGGCGCCGGGCCGTGAGCTTGTTGAAGTCCAGCCAGCCCGCGGCCGTGAAGTTCGTCAGGAACAGCCCCGCATCGTCACCGGGCGCGGTGATCAGGTCAGTGAGCAGCGCCTTGCCTTGCGGTGATCGCATGTCGACCGCGATCGAGCGCTTGCCCTTATTCAGGCCCGCCCAGAACAGACTCTTGCCGTCCGCGGTGACCGGCCAGCGGTTGACGTCCAGGCCGCCGCCGATCGGATCGAACCGGATCACGTCCGCACCGAGCTGAGCCAGCGTCATGCCGCCCAGCGGTGCCGCCACGAAAGCCGAGCCCTCCACCACGCGCATCCCCGCCAGGATCCCGGTCACCTCCACCTCCCTTATCGCGCGAGCGCGACGAATCGCCAGTCAAGCACTGGCTTCTCCGCCGCGGTCTGATCTCCAGCGTCCTCCGCCGGGCAGCCATGCACCAGGGCCCGCAAGCCGATCAGCTGGTAACCGTCACTTTGGTGAACGTCCTCAACATGGAGCTCGGTGCGCAGCACATCGCCCTCGAACACCGGGCCGGTGTGCTCACAGCTGCGCCAGGCCACAATCGTCACCAGGTCGGGCAGCGCCCGCGTGGCATGCGCCCCGGCAATCGAGATGGTGTGCCCGCCATAGACCAGGCGACGCCCGTACGCCGACGCGCCGGGGTCGGTGTGCGTGGCCGCGAGGTTGAGGGTGGCCCTAGCCAGCTCGGGGGCACCGGTCACGGTGTCGCGCACCTCGATGTCGTAGACCACGCCGGGTTCGGTCACGGTGGGCCGGAACACGCCGAGCCGCCAGCCCCACGGCAGATCCTCGACGGGCTCAGCGTCGGCGGGGATGTCGTCAAAGCTGTCGGCGTGTCCGGTGTTGGCGTCGGGATCCCGCAGCGGGATCATGGGGCAGCGCCAGAAGTCCAGCACGGGCTCCGCACGCTGGTTGTTGACCTGCACCCGCAGCACGGCGAGCCCGGTCGCCGGTCGCCCCGGTTTCGGGCGGTTCTGGCGCAGCGCGACCACCTCGGTGCGGGTGCGCAGCGTGTCGCCGAGGTGCACCGGGCGCAGCAGGCGCAGGCCCCGGTAAAACAGGTTGCCGCGGACCCGCTGCGACGGTGAGGTGGTCTGCCCGATCGCGACATGGCAGACCAGCGTGGGATGGACCAACGGCTCGCTGCGGCCGGTGACCGTGGCGGACAGCTCGTGGTCCAGCGGCAGCCGGAGCCGGTCGCCGGACAGTGCCTGGTGCAGCACGGTGTGGCCCGGGGTCAGCGTCAAGCCCGGGGCGTCGGCAAAGACCTGCCCGTGCGTCAGGTCTTCGAAATACGGCCCACCGACCCGCACCCGGTTGTCCGCCATCGTGGCCAGATCGTACGGCCGCCGGTGCCACTTTCCATACCTAAGACCAGCACCTGTGCATATCCGCATCACCGCCCCGGCGCGCTGGTTGAGTGGCTGACGAACGGAAGCACCGCAACCGTGACGTTGTCGCGGCCACCGGAGTGCAGCGCGATCTCGACGAGCCGGCGCGCCGCGTCCAGCGGGGCTGTGAGTGCTTGCGCCGGAAGCGCCGCCGCGAGCTCGTCGACGGTGTCTAGGTAGTTCCACAGCCCGTCGGTGCAGACCACCACGACACCCGATCCCTCCGGTTCGAGGGTGACGATATGCGGGTCGATCTGGTAGGCGTCCTCGCCCAGCCACGCGGTGATGGCGTGCGCGCGCCGATCGGCCGCTGCTTGGGCTGGGCTCAGCGTTCCGGCTGCCAGGATCTGGGCCAGCCAGGAGTCGTCCGTAGTAAGCCGAATTGGCGCCAAGTCGGTATGGGCCTGCGGTATCCAGTACGCCCGGCTATCTCCTACCCAGCCAACCGTGATCGCGTTGCCGGTGACGACGGCTGAGACAAACGTGCACGCTGGAGCCCCGCAGCCGGTCCCATCTGAATCAATACCGTGAGAGTCAGCCAGTTGGGTGACCGCCCTGTCCGCTGCATGGATAGCCTCCCGCGTCGCAGCGGCCGGACCATCCTCGGCGCGCAGGGCAGCCACCAACGCCTCGGCGGCGACTTCGGCGGCGGTCTCGGACGCCTCGGCAGGACGGGCCGCCGACGACACACCGTCGCAAACGATCGCCACCGCCACGCCGCGTTGCGCCGACCCCGGGCCGGCACGGAGGCCAGGACCGACGTCGCGCAGTGCTAACGCGTCCTCATTGCGGGGGTGTCGGTGGCCTCGATCGCTGACCCCCGCTGCGATCCCGACATCGAGCTCCACCCGGTCCCGCCGCAGATCCGCCACCAAGGCACCGCATTGCTCGCAATACCCGTCTGCCTGAGCCACCGGCTCGGTGCATCGACGGCAGAACTGCTCGGGCATCGGGGTCAGCTGCTCTCGACGGTGGCGACGAGGAAGTTTCGCAGCGCCTCGACCGCCACCGTCGGCTCGCGAATGCCGGTATATGCGGCGAAGATCTGCTGCTGCATTTCCGCGCTGACCGTGGCCCACTCCGGTGTGGCGGGCCGTGGCTTGGCCGTCGGCAACACCTTGGCTAGCAGGGCCATCATCGGGTCACCAGCGAGGTCGTGGTAAACCGCCGCCATCGTCGGAGCTAGCGAGTGCTGCAGGGCCAACCGCCGTTGCACATCAGGCGAGGTCGAGACGAACCGGACGAACTCGGTCGCCGCCGGAACGTTGCGCGAGAAGGCGCTCACCGCGAGGTTGTGACCACCTAGCGCGGCGACCGACTGGCGACCGTTGAAGGCCGGCAGCGGCGCGATCCCGACCTTCCCAGCGATCTGGCTGGCCGGGTCCTTGCCGTTCATCTGCTGGTAAATATACGGCCACGAGCGTAGGAAGACAGCCTCACCGGCCTGGAAGGTCTTGCGGGCCTCTTCGAGGTCCATTGTGTTGAACCCGGGCGCGTACACGCCCTCACGGAATGCCTTGTGCATGAACTCGGCGGCGTACAGCGCCTTATCGGTCTGGAACAGCACCGATTGGCCATCCCTGCCGAGCACGTCGCCACCGAGACCCCAGAAGTACTCCAGGTATTGGACCACCAGCCCCTCGTACTGGGCACCGTCAGCGACAAAGGGCGCGATGCCATTCTGCTCGCCGACCCGACGACCGACGTCAATCAGTTCCTCCCAAGTGATCGGCGGCTTGTCCACCAAATCCGAGCGGTAGTACAGGATTCCAGCGTCGGTAATATCCGGCGCAGCCCACAGCTTCCCATTCCAAACTCCTGCCTGCATTGGGCCGGGCAACGAAACCTGCTCGATCTCTGGGCGCAGGTTCTGCAAGTCCACCAGCCAGTCCCGCTGAGCGAACTCCGGGATCCAGACCACGTCGAGAGAGAGGATGTCGAGCTGGGGCAAACCGGCGTTGAGCTCCAGCGCTAACAACTGCCGCTGCTCGTCGGTGGACAGCGACAGTGGCTCCACCCGCACCTTCGGCCCATTTGAGTGCAGCGTGTTCCATCGCGCCGCGATGTCCAGGGAGCGGTCCCGGTCCGCAGAGCTAATCCCGCCGGTGGCCCACACCAGCTCAGCCTGAGAAGCGGGGTCTGCGGCGTCCGCGCAGCCAGCGGTGACCAGTGCAACTGCTGCAACCAGCACTGCCCGCCGGCTCACCACCGTGCCCCTGTTCATGTCCAGCTCCGGTTACGGCGGTCATTGGCCTTATCGACAAAGTTGATTCGCTCGGCCGTGGTGGGAGCCAGCCGGGCGAGTTCGCGGTAGGCGGACTCCAGCCGGTTCCGCACGCCGCGCTGGTTGAGCCGATGGCCGAGCAGGGTGGCGGGGATCGGTGTGGTCGCCCCGTGCGGCCACGGTCGGTCGGCGCGTTCCCAACCCAGAACGGTCTCCAGCACTTCCACGATCGCCAGTTCGCGCCGCTGGTCGTCAAGTTCCAAGGTGCACAGCTGCTCGGCGGCGGTGAAGAAGTCGGCAACCGGGGGCTGCTCGGCTGTGCATCCGCGGGCCCGGGCCAGGACTGCGCACAGCCTGGCCGTGACGGCGTAGCGGGAACTCTCTGGCACAGCCTCCAGTGCGGCGGCCGTACCGGCAATGTCGCCGAGGGCGAAGCGGGCCCGGGCGAGCCCGAATGCGGCGCTCACATACGACCGGTCGGTCCGCCACACGGTCGCATAGTGGCGCGCGGCGAGCTCGGCGTCGCCGTCACGCGCCGCGCACAGCGCCAGGGCGAGCTTGGGTGCCGCCTCCCCCGGTAAGGCATCAAGCACCGCAGTGAACCCTTGCCAGGCGGCGTCGACATCACCGTCGACCAGGGACCTGAGCCCTCGGTACCAGTCGACCCGCCAGTCGCCTGGCTGCTGTTGGGCCAGCACATCGAGGTCGTCATCGGCTCCGGGATGGCGCAGCTCGATCCGGGCGCGCACCACCCGCAGCCGGGTCTCCAGCGACGGATTGGGCAACGCGGCAAGCACCCGCTCGGTCTCATCAGGGCCCTCGGCACTGAACGCAGCCAGCAGGCCGGCGTGCGGATCGGCGGGATCCACCTGGGGATCAGGCAGGGCCAGCGCCGCCGCGGCCGGCTCCGGGTCCACGATGGAGAAGGTGTCCGGATTGGCCCGCACCACCCGCAGCTCCGGCCCGAACAGGGTCGAGGCGGTGGGGAACGGTCGGTCCTCCTGCACCGCGCGGATCTCCCGCAGCACACGTTCCAGCTGCTCGGCCATGTCCGCGGCGGAGGCGAATCGCCGGTCCGGATCGGGGTTGGTCGCGCGGCGCAGCAACCCGGCGAAGGACGGGTGAACAGCCAGCAGCTCCACGTCGTCTGGGCCCGGGATCGGCTCGTCGGTGGAAAATCCCGGGAACGGGAAACTGAGCACCGCCATCATCCGCGCGACGGTGTAGAGATCGGTCCCCACTGACGGGCCGTGCGTTGCGACCCTCGGGTCCTGGTAACCAGGCTTGCCCCAGAAAACTGGGTTGTCCCGATCATCAATTCGTCGGACCGCGCCCAGGTCGATCAGTTTGATACCGTCTGTGGAATGGATCACGTTGTCCGCCGACAGGTCGCAATACAGCAGGCCCCGCTTGACGTGCAGGTAATCCAGCGCGGCCAGCACCTCCAGGGCAAACCCGCAGACCTGATCCACCGGCAGGTACGGATTGCTGCCCGGACGTTCGTGGCACAGCTGCTTCAGCGACTTGCCGCTGAGGCATTCCATCACGATGTAGTCGACATTCCTGCCTGTGAGCGGGTGCGGATGCCGGACCACGGTGAGCACGGTGACGATGTTCGGGTGGCTGGCATCGGCCAGAGCGGTCAGCTCGGCGATCGCGGCCTGGCGGTTGTCCGGATCGTCGGGATCGATCAGGCCTTTGAGCACCACCCAGCGCGGGACCCAGCAATCCCAGGCCCGGTAAACCCAACCGAGCCCACCGTGGGCGATCGCGCCCTCCACCTTGAACTGGCCGTCACCGACGAGTACGCCGGGCTGCAGCGGCGGCCGGAAGGAGTACTTGGTCCCACACTGCGGGCAGAAACCCTCGACTCGGCCGGGCCGGCCGTTGCGAGCCCGGCCCACTTGGTGTCGGCACTCGGGATTCGGACAGAACCGCTTGTGCTCGGGCACTTGGGGGTCATCGAGCACCGGCGCCATCTGCTCACCCACCGGCAGTTCGGGCAGGTTGACCAGCGGGCCCCGGCGGGGACCTTCTCTGATCACCGCGCCGGAGCCCGCTTTCGGGCCATTCGTCATGCCGGGTTCCCATTCATCGCCGTCGGTATCAGTCTCGGTATTGCGGTACCGGTGGTGGCGGCGGGGGCCCCAGCAGCGACAGCCAACGCTCGTAGCTGGCCCGCCACCGGCCGTCCCTGGCGCGATTCTCCAGCACTGCGTTAACGAACCTCACCAGGTCGGGAGTGTCTTTGTGGATCACAATTCCATAAGGCTCTTCGGTGAACCGCGGGCCGACGACCTCGGTCCGGGGATCCTGCGCGGCTAGGCCGGCAAGCAGGGTGTCATCGGTGGATACCGCATCGACCGCACCGAGTTGGAGCAGCATCAGGCAGTCCGTCGAGGTGTCCGCGCCGACCGGGATCGGCTTTGAGGAAGCGGCCAAGATTTTCCCCAGCGACGTTGAACCCCGGCTCGCGCAGACCGGCTTGTCCCGCAGATCATCCAGGTCCCTTACCGCCGAGCCGCGATTGACCAGCACCCGCTGCCCCGCCTCGTAGTACACAGCGCTGAAATCGACGAGCTCACGACGCGTACACGTGCTGGTCGCCGTGGCAACCACCAGGTCAACCTGCCCCGACGTCACCGTCTCGAACCTGCTGACCTGCGGTGCCGGCCGGAACGCCACTCGCTCGCGGTCACCGAAGATCGCCTCGGCGATGTCCCTGACGATGTCGATCTCGAACCCCTCCGGCCGCAAGTTCGCGTCCCGGAAGGCGAACGGGTAGGTGTCACGGCCGATGCCTGCGATCAGGTGGCCCCGCTCGACGATCCGGGCCATCGTGGATCCAGCGGGCATGTGACCGGGTGCGGGCAGCGGGCCCTGTAGGCGCAGGCTGGCTCGTGGATTGCATCCTGGCGCAGCAGGCAGCTGTCTGGGAGCCAACGCCGCTGCCCGCGCGGCTGCAACCGGCGGCGGGCTTAGCGTTACCGGCTCCGAGGCCGGATGGTTCGGCCACTGGTCGCCAGCCGTCGCAGTCAGGACAACGGCGGCTAACGCCGAGCATGCGCGCACGAATCGGGTACTCACCGGTACTCCTCCAGCCGCTGCCGCACACCCAAGGCCACCCCCACCGCCGAGGCCAGCGCCAACGCACCGGTGCCGATCGGCAGGCCGGTAAGCCAACCCTGTGCGCGACCGATGTCGCTCCTGAACGCCGTGCGTTCGTGCTCCACCGCGGTGGTTAGCGCGGAGTTGAGCCGGTCGAACGCCGTGGCAGCGCTGGCCTCCTGGGTACTCACCGCGGCGTCGACCGCCTTGATGTAGTCCCCAAGGTCATCCAGGTGCCGGACTTCCGCGTGCGCCGCGGCGTAACGGCGGGCGTCGTCGATCGCCGCCTGCACCAGGGCCTGGCCCTGTGGGTCAGTGGCGAACTGCTCGGCTGCGCCCAATGCACCGCCGGCGCCGTTGTTGCGCGCGAGCCGCTGCATCCGGGCATCGAAGTCTGGCTCGGTGGCACTACCTGTGCGGGTCACTAGTTGGAGGCTTTCGACGGCGCGGGCCTGCAACGCCGCGATCTGCGCGGGTGCCAATGCATCAGACACCGACCGGCTATGTCCGAGCGCGCTCGCCAGCGAATTGGCGGAGGCTGCCCCCGCGACCGTCCACCACACCAGCCCGGCGATTACCGCCCCGCTCGCCGCGACCAAGCCGATGTTGAAAATCCGGTGAGTCCGCCGGAACAGGAAGATTTGTGCCCAGAACAGCCCGGCCAGACTCACCCCCCAGGCCGCAAACGCGACAACTGGCACGGACTCGGCCCGCTGGTAGGCGTCATCGAGTCGCGCGGCTTGCCGCCGTTGCAGCTCCGCTGCCTCGGGCAGGATCGAACTCTGCATCAGTTCCGAGGCGCGCCCAAGGTAACTCACTCCGACCGCTAAGCCTTGCCGGTTGTTCGCCCGAGCCCGCTCGACCAGGCCGGTGTACACCGGTAGCTGGGTGGTGATGTCAGCGATTCGCTTCGCCGTCACCAACTCTCCGCTGGCTTGAGTACTGGCCTGCGCCAGGCTGGCCGCCGCCTGCGCCACGTCGCGGTCATAGCGGGTCCGCACTTCGTTGGGTTCCACACCGCCGGATAAGAACCCAGCCGCCACCGTGGCATCCGCATCGGCCAATGACCGGTACAGCGTGGTCACAGTGGCATTGAGCGGCTCGAGGCGCTCGGCGATGTCACGAGTGGTTTCCACCCGGACGATCGCGGCGAAGACCCCGACACCGCCGGCGAGCAGTACCCCAAGCACGAGGACGATCTGGGCCACCCGAAGCTTGCCGGGCGTGGTGTCCCACACGCAGCCATGGACCCGCCCAAGGACCTGGCCTAGCGGAGTCCGTCTGATGTCGATGGCCTGCAGGCTCGACTGCACGGTAAATCTCCGGTTCTTCGCCGACCTCCTGCGGATCAGTAGAACGCCCCGCTGCCATGCGTGGCTAGAGGGCAGCCCTCACCACGGTTGGCCAGCCCAGCTGTACGGCGTTAACGTGGGCCAATGGTGGGGCCGCCGCAGCCGTCGAGCGAGCTAGTGATCTATTTTCAGGGCCGTCAGATTGTAGTGCTGCGCCCGGGCCATGCCCCCTTCACGTTCGGGCGAGGTCACGACCGCACGTTGCGATTCGGTCATGACAGCGTTAACGGCGGACCCGATTTGCACATCTCCCGGCATGTGGGCTCAATTCGATTCAGCGGCGGGCTGTGGGTGGTCTGTAACGATAGCGACAGCCGCCCGTTCGACGTAGTGGTGCGCGGGGTGTCCAACCCCTTACCGCCGCGGACCGCACCGGACTCACACTCGCGGTGGGCAGTCAGCCCTCCTGGCCTAGAAATCAGGGTCGGCGCGCCGTCCGGGCGGTACCTGCTTTCAGTCAGCATCGACGACCCCCGGCCGGCGATGCAGGACCCACCGGGACACGGTGATCCGTCCACCGTCCCGCTGCGCGAGCCAACCGATCACGACCGGTTGCTGCTCGCGGCCAAGTTCTTGGCGCTACCCGATCCCGGCGACGCGGTCGGTAACCGGGAAGCCGCCGAGTACGCATCCGCCGCACGACCACACGACAACCCGGTTACTGAGAAAGCCGTCGACAACTGCGTTGTGCGGTGGTGCCGGAAGCTGCAGGAGCTGGGCGTCACCGGGATCAGCGGCCGCGACAACATCAACCAGTTGGGCCGCCAGCTGCTCGCGTGGGGATTGCTGCGCCAAGAGGACCGCAAGCTGCTCCGCCCCGCCCGAGATAAGGCGCAGAAAGACGAGCGCAGACCGGCTGCGAACCGGGCGGTGTCTGGGCGATGAACATCAACTGGCCTCGGCATCGGCCCGCTCCACCCTCTACCGGCTGCTTCAACCCAGGAAGAACCGCCCGCGACAGAGTCGACCGGGGTAGGACGACTCCAACAGGATCGAAGATGCACGCAGCAGCAGGTGACCTTGGACAGCCGTGGCGTCGAGTTCGACGTGCACCAGTTCACCGGCCATGCCACCGCCGGTCTAGAGGCTCTGGGCCGAGCCGACCCCGCGCAAGCCCTGGGTGAATTTGATGCGGCGCTGGGGTGTGGCGTGGGCAAGCCTACGCCGACATGCACGACGCCGAATGGGCGGCGCCGGAGATAACGCGGCTGGAGGAACTGCGCCTGTCCGTCGTCGAAGCCAAGTGCGAAGCTCAGCTGGAACTGGGTGGCGGCCACGACGCCGTGGTGGCCGAGTTGGACTTGCACGTGCGGGCCCATCCGCTGCGTGAACACGGCTGTGAGCTGCTAGCTCTGGCGTTGTATCGGACCGGACGCGAAGCCGAGGCGCTGGGGGTCCTGCGGGATACCCGGGCCAAGCTGGCCAAGGAATTAGGCATTGATCCGGGCGTGGCACTGCAGCGGTTGGAGCGTGGCATTCTCCCCCAAAACCCCAGATGCGTCCCCTTACGCATCACGGTACGCTCCCGCGTGTGAATCGGCGTGAGCGCTTAACGATCTCTCTGGACCAGCCTGTGGCCGCCAGGGTTCGCCAGTGCGGCGCTCGTACGCGGGGGGGCGCGTCGGGTTACCTCGAGCGTCTCGTTCGAGCTGATGCCCTGCGCGAAGCAGCCGACAGTATGGCGCGCTGGTACGCGGCCAATCCCACCTATGTCGAAGACTCTCTGGCTGAGACTGCCGCTGCACTTGACCAGGCCGGCTGAGTGTCCCTTCGTCGGGGGGCCGTCTACCCCTACAAACCAGTCCTTCAACGGCCCGGCCAGTCGCTACAGCGCTTGATTGTCTCCGCGGACCCGCTCAACGAGTCACCCTTACCTGTGGTGCTCGGGTTGCAGGTCATCGATAGCGACCCTGACTCTCTCCTGTCCGTGAGACTTGAAGGCTACGGCTGGGCGGTCATCACCACTATCGAACAAGTGATCAAATCTCGGCTCGGCGAACCAGCTGGCGTCATCAGCCCAGATGAGCAGCAGGCCGTCGACAACGCCCTCCGCGCTGTTCTTGATCTCTGAACCAGCGCACGGTTAAGCAACAAGCTCAGGTCCGGTGCACGTCGGCCTGTGCCACACCGGTCTTGTCCGGCTCTGCCACCATCGCCCGACGTCGGCGAGTCCAGAGTTCCCACACGGCCACGAGAAGAGCCAGGCACACAAACCCCGTCGCGGTGAACAGCGCCGCGGCGATGGCGTTCTGGTAGTGACCACTGGAAGACACCACGCTGTAGAACACCGCCGCCAGCGAGGCCGTCCCGATCGCCGATCCGATCCGCTGCCCAGTTTGCAGCGCTCCGGCCGCAGCCCCGCCCATCCGCGGTGGCACGCATTCGAGAGTCAGCGTGACGTTCGGTGAGATCACCGCGCCGCCGCCGAGGCCCGCCACAAGTAGCGGCAGCGCCGCCACCCATCCTGCCGAAGCCGCGGGTACGGCATGCAGCACCACGGCTGTGGCAGCCAACCCGAGTGCGACGCCGCCTAGTCCGACCACCGTCAGCCAGCGGCCATAGCTGGTCACCAGCCGGCCAGCTACCGCAGCCGACACGGCCGATCCGAGCGCGAACGGTGTCACCGCCAGCCCGGACTGCAGTGGCGAATACTCCAACCCGTGTTGGAAGTACAGCGCGAACACCAGCCAGATCCCACTGAAGCCGACGAAGTACACCAGCCCCAGCGCGGCCCCCGTCGGGTAGCCGGGCGTGACGGACAGCAACCGGGTGTCCAGCAACGGCGCCCGGTCGCGCCGCACCATCAACTGCTCCCACCGCAGGAACAGCGCTCCCAGTACTAGCGCGAGCCCGAACAGCCACCACAGCCGAGCCAGCCCACCGCTATCGACCTGTACCAATGGCAGCAGCACGCACAGCACGCCAGCGCCGAGCAGCAGCGCACCGACGACGTCGATCTGTGCGGCCACCGATTGCCCGGTCCGTAGCCGGGGCGGCACCAAATGCCACGCCGCCACAAGTGCGATCAGCCCGATGGGAACGTTGACGAAAAAGACCCACCGCCACCCTTCCGGCCCTCCAGCGGCGGTGAGGATGAGACCGCCGAGCACCGGACCGACCGCCGTGGACAGCCCGACCGTGGCACCGAAGATGCCAAACGCCCTGCCCCGCTCTGCGCCCTGAAACAGAACCTGGATGAGCCCTGAGTTCTGTGGAGTGAGCATCCCCGCGGTGACGCCTTGCAGCAACCGGGCCGCAACCAGTAGTTCCGCGCTGGGCGCCGCCCCACATAGTGCGCTGGTCAGCACGAACCCGGTCAGGGCAATGAAGAACATTCGCCGTCGGCCCAGGGCGTCACCCAGCCGCCCGCCCGCCACCAGGACCAGCCCGAAGGTGAGCGCGTAGCCGGACACCACCCACTGCACCTGCGCCACCGAGGCGCTCAGGCTCTGCTGGATGGAGGGCAGCGCAACGTTGACGATGCTGACGTCCAGCAGGCTCATGAAACCTGCCATCTGGGTGACCGCGAGAGCGCGCCAGCGATGTGGGTAACGGGGCTGGTCAACACCTGAGGCTCCGGACCGGATGCTCATCACCCCATCCTGGCGCCGGAGCACCGTTGGGCGCCCAAGGCCGGATTCCCACGCTCGGTCGTCCGCGGCTTGCTGGAGCTTCCCGGAGCGACGGTCACCGCGCTGGTTGGGCTCACCGGCTGCACCTTCGACGCACCGATCGACCTGGACACCGCGGAGCTGGCCGGCTGGCGCCTGACCCGCTGCACACTGCCCGGCCTGCGGACAGCTAATTCGCGGGTACGCAGCGAGCTGGCGCTGGAGAACTGCACGGTGACCGGACCGGTCGTACTGTTCGACGCCCGGATCGAGGGACCACTGCGGCTGATCGGCGCCGCTGAGTGGTCACAGCGACCATGGTCCCGCTACCTGAGTCGGGCTGGCGAGACCAGACCGACAGCGGTGTGGTGCGCTTGCCTGGATCAGGGCCCCCATTCCAGCGCGGCGCATATCACGCCACCTCAGCCCGGGACCTCGGCTTGTTGCCGCTCGCGCAGCGCCTTGTACCGGGCCAGCCCAGCCTCGGTGAGGCTGACTCGCCGCGTTCGCTCGGCCGACCGTGAGGCCCACGTGCACGCCCTTCACCAGCTCCCCGGGCCCGTACTCCTCAGCTCGCCGTGCACCCGGACGCAACCGCCGGCCGGGGCCGCCTTATTCGGTTATGGAACGTGTGCAGTGGATCTATCGCACGGAATCGCTGTAGTTCGCTTATCACCGGCTTCCCCGGCTAGACAGCGGCCAAGACCCGTCATGGCAACCGGTGATCTTTGCCGCGGACCTGCTGATCCCGTCCCGACATGGAGACATATCGGGGTAAAGCGATTCCTTTTTACCCCGATATGTCTCCATGTCGGGCTTCGACGCTGAACGCTACAGCTTGGGCAGGTCCTGCTCCCGGTCGACGAGGGGAGCGAGAGGATCGCCGACGCTGTGCACTCTGTCGATCACTGTGCGGATCGTCCAGCTGTCAGGTCGGAGATCGGGGTCGTCGAGCTCTTCCCAGTGGATGGGGACAGACACCGGTGCCCCGGGGGCGGGCCGCGCGCTGAATGGAGCCACGAGTGTCTTGTTGATGGCGTTTTGGGTGTAATCCAGGCGCGCGAGCCCTTCCCGACGGTCTTTCTGCCACTCCCAGCTGACCAGGTCGGGGACAGTACGGCCGACGGCGCGGGAGACCTTCTCAACCCATGCTCTGGTGTCAGCGAAGGAGTAGCCCGTCCGGACAGGCATCCAGATCTGCACGCCCCGCTTACCGGTGACTTTCGGCATAGCTGCGGCGCCGAGGTGCTCAAGCGCCACCCGGTACAGGCGCGCGAGCACGAGGACGTCGTCGAAGCTGCTGCGAGAACCGGGGTCGATGTCAATCAGAGCCCACGTCGGCTGGTGCACATTGGGAAGTTGGGAGGTCCATGGGTGCAGCTCCACCGCCGCGAAATTCGCCATCCAGACGAGGGCGGCAACGCTGTCGATGACGGCGTACCACTGCGTTTCCCCCGGTTCGGCTTCCGCATTGCGCCAGCGGGTCAGCCACTCCGGCGCGTGGCTGGGTACCTCCTTATGCCAGAAACCCGGGCGTTCGACGCCATCGGGGTACCGGTGGGAGTTCACCGGACGGTCGGCGAGATAGGGGAGCATCACCGGGGCGATCATGGCGTGGTAGCGGACGAAGTCTCGCTTCGTGACCGGACGCTCCCGATCCCGCGCGGGGAACAGCGCCTTGTCCAAGTTGGTCAGCTTGACTTCGCGGCCCTGGACGGCCCACCGGCCCTCCGGTCCGAGTGCGTCCAGAGCGGCGAGCTCGTCCTCGGTCGGCGGGTCCCATGAACGCTCGGGTGCCCGGGCCAACGCGACGGCGGCTTCGCTGGCAGGCACGCCGCTGCGCCACAGCGCGTCGGGAGCTGCGGCGACCTCGTCGTTGGTGCGCCCGCTCTTGACCGACCAGGGCTGGTCCTCAGGATCCCATCCGGGCCGCGCGTGGTCGTCGTTCTTGTGAATCAACAGCCACTGCTCTTTGCTCGACCGGGCCTCGTCGGTGCGGACGAGCACGAAGCGACCAGCCAGCTTCTCCCCGTGAAGATCGAAGTGCAACTCGCCGCGCTCGATCGCCCGTGCCGGGTCGTCAGTCCCCGAGGGCTGCCACGTCCCCCAGTCCCACACGATGACGTCGCCCCCGCCGTACTCGCCCTTGGGGATAACGCCCTCGAAGTCGAAGTACTCAATGGGGTGGTCCTCGACATGGACCGCCAGTTGCCTGGCCTTGGGGTCGAGCGTCGGTCCCCGGGGCACGGCCCAGCTGACCAGCACGCCATCCATTTCCAGCCGCAGGTCATAGTGCAGGCGGCGAGCTCGGTGGCGTTGCACGACGAACCGACCCGTACCTGCCGCCATGTCCGACCCGGCCGGTTCTGTGGTGACCGAGAAGTCGCGCTTGGCCCGGTAGGCCCGCAGCCGCTGCTGCCGGTCGCTCATCGCGCACCGCGGTCAGTCATGGGGCTGGTATACCCGCGGCTCAGTCAACTCAACGTCACCTGGGCCGGGTCCTTGTCGGCGCGCAACCCGCGCCAGGCGGCATGGCGCAGCCGGCGGTCCGAGGTCAGTATTCGGTACTCGACCTCGCCGACAAGGTGGGGACGGACCCAGTGCGCCCGGCGGGCGTGCTCACGGGGCACCGGCTCATCGAACGGGCTGCTCGGCTGTTCGAGCGCCACGAGCCGCTTCAGCAAATCGTCGAGCATCCGGCCGGTGAACCCGGTACCGACATCGCCGAGGTAACGCAGCCGCCCCTGGTCGTCGTGAGCTCCAATCAGCAGCGCGCCCAGCGTGCCGGCACGGCGACCCTCCCCGGCCGTCCAACCACCGACCACGACCTCTTGGGTGAACAGCAGCGCGGTCTTGATCCAGGCCGGTGATCGGCGGCCGGGCTCATACCACGAGCCCAGCCGCTTTCCGACTACGCCCTCCAAGCCGTGCCGGCGGGCCACCTCCAGCAGTTGGTGGCCATCCACGTTGGCGTGATACGGGGGCACCCGCACCCGCGGCGAGTTGCCTTCAAGATCCAGATCTGCGAGCAGTTCCCGGCGCCGCTGGTAACTCTGCGACAGCAGCCGGCGGCCGTCGAGGTCGAGCAAGTCGAACACGTAGTACACGATCGAGACGCGGCTCACCAGCTCCGGGCTCGGTGAACGGACGTGCATACGCTGCTGGAGCAGTCCAAAATCTGGGTGCCCAGCATCACCCAGCGTCACGATCTCCCCGTCGAGTAGCACCGCTCGGCCCCCGACCAGCCCGCTGAGCACGGCCAGTTCGGGATATCCGTCAGTGATGTCGTTGCCGTTGCGGCTGTACAGCCGCATCTGCTCTCCGGCGACCGCAGCGATGACCCGCACGCCGTCCCACTTGAACTCAAAACCCCAGCGCGGGCCAGACGGTGGCTCGCCGGCCAACGCCAGCATCGGCGCCACCGGCTCGGGCAGCTTGAACCGGGTAGTCGTCATCACTCCACAGCCTGCCTTGCCGTCCATACCTCCGCCCACCAGGCAGTGATCAACCAGATTGAAGATAAGCGCTTCACACCTGCCGGAAGCGGGTACCCACCGAGCACCGCCGGCCGCACGGCCGGGCCGCAAGCCCCACAGCGGGCCGAGTGGAAAGGGGACATCCGGAGTGACCCAGCAGACCGGAGTTGGCCACGCGGTACACGCGGAGGCCCAGGAGTACCGGCAAGGCGCAGAGCGACCGCTGGGCGGCTACATGCTCATCATGACCGTGTTCGCCGCCGTGGTGGGCCTGGCCGGCCTGATAGCCGCGTTGACCGGACGGGGACTGCCTCGCCAGATCGCACCCTACGACCTGGCCTTGATCACCGCAGGCACCCACAAGCTGTCTCGCACGATCAGCAAGGACGCGGTCACTAGCCCGCTACGTGCCCCGTTCACCCAGTACCGCGGCACCGGAGGCCCGGCCGAGGTGATGGAAGAGGTGCGTGAGGTCAGCTCCCTGCGCCACGCCTTCGGCGAGTTGCTCAGCTGCCCCCTCTGCCTCGACATGTGGATAGCCACCGGCTTCACTATCGGGCTGTTGTTCACGCCGCGGTTCACCCGGGTGGTCGCGGCCACGTTCACGGCACTCGCTGGGGCGGACTTCCTGCATCTGATCTACGCCCGTGCCCAGCAGGCCGCGCAGGGCTGAACGTCGCGACGCGCCGTTCATGCTCGTTCATGGGTAACGGCCCGCGCCTCGATGCCTTCCAAGCGCTCCAGCCGACCGCCGCGACGATGATGTCTGCGCGTCGTGAGCATGCTGGCTACGGTGGTGACCAGCAGCACGCTGACGATCACAGCCAGGGAGAGCTCGATGCTCACCGTCGGTATCGAGTGCAGAGGCTGGCCACCGTTGAGGAAGGGCAGCGAGTTCTCGTGCAGCGCGTCGAGCACCAGCTTGACGCCGATGAATCCAAGGATGGCGCCCAGCCCGACGGACAGGTGGACGAGCCTGGTGAGCAATCCGCCGATGAGGAAGTACAGCTGCCGCAATCCCATGAGCGCAAAAGCGTTGGCGGTGAAGACGAGGAAGGGTTCCTGGGTAAGTCCGAAGATCGCTGGGATGGAGTCTAAGGCGAAGATCAGATCGACCGAACCGATCGCGATCATCACCACGATCATCGGGGTGAACCATCGCTTGCCGTCACGCTTGACCACCAGGCGCGATCCATCGTACTCATCGGTCACCGGGACCAGTTTCCGTAGCGCCCGCAGCGCGATGTTCTCCCGGAACTCCACATCCTCTTTCCGGTGCCGGACCTGCTCCCAACCCAGGTAGACCAGCAGCACGCCGAAGAGGTAGAACACCCAGCTGAAATTCGCGATCAGCGCCGCACCCGCCGCAATGAATATCCCCCGCATGATCAATGCGAGTACGATACCAATCAGCAGTACCCGATGCTGGTGGACAGCCGGCACCCCGAAGGTCGCCATAATGATCACGAAGACGAACAGGTTGTCTACTGATAGCGAGTATTCGGTGACATATCCGGCAACGAACTCGACGGCGAACTGGCTGCCGGCGAAGTACCACACACCAAGCCCGAACACTGCTGCGCAGGAGATGTAGAACACCACCCACTTGGCCGCCTCCGCGATGCCCACCTCGTGTGGATTGCGGTCGACGATGAGCAGATCGAGAGCGAACAGCACGAAGAAGGCGCCCACCGTGGCGAGCCAGACCCAGGTGGGCACATTCATGCGTGAGACCTCCGGGCAGACGACATTCGTCGTACACCAGAGGTCTCTTCCACCGGAAGGCCGGTCGACGGCGCCGGGTACCCCGCAGCACTGCGGGAAGACCGTGATGACGACACCGCCGCGAAGGAATACTCCCCTCCACGTACCGGGCAAGTCTCCCGCATTGCCTCCACCAGCACCAGCCGGGGTGGCCGGAAACACCACGGATAACGCGCGAGGATCCACTGAGGCGGCTGGCGGAGGGTTTGGCCTACGCGACTGTCTTCGGGCTGGCGGCTTGGTGGCGGTTCGCCACCAAGGACATCACCAGCTGAACGCCCACAGGACTCACTCACGAGCTGCCAGCGCCGAACACCAGGATTGACGCGGTGAATCCGTGCAGATGGTTTCGGCCCGCGACGGGGCCGATCTCACCGGCGGCGAAGAACCCGGCCACACCAGTGGTATTGAGGCCAGCGCGTACCGCCTGCACGTCGTGATCAGCGCTCGGGAACATGGTTCGGCCACGGCCGTTGCAGGAGAACAGCAGCGCACCCCCCACCGGACCAGCCTCCGCCCGGAATCGGGTGAACAGCTCCTTGAGGTCCTCGTCGGCGGCCGACGCGTCACGCACCTGGAAGCGGACGGTCTGGCCCACCTCCACGGCTTCTGCGATGGCGATTGCGCTGTGCTGGCGATCGGCACCCACCACGCCGCGGATGAGGAAATCGCCACGGTCGTGCTCCTCGACGTACTCATCCATCGCGATGCCGATCTGCAAACCGTGCGCGGCGGCTTGCTGATCCTCAAGCGAAAGGCCAGCGGCGATCTGCTCGAGCTTGGCCAGTGCGGGCATTCCAGCCAGCTCCCACAGCACGTTGCCTTCAGCCTTGGTGACGATCATTGGGGGGCCGATGGGTCGACAACCTTGACTGACCACCGGGCTGGCTACCACGGGACCGCCGAGCACCACTCCCACCGCGCCGGCTGGCACGCTGTGCCCGTCCAGGAATAACCGTGCGGATCCCCCGCCGCGGGGACCACTGGCCACGCCGCCGATCAGCGGCAGGCCGGTGAGGTCGTCGTTGGAGCGCTGGACGAATTCCGGCACAGGGAAGGTGAAGGGATCGGCGAGAAGCACTGCGACGGCGTCGTCGTCGCGGCGGTCTGGCATTCCGGTGATGGCAGCCCCGTCGGGTGTGCGCACCAGCTCCAGGCGCAGCGGGGTGCACCTGACCCCGGGTAGGCAGGCGGCGAACGCGCTGACCGCGGGTTCGTTCTCCACTCCCCGACCGGCACCGATCACACCGCCGGCACTGCAGCCCACCGCCGTGCGCGCCCCAGCCACCTCCATGGCGCGGGTACCCGCCGACTCCACCATCGCCGGATCGTCGCCGCAGACGAACACGCACAGCAGGTCTGGGCACTGCCCGCGCAGCGGGACCAGGGCCTGCGTGACGGCGGACTCGGCCGCCGCAGCCAGGTCGGGGCCGACCGCCAGACCGTCGCCGAAGCGGGACGTCAGCAGGTCTGCTGGGGAGGACACCGGGCCACCTCCGACCTCACGGGTGCTGAAAGCTCCATTGTCCTTGCATCACGCCGGACCGTCATCCGCCTGGCAGGATGAGGCGAAACCTAGGTCGATTACACGGGCACCAGGTCGTCGGCGTGCACGACCTCGCGACGCAGTTCGGGAGGAAGGTCACGGGTGGAGCGGCCAATCAACTCGGGCAGTTCGCCCGCGTCGAACCCAACCATCCCCCGGGCGACCACGACGCCATACGCGTCGATCAGCTCTACCACGTCGCCAGCCTCGAAGTCACCCTCGACACCGGTGATGCCGGCCGCAAGCAGCGAACGCCGACGGTGCACCACCGCGCTCACCGCCCCGTCGTCAAGCCGGAGCCGCCCGGCTGACCCTGCGGCGTGACGCAGCCAGAACCGGCGAGCGGACAGTCGCGCCCCGGTGGGAGCGAAAGCAGTGCCGACGTCAGCCGGGCCCAGGGCTTGCCTGACCTGCGCTGCAGCGGCCAGCAGCACCGGCACCCCGGCTTGGGAGGCCACCGTCGCGGCGTCGATCTTGGAGGCCATGCCCCCGGTGCCCAGCGCACCGCCATTACCCGCCCGCACACCGTCCATGTCAGCCGGTCCACTGACCTCCGGAACCAGGCGAGCCGCGCCGAGCCGCGGGTCGCTGTCGTAGAGCCCACCGACGTCGGAGAGCAACACCAATGCTTCGGCTCCTACCAAGTGTGCAACCAGGGCGGCGAGCCGGTCGTTGTCTCCAAACCGGATCTCATCGGTGGCCACCGTGTCGTTTTCGTTGACCACTGGTATCACGCCGAGACCGCGCAGCCGGGCGAAGGTGCGCTGCGCGTTGCGGTAATGCGCACGGCGGACCATATCGTCAGAGGTCAGCAACACCTGGCCGATGGTGCGGCCATGCCGGGCCCAGGATTCGGCGTAGGCGTACCCCAGCGCCAGCTGCCCGACGCTGGCGGCGGCCTGCTGGGTGGCCAGATCGCGGGGCCGGCGGCGCAATCCCAGTGGCGCCAACCCCGCGGCGATGGCACCCGAGGACACCAATACCAGGTGGCTGCCGGCTGCGACGCGGGCAGCGAGTGCATCAACCAGGGTGTCCAGCCTCCCCCGGTCCAGCCCGCCAGCTGCTGTGGTAAGCGAAGACGAGCCGACCTTGACCACGAGGTGCCGCGCCTGCGCGACGGCCTGCCGAGTCGGGCTCACTCCTGCTCCATCTCATCACCAGCGGCTGGCTCGCGCCTCGCGCGCCGAGCAGCCTTGCGCTGAGCCGCGCTGGCGCGATCGTCGCTGTCCAACCGCCAATCCGTGCCGCGCCCACCCAGCCGCACCGCCGCCGCTCCAGCCGGTGTGGAGGGTTCCCAGTCGAAGGTGACACCACCGATGGTGACCGGGCATCCAGCCCGGGCGCCCGCATCAGCCAGGGCATCCTCGACGCCGAGCCGGGCCAGCCGGTCGGCCAGGTAGCCGACGGCCTCGGCGTTGTCGAAGTTCGTCTGCCGCACCCACCGCTCCGGGCGCCGGCCGCGGACGATGAAGCCTCCGGGCCGATCGGGATTGGCCGTGACCTCGAAACCGGACTCGTCAAACCCCGGTGGGCGCAGCACCACCCGGGTCGGTTCGGTTGGAGGCAGTGACACGCGGTGCTGGCGCACGGCCGCGCCGAGCGCGAAGCGCAGTTCGCGCAGACCCTCGGTGGTCACTGCGGACACGCAGTACACCGGCAGCCCGCGGGCCGCCAGCTCAGGGCGCACCATCTCGGCCAGCTCGCGGGCATCCGGGACGTCAATCTTGTTGAGTACCACCAACCGGGGGCGAGACGCCAGTTCGTCGCCCAGTGACGGAGTGTAGGCGGCGAGCTCGCGCTCTAGAGCGTCTACATCCGACAGTGGGTCGCGGCCGGGCGCGACGGTCGCGCAGTCCACGACGTGCACCAGCACGGCGCACCGTTCGATGTGCCGCAGGAACTCCAGCCCGAGTCCCTTGCCCTGACTCGCTCCGGGGATCAGACCAGGGACGTCGGCGATGGTGAACACCGTTTCGCCCGCGGTGGCCACACCAAGGTTGGGCACCAGGGTGGTGAACGGGTAGTCGGCGATCTTGGGGCGGGCCGCTGAGAGCACCGAAACCAGGGAAGATTTGCCCGCTGAGGGAAACCCGACGAGCCCGACATCGGCCACCGACTTCAGTTCCAATACCAGATCCCGCCTCTCGCCCGGTTCGCCGAGTAGGGCGAATCCCGGCGCCTTGCGGGTCTTGGAGGCCAGCGCTGCGTTACCCAACCCGCCCCGCCCACCCGCTGCGGCGACGAACCGGGTTCCGGCGCCCACTAGGTCAGCCAGTACCTCGCCCTCGGGAGTGATCACCACGGTGCCGTCCGGCACTCGCAGTTCGAGGTCCTCGCCCACCGCGCCGTTGCGGTGACCGCCCTGTCCCGGTTTCCCGCTCGAGGCTTTCGCCAAGGAGCGATAGTGGAAGTCGAGCAGGGTATGCACTCCGGGGTCCACCACCAACACCACATCGCCGCCGCGTCCACCGTTGCCACCGTCGGGACCCCCCAGTGGCATGAACTTCTCCCGGTGCACCGACGCGCAGCCATGACCGCCATCGCCTCCGGCGACGGAAATCGCCACCCGGTCCACGAAGCGGGACACGTCTGAGTCTCCTTGATGCGGTCTCGGTCGATTCAGTCGCGGTCAATTCGATCGCGATCGGTACTGCACGCGATGAGGGGCGGGCCGGACATCGCCGATCCCGCCCCTCATCGGGGTGCGTCTTTAGGGCCAGGTTCAGGCCTCGGCCGGCACGATGTTGACGGTTTTGCGCCCACGCCTGGTGCTGAAGTGCACCGATCCTGCCTCGAGGGCAAAGAGGGTGTCGTCGCCGCCGCGGCCGACGTTCACGCCCGGGTGGAACTTGGTGCCGCGCTGGCGGATGAGGATCTCCCCTGCATTGACCACCTGACCGCCGAACCGCTTCACCCCGAGCCGCTGGGCGTTGGAGTCGCGGCCATTCCGGGAGCTGGACGCGCCTTTCTTGTGCGCCATCGGTGCTCACAACCTCCCAAAGTCACTGCGTTTCAAAGTCACTGCGTTTCAAAGGTCATTGGGAGATGCCGGTGACCTCGACGCGGGTCAGCTTCTGCCGGTGCCCCTGACGCTTATGGTAGCCGGTCTTGTTCTTGAACTTGTGGATCCTGATCTTCGGTCCCTTGACCTGAGCGACGACCTTCCCGCTGACCGACGCCGCGCCAAGGGCCGCAGCGTCGGTCGTCACCGTGGAGCCGTCGACGAGCAGCACGGCGGGCAAGTTGACCTCGGCCCCAGGCGAACCAGGAATCTTCTCTACCTCGACGACGTCCCCGACGGCCACCTTGTACTGCTTGCCACCGGTCTTCACGATCGCGTACATCGGGTAGTACTCCTGGTTGTTCGACTGAGTTGGAATCAGAACGTTACGGCCCGCCGTCACGCCCGGTCAAACCGGGGTGCTCACCCCACGGGCGGTATTGCCAAGGGCCGGTTCGGGCGAGTCGACACCCCCCGGCAGCTCGGTGGCGGGCGGTCCGGCGGGCCGCGAGGCAGCCCGCCGGCGCCGCGTCACAGTGCGCGTAGCTGGCTGCGCTGGCACCTTCGGAGCCTCGGTCGCCGGTGACGCCTGTTCTCCTGCGGCGGCGGTTCCGGCACGGCCGTTGACACTGCCGGATTCCTTAACCCCCGACGGCGCCCCAGCCGGCGGTGAAACCACCTGATGACGGACGTTCACCGGCTCCGCGGACACCAGGACGCCGCGCCCCTTGCACTGTTCGCAGCTGCTGGAATACGCCTCCAGCAGCCCGGTGCCGACCTTCTTCCGGGTCATCTGAACCAGTCCCAGTGAGGTGACCTCGGCGACCTGGTGGCGGGTACGATCCCGGCCCAGGCATTCGGTCAGCCGCCGTAGCACGAGGTCGCGGTTCGACTCGAGCACCATGTCGATGAAGTCGATCACGATAATCCCGCCGATGTCCCGGAGCCGGAGCTGCCGGATGATCTCCTCGGCGGCTTCGAGGTTGTTGCGGGTGACGGTCTCCTCAAGGTTGCCGCCCGACCCGGTGAACTTGCCGGTGTTAACGTCGATCACGGTCATCGCCTCAGTGCGGTCGATGATCAGGTAACCACCGGAGGGCAGCCACACCTTGCGGTCCAGCGCCTTGGTGATTTGCTCGTCGATCCGGAACTCGGCGAACACGTCGTCCACACCGGTGTACCTGCGCACCCTGGGCATCAGGTCCGGAGCAACGTGCTTGACGTAACCCTCAACGGTCTCCCACGCGTCGTCGCCCTGGACAACCAACTCACGGAAGTCCTCAGTGAACAGATCGCGTACCACCTTCACCAGCAAGTCGGGTTCCTCATAAAGCAGCTCCGGTGCGGTGACCTTGGCCCCGGAACTGTCCGGGGAGACACCTGACTTGTTCTGGATGACCTCCCACTGCGCCTGCAACCGGCGGACGTCGCGGGCTAGTTCCTCCTCGCTGATCCCTTCGGAGGCAGTCCGGATGATCACGCCGGCATCCTCGGGGACGATCCGCTTGAGTACCTCCTTGAGGCGCTTACGCTCGGTGTCTGGCAGCTTGCGGCTGATCCCGGTGGCCCGGCCGCCCGGCACGTACACCAGGAACCGGCCAGGCAGGCTGATCTGCGTGGTCAGCCGGGCACCCTTGTGACCCACCGGGTCCTTCGTGACCTGCACGAGAACGCTGTCACCGCTGGATAGGGCCTGCTCGATGCGGCGCGCCTTTCCTTCGAGGCCGGCGGCGTCCCAGTCAACCTCGCCGGCGTAGAGCACCGCATTGCGACCCCGGCCGATGTCCACGAACGCGGCCTCCATCGAGGGCAGCACGTTCTGCACCCTGCCGAGATAGACGTTGCCGACTAGCGACCCGGAGCCCGACGTGGTGACGAAGTACTCCACCAGGATGTCGTCTTCGAGCACCCCAATCTGGATGCGGTCGGATCGCTCACGCACGACCATGGTGCGCTCGACGGCCTCGCGCCGGGCTAGGAACTCCGATTCGGACAGGATCGCCGCCCGCCGCCGGCCAGCCTCCCGGCCGTCGCGCCGGCGCTGCCTTTTGGCCTCCAGGCGGGTGGAACCGCGGATGGCCTGTACCTCGTCTTCAAGCAGCTGATGGCCCTTGCTGTCCCGGACGTGCACGACGGTGTCCGGTGGGTCGTCCTCGCGAACTATGGCCTCATCGTCGCTGCCATCTCGGCGGCGTCTGCGGCGGCGTCGGCGCCTGGCCACCCGCTCGCCGGGCTCCTCGTCCGCACGATCCTCGATCAGCTCGTCCGAGGATTCGCCATCGTCCTGTTCGTCTCGTTCCCCGCGGTCAGCCTGCTCGATCGAGCTTTCTTCGGGGTCCTCGCTGGCTTTACCGCGGCCACGGCCGCGGCGGCCCCGCCGGCGGCGGCGTCGGCCGGTCCCATCGGTCTCTGTCCCATCCGTGCTCGGCTCATCCCCACCCGGCTCGTCCTCGTGCTCACCGTCGACGTCGGACTCGTCGGCTGCCGTCGGCTGCGGGACCGGCGGGAGGAACACCGGCGCCGCCGCGTTGGACACCGGCGGTGCCGCCAGAACAGATGCTCGCGGCGATGCCGACAAATCAGACGCTGGTGGCGGCCCCGACGAGGTCAACACCGGCAGCAGGGGTATCTGCGGCGCGCCTTGCTGCGCTACCTCGTCGATCTCCGTTGTATCCGGCTCGGGATCCGGCAGCAGCACCTGCAGTGCCCGTAATGCCGTCCCGCGGTCGATGGTGGACTGCGCGCTACTCACTGTGATGCCGAGCTCCGCCAGCGCGGCCATGACCTCCTTGCTGCTCACCGCAAGGAGCTTGGCCAGGGCATGCACGCGCAACCTCGGCGGCAGTGACGATGCGAGACCAGTCCCGTCGGACGCGGTGGTCGCAGGTGCGTCTGGCCGCCCGCCGATGTCGTCTCCGGCGGGCGTTGTCGTGTTCGCCATTCAACTCCTCCAGCCCCCGGGCGCGTCCCCCGTATCGAGACGCGGCCGCGCAGGGACCCTGTGCGTCATCCGCCACCGAGCTCGGCGACGGCAATCCTGTGTACCACCGGCAGCTCCGTTGTCCGGAGCGGTCAACCGGTATGTCCTACGACATCGTGCTGATCCGGCCTATCGTCGGACCGCGCCCAACCATCCGGGGCCAAAGCCGTCCGGGCGAATGCCCGGTCCGCCACGAGCGGATCGACGAGACCCCCGTCGTCGCCGAGCCGGCCTTGCGCCATCCGGATCGCTTTCACGCGCACCGACGACGGGAATCCGGCGACGGCGCCGAGCGCGCTCAGCACATCGTCGGGCCGTACTGCAGGGCTGGCCTGTCGTACGACCGCCATGAGTATCCCACACCGGCCGAGCTGATCGGGCGCAGGCATTACGGTGGGGTCGTCCACCACGTCCAGCGAGACGATCGCCGCCCGCGCGTCGAGCGACCGCCGTCCGTCCTTGGTAACGCGTTCGACGTGCAGTTTTGGGGCAGCGAGCAACGTGTGGGTGGCCTGCCGTAGCTGCTCAACAGTCACCCCGCGGACCTCGATGCGCCAGGCGCTGGCCTCGATCCGCTCGGCAAGTCCGCCGGGACCGGCTAGCACACCCTCGAGCACGGTAAGCCCGTCGGGCAGGGCCGCGTCAAGTTCGGCGCGGACCACTTCGGGATCGACGTGCTCAACGAGCTGAATCTCGACGTACTCCGCCTCGCTGGCCGCCCCGGTGGGCGCCGCACCTACCCAGGAAACCTTCGGATGCGGGCTGTACCCCTGCGAATAGGCCACGGGCAGACCGGCTCGTCGCAATGCCCGCTCGAAAGCTCGGGCGACGTCACGGTGTGAGGTGAACCTCAGCTTGCCGCGCTTGGCGTAGCGAAGCCGCACCTTGCAGACCGGGGCAGCGGAGGGATTGGGTCGGTCCACGTCACAGCCCCCGCTCCGGTCTCACGGTGTGCTGGCACGGTACAGCCGGCCCGACGGGCCACCCCACGCGCCTCATGCTAAGCGCCTTCACTAGGGTCACGGCGACATTGCCCGGGCGCACGCACCGTCCACCCGGAGGCTGCGGGTGTTGCTCTGTCTCCTGCGGGTTGCCGCGGCTCTCGCAGCCGTGTTCGTCCTGGCCGGTGCGCCAACTGCGGTTGTCGCCCGCGCGGGAAGCTCGCCTTCGGGCTGCTCGTCCACCTCGACCGAGCCGGGATTCGCAGCCCGGTTCGACCCAGCCCGCGCCTACAGCGCGCAGGCCGAGGTGATCGCTGCCCCGCAGCGGGCCGAGTTGGTCAATCGGGTAGTCCCGCCCACCGCCGCCCGACTTCCCTGGGTGGCGCAGGCGCTGGGGGTTGACCGCTCGGCCGAGCAGTGGGACATGGAGCTGATCCATGCGCCGCAGGCCAGGACGATCAATCGGAGCCGCCCAGAAATACTGGTCGGGGTGCTGGACTGGGGGTCGACGCAACCTATCCGGAATTGGCCGCCGCGGTCAACCCCACCCGGTCGGCGGGCTGCCTATCCGGCAAGGCCGACCAAGCACCCGGCGCGTGGAGTCCGAGCTCGTCCATGCACGGCACGTACATGACCGGGACGATCGCCGCGGCGGACGATGCGCGCGGCATCACCGGGGTGGCGCCCGGGGTGCGGTTGGCCCGGTGAAGGTCGTGGATGACAAAGGGTTCATCTACCCGGAGTACGCCGTCTGCGGCTTCATGTGGGCGGTGCGCCAGCAGATGCGCATCGCCAACAGCAGCTACTCGCTGGACTCATGGCTATTGACCTACTCCGACGTGCCTGGTCAGGCGGTGGCCCACGAGGCCGTCCGGCGCGCGGTGGAGTATGCAACGGCCCATGGAGTGCTCAGCATCGCCGCAGCTGGTAACGAACGGATAGGCCTGGCCAATCCCCAGCAGGGTTCGGGCGGCCCGAACGGCACGCGGGATCCGCGACCACGCCCGGCGGCGAACGCTGCGACGTATTGCCTGTGGAACTGCCCGGGGTGGTCGCGGTGTCCGCCGTCGGCGCCCAGCGCGTCAAGTTGGAGTACAGCTCGTACGGGCTGGGCGTGGTCACCGTGACGGCTCCTGGCGGAGACAAGGCGCAGCCGTCGGGGGTGAGCTCCAGGGCGCTGCTCGCCTCCGTCCGCCCCGAGGCCGGCCGGGAGGAGCTGGCCATGCTGCTGCGCCAGCAGGCCGAGCCGCTGCCGTGCCCATTACGTAGCAATGACCGCAATGACTCAGACGTTTTGTGTGCCGGCGACACGGAGAACGGGTTCTACGGTCATGGTCTGGTGGATGTGCTGATGGCAGTGACCACGAGGCACGATCATGGCCCTGAGCAGGAATCAGTGCCCGACGGGACTGATCGGTAGCAGCTGCCGGCCGCTGGGGCCGACCTGGATGTCGGTGCCCATCGACGGGCAAACCCCGCAATCGAAGCACGGGGTCCATCGGCAGTCATCCTGCTCACGGCCCTGCAGCGCGTCCTGCCAGTCATCCCAGAGCCAGTCGGAGTCCAAACCGGAGTCCAGGTGATCCCAGGGCAGGACCTCCTCGCGACCACGCTCTCGGGTGGTGAACCACTCCAGCGATACGCCCAGGGGTGCCAGCTCGACTGCGCAGGCCGCGACCCACCGGTCATAGCGAAAGTGTTCGCTCCAGCCGTCGAACCGGCCGCCGTCGCGCCACACTCGCTCGATTACCCGACCGACCCGCCGGTCCCCGCGGGAAAGCAGTCCCTCGATCAGCGCGGGCTTGCCGTCGTGGTAGCGCATACCAACATTGCGGCCTATCTTGCGATCCGAGTTGATCTCAGTTCGAAGCTTCCGTAACCGCCGGTCAACCGCGTCGGGATGCTCCTGAGCAGCCCACTGGAACGGGGTGTGCGGCTTGGGCACAAAGGCACCGATCGAGATCGTGCACCGGATGTCTTTGCTGCCACTGGCTTCCCGACCTGCCCGGATTACCCGATGCGCCATGTGGGCGATCTGCACCACGTCGTCGTCGGTCTCGGTGGGCAGACCGCACATGAAGTACAGCTTCACCTGCCGCCAGCCCGCACCAAACGCGGTGGAAACGGTGCGGATCAGGTCCTCCTCGGACACCATCTTGTTGATCACCCGACGGATCCGCTCGGAGCCGCCCTCGGGAGCGAACGTCAAACCGGAGCGGCGGCCGTTGCGGGAGATCTCGTTGGCGAGGTCGATGTTGAAGGCGTCTACCCGGGTCGACGGCAGGCTCAGGCTGGTTCCACTGCCCTCGTAGCGGTCGGCCAAGCCCTTGGTGATCTCCCGGATCTCCGAGTGGTCCGCGCTGGACAGCGACAGCAAGCCGACCTCAGTAAACCCGCTGGCTTTCAGACCACGCTCGGCCATCTCCCCAATACCCGCGGCCGACCGCTCCCGGACTGGACGGGTGATCATCCCTGCTTGGCAGAACCGGCAGCCGCGGGTGCAGCCGCGAAAGATCTCCACGCTCATCCGCTCGTGCACGCTCTCCGCGATCGGCACTAACGGCTGCTTGGGGTAGGGCCACTTGTCGAGGTCCATCGTGGTGCGTTTGGGCACCCGCCGCGGCGCCCGTTCGGTATTGGGCACAACCTCGGCGATCCGACCGTCGGGAAGGTAGCTGACGTCATAGCAGCCCGGCAGGTAAACGCCATCGATTTCGGCCAACCTGCCCAGCAATTCCTGGCGGCCACCTGGGCGTCGGTGCGCCTTCCAGTCCCGCACGACCCCGGTGATCTCCAGGACAATCTCTTCACCGTCTCCCAGGACCGCGGCATCGATGAAGTCGGCGATCGGCTCCGGGTTGAACGCGGCGTGGCCCCCGGCGATGACGATGGGATGGTCGTCGATGCGCTCTGCTGCATGGAGGGGGATCCCGGCGAGATCTAGCGCGGTGAGCAGATTCGTGTAGCCGAGCTCGGTGGCGAAGGAGACCCCGAGCACGTCGAAGGCCCCGACCGGTCGGTGCGATTCCACGGTGGACTGCGGGACACCGTGCTCACGCATCAGCTGTTCCAGATCCGGCCAGACCGCGTAAGTGCGCTCAGCGAGCACGTCGGGCTGCTCGTTGAGCACCTCATAGAGGATCATGATTCCCTGGTTGGGCAGCCCTACCTCGTAGGCGTCCGGGTACATCAACGCCCAGCGCACATTCGTGCTTTCCCAGTCCTTCACCGTGGCGTTGAGCTCGCCTCCGACGTACTGCACCGGCTTGGAGACCTGGGGCAGCAGTGGCTCGAGCTGCTCGAACACGGACGTCACAACCATACTGGTCAGCCTAGTTGGCCGCTGTTCAAGTACCGCCACCCCGACCCAACAGGCCCCTACCGGAGCAGGAGGGTCTTCAAGCGGCGGGAGGCCACCACGATTCCCAGGGCAGCCATCACCACGAAGTACGCCACATGTCCAAGCATCGACCAGCCGACGACACCGGTGGTGAGGCTGCGCATCAGAGCCACCGCGTGGTAGAGCGGGAATGCCTGCACCAACCACTGCAGCACCGGCGGATAGACCGACAGCGGGAAGAAGGTCGCGGAGAACAAGAACATCGGCAGCACCACCAGCTGCACCAGGTCAAAATCCTGCCAGGAGCGCATGAACGAGGTAGCAGCCAACCCGATCGACGCAAACGCGAACGCCACCAGCAGCGCAGCGGGCAGGGCCAGCAACGCCCACGGCGAGGAGATCAATCCGGCAGCGAGCATGACCACGAGGAAGCCGCCCGCATACATCCCGCCCCGGATCAGTGACCAGACGATTTCCCCCAACGCGATGTCTACTGGGCCCAGCGGGGTAGCAAGCATCGCGTCGTAAAGCTTCGCGTACTTGAGCTTGATGAAGAAACTGAACGTGGCGTCGTACACCGCCCCGTTCATCGCTGACGCGGCCAGCAGCCCGGGCGCTATGAACGCCGCATAGCTCAGCTGCTGCCCGGCCGGTCCCGCCACGGGGCCGACCAGGCTGCCCAGTCCCTGGCCCATCGCCGCCAGAAAAAACAGCGGCTCAAAAAATCCCGAAACGATTGCCAGCCAAACGCTTCGCGACGCCAGTGACGCGCGCAGCACGAGCATCCGGGCCCGGCCGGCATACAACGCTGGTGGCAACGCCCATACCAGCAACCCGGGACGCGGCGCGCCGGCTACCCGCGACAGCTCCCGCAACGCGCTCATCGAGTCAGCCTCATCCGGAACTGCCGG
Source organism: Actinomycetota bacterium (assembly GCA_030860695.1). Lineage (GTDB taxonomy): Bacteria > Actinomycetota > Actinomycetes > Mycobacteriales > Pseudonocardiaceae. Next base: position 38,391 of record JALZHU010000012.1, read on the forward strand.
CAGGACAGCAGCACGCCCACCACCAGCCACGCCGTCAGGTAGGCGATGTGTCCGGCGGCCGGCCACAGCTGCAGCGTCTCCAGTGCGGCGCCGCGAGCCAGCTCGGTACCGTGCCACAGCGGGCTGATCCAGGCCAGTGGCTGGATCACCCCGGGCAGCTGCGAGATCGGGAAGAAGGTCCCGGAAAACAGGGTCATCGGCACCACCACGAACCGAAAAACGGCCGCGAATGCGTCCCCCTCTTTTTCCTGGGCCGCCGCGAAGGCCACTAGCGGTGCGCTGAACGCCATGCCGCACAGCACGGCGAAGACCAGCGCGGCCAGCACGCCGGGGCCCCGGACCGCGCCAAACAGCGTGATCACCAGCAGGTAGGCAGCGCCGGACAGCGTCAGCCGCAGCGCGATCCAGGTGAGCTGTCCACCGGCCAGCTGTCCGGGCGTAATCGGGGTGGCCACGACGGCCTCGTAGGTGCGCCGCCACTTGAATGCCGAAAAGATCGGGTAGCTGGACTCAAAGGCCGCCGTCTGTATCGCGCCGACCGCAAGCAGAGCGGGCGCGAGATACAACACATAGGGCACCCCGCCAATGCCCTGCACCGTGCGGCCACTGGCGTCGATCAGGTTGCCGAGGCCGACGCCGAAGGCAACCAGGAACAGCAGCGGCTGCAGCAGGCTGGACACGGCCGTGGCCCGCCAGTTGCGGCGGTACCACGTCCATAGGCCCTCGACGACGCGCAGTGCGGCTACCCACCCAGTCAGCTCCCGGCCACTGGATTGAGCAGTCATCAGTCCACCAGCGATCGGCCAGTAAGCCGAAGGAACACATCCTCCAGCGTGGACCGCCGGACCAGGCTGGATAACGGCCGGATTCCGCGCTGATGTGCGACGGCCAGCGCTGCCTCGCCGTCTGACGCATAGAGCAGCAGCCGGTCGGGCAGCTCCTCGACGCGGTCGGCCAGGCCATTGAGCCTCTCGCGCCAACCTTGTTGGGCACCAGGCATGAACCGCAGTTCGAGCACTTCGCGGGTCAAGTACCGGGCGATGAGCTCACGCGGCGAGCCTTCAGCGACGATCAACCCGCCGTCCATCACGACGAGGCGGTCGCACAGCTGCTCAGCCTCGTCCATGTAGTGCGTGGTGATGATGAGGGTGACGCCGTGGCGCTTGAGCCGGAACAGCCGGTCCCACAGCAGGTGACGGCCCTGCGGGTCCAGCCCAGTGGTCGGCTCGTCAAGCAGCATCAGTTCCGGGTCGTTGACCAGCGACCGGGCAATGGTCAGTCGCCGCTTCATGCCGCCGGACAGCTGCTCGACGGAGTCGCTGGCCCGATCGGTGAGCTGGATGAACTCCAGCAGCTCAGCGGCTTTGGCCCGTACCGCGGCCCGGGACATGCCGAAGTAGCGGCCATAGACGTGCATGTTGTCCCGCACCGAGAGCTCGACGTCTAGGTTGTCCTGCTGCGGCACCACACCGAGACGGGCGCGGATCTTCGGGCCGTCGGTATCCGGGTCCATCCCGAGTACCTGCAGCTCACCGCCGCTGCGCGGGGACACGCACCCGATCATGCGCATGGTGGAGGACTTGCCAGCGCCATTGGGTCCCAGGAAACCGAACACCTCGCCGGCCCGGACATCGATGTCGACACCCCGGACCGCCTCGACCGTACCGAACCGCTTGCGTAACCCACGAGCCTGCACGAGGGAATCGGACACGCAGCCGACGCTACCTGGAGCCCCCGACGATTCCTGCCCGGTTTCCGGCCAGCTGCCGGCCTCGACCACAGCCACCACGGCCCCGGAGGCGATGAAGCTTAGTGATCAATCTCAAGCAACGAGTCGAAGAACGGCCCAGGCTAGATCAACACATCTGCCGAGCGGGTGGCTGTCAGATCAGTACGCGAGCTTCTCAGCAAGCGTCTCATACTCGAATTGCTCGTCATCGCCGAACCACAGTTCAACCTCATACTTGGCTTCTTTGGAGTTACCCGAGGCGTGCACTAAATTGATGATGGCTTTACCGCTTACTTGAGACGATGCCTTGGTCTGATGCGCGAAGTCGCCACGGATAGTTCCCGGTGGCGCCTCGTCTGGATACGTACTGCCAATGATGGTGCGCACTTTGCGCACTGCGTCCACACCTTCAAGCACAAGCGCGATCACGGGCCCGCTCTGCATGAATGCCGCAGTGGTATGGTAAACATCTGCTCCCAAACGCTCTTCAAGATCGAAGTAGTGCTGTCGGGTGAACTCCGCATCCATGTGCTTCATTTTCGCACCGACGACCTTGAGCAAAGCGTCCTCAAACCGCGCAATGATGCGGCCCGCGAGCCCCCGGGCGACGGCGTCGGGCTTCAACAGAACAAGAGTGCGCTCGACACCCACGTCCGGCGAGTCAGCCATTTTCTTCCTTCCGATCGAATCCATGACGGTGTGCTTGGTTGCCGGTGACCGAACGATCGTCCCAGACTCGGCGCGCACGACGCGGACGCCACCCAGCAGCCGGAGCGTACCGGCATGATCGCTCACCGTGGTCAAGCCCGCATCCGCCGCGTCACCGCCCAGCGCACGTACAGCAGGTAGCCCCAGACCAGCACGAACAGCAAACCCAGCCCGCCCAGTGTGGGGTGGGCGAACCAGCCGGCGACCATCGCGAACTGCAGTGTCAAGGCTAGTCCCAAGCCCCACGGGCGGCGCTGCACGCAGGCTGCGATGACCATGGCCAACGCCAGGCTGGCGGTATACCAGCCGGCTGGTCCGCCCAGCCCGTCGCCAAGCCGGTCAACGACAAGCAAGGCCAGCCCGACGACGATCGCCTCCATCACCAGGGTCCCTGCAAAGATGCCGCGCAATCCCCGCATCGGATCCACCTGAGTCGGGGGCTTGCTCACTGCGGTTCCCGGCCGAACAGGGTGCGTGCCTCACCGACCATCGCCACCGACCCGGTGATCACGACGCCGGCACCCGAGATGCGGTCATCCTGTGGATCGACTTCTTCGGCCGATGCTGTGGCAGCCTCGATCGCGTCGGACAACCGGCGTTCGACCCGCAGCCGAGACTCGCCGAACACCTCCTGGGCCGCCTCGGTGATGTCCTCGACGCCCATCGCGCGCCCCAAGCTACTGGCGGTGATCACGACCTCGTCGACTGCTGGCTCCAGCTCCGCGAGGATGCCGCGGACGTCCTTGTCACGCATCACCCCCACCACAGCAACCAGCCTGCGGAAGGCAAACTCCTCGCGTAGGGCGGTCGCCAGGGCTCGCGCCCCATGCGGGTTATGCGCTCCGTCGAGGAAGATCGAGGGCGCCGTACGGACCCGCTCCAACCGTCCCGGCGCGGTCACCGTCGCGAAGGCGTGGCGCACTACGTCAATGTCCAGCGACCGGCCGGCGCCCGCGCCGAAGAACGCCTCGGCAGTGGCCAGGGCGAGCACGGCGTTGCGGGACTGGTGCGCACCGTGCAGCGGAAGGAAGACCTCGTCGTAGACCCCACCGAGACCTTGCAATTTGAGCAGCTGCCCCCCAACGGCGATGTCGCGGTGCAGCACACCGAACTCCATGCCCTCTCGTGCCACGGTCGCGTCCACCTCGACGCTGCGGGCTGCGATCACCCGAGCCACCTCAGGCACCTGCTGCGCAAGCACCACCACCGAACCGGGCTTGATGATGCCGGCTTTCTCCGCGGCGATGCCCGCGATGTCGCTGCCTAGATAGTTGACGTGATCCACGGCGACCGGAGTGATCGCCGCCACCGCGCCGTCGACGACATTGGTAGCGTCCCAACTACCGCCGAGTCCGACCTCTACCACGGCGGCATCCACGGGAGCGTCGGCGAAGGCTGCGAATGCCATCCCGGTCAGCACCTCGAACTTGCTCATCGGCACCGGCGATCCGGCGTCGACCAGAGCCACGTAAGGCTCGATGTCGTGATAAGCCTCGACGTAGCGTTCCGGGCTGATCGGCGCCCCGTCCAAGCTAATCCGCTCGGTGGCCAGCTGCAGGTGCGGACTGGTGTAGCGGCCCACCCGCAGCCCGATGCTGGAGAGCAGCGCATCGAGCATCCGGGCGACCGAGGTCTTGCCATTCGTGCCGGAGATGTGCAGCACTGGATAGCCGCGCTGTGGACAGCCTAGCAGGTCGACCAGCGCCGCGATCCGGGCCAGCGACGGCTCTATCCGGCTCTCCGGCCAACGGCGGTCCAGCTCGGCCTCGACTGCCCGTAGCGCAGCCAGGGCGGCACCCTCGCTACGAACCGACGGCTGAGTCATCGCCAATCACACTAGGGGCCAATCACACTAGGGCTCCTGCTTGACCGTCGTACACTGCGGCGACGCTGGCAGTCGCCCGCCGGCCCAACGAGGAAGTTAGGCCGACTTCTCGCGACGCTCGCGGCGAGTGGGTTGCCGGGTCACGATTGTCGGGTTTACGTTTTCTCGTACGGTCTGCTCGGTGATGACCACCTTCGCCACGTCGGTGCGGCTGGGGATGTCATACATCACCGGAAGCAGTACCTCCTCCATGATGGCGCGCAGCCCACGGGCGCCGGTACCGCGAAGAATTGCCTGATCGGCGATCGCCTCCAACGCGGTGCTGGTGAACTCTAGTTCCACGCCGTCCATCTCGAAGAGCTTGCAGTACTGCTTCGACAGAGCGTTACGAGGCTCGGTGAGGATCTGTACCAGCGAACACTTGTCCAGATTCGTCACGCTGGCAATCACCGGAAGCCGACCGATGAACTCCGGTATCAGCCCAAACTTGATCAAATCCTCCGGCATGACATCAGCAAACACGTCGGAGGTGTCGATCTCGGTCTTTGACCGCAGCTCGGCGCCGAAGCCCAGTCCCCGCTTTCCGATCCGATCCTCGATGATCTTGTCCAGGCCAGCGAACGCACCAGCGACGATGAACAGCACATTCGTCGTATCGATCTGGATGAACTCCTGGTGCGGGTGCTTGCGGCCGCCCTGCGGCGGAACGCTGGCAGTGGTGCCCTCCAGGATCTTCAGCAGTGCCTGCTGGACACCTTCACCGGAGACGTCCCTAGTGATCGACGGGTTCTCCGACTTACGGGCGATCTTGTCGACCTCGTCGATGTAGATGATGCCGGTCTCGGCTCGCTTGACGTCATAATCTGCCGCCTGGATCAGCTTGAGCAGGATGTTCTCCACGTCCTCGCCGACGTAGCCGGCTTCGGTGAGGGCGGTGGCGTCAGCGATGGCGAAGGGAACATTGAGCAGCTTTGCCAAGGTCTGGGCAAGGTAAGTTTTTCCGCAGCCGGTAGGGCCGAGCATCAGGATGTTCGACTTGGCCAGCTCGATTTCGTCGTCGCGGCCCTTCTCGCCGGCCTGAATACGTTTGTAGTGGTTGTAAACGGCGACGGATAGCGTGCGCTTGGCGTCGTCCTGACCGATGACATACGACTCGAGGAAGTCGTGGATCTCGCTGGGCTTAGGCAGTTCGTCGAGCTTGACGTCACCTGCGTCGACCAGCTCCTCCTCGATGATCTCGTTGCATAGGTCGATGCACTCGTCACAGATGTACACGCCGGGTCCGGCGATGAGCTTCTTGACCTGCTTCTGGCTCTTCCCGCAGAAGGAGCACTTCAGCAAGTCGCCGCCGTCACCGATCCGTGCCATGGGCGCTGACCTCTCGTCCTTCCTGGCGCGTGGTATGCAGCGCGCCTGGCTGCTGTGTGCTCGACGGTACCCGTCCGACCCTGCTGTGCGGGAGGACCAGCTTCCCCGACATTGACCGGCGGGCGCGGCTCCGCTGCTCCCTCGGCGTGTCGCCTAACGCAGGGTCAGGGTCGAGCAGCGGAGAGCTTCCGGATCTGAGTGATCTCGTCAATGATTCCGTACTCCTTGGCTTCGGCGGAGGTCAAGATTTTGTCTCGATCGATGTCGGCACGGATACGCTCCTCAGTCTGGCCGGTGTGGTGGGCCAGGGTGGCCTCCAGCAGGCGGCGCATCCGCTGGATTTCAGCAGCCTGGATCTCCAGGTCCGAGACCTGCCCGTAGACGCCCTCGGTAGCCGGCTGGTGGATGAGGATCTGGGCGTTGGGAACCGCCATCCGCTTGCCCGGGGTGCCCGCGGCGAGCAGTACCGCGGCGGCCGAAGCAGCCTGGCCGAGGCAGACGGTCTGGATCTCCGGCCGGACGAATTGCATCGTGTCGTAGATTGCCGTCATCGCGGTGAATGACCCGCCCGGTGAGTTGATGTACATGGTGATGTCGCGGTCTGGGTCGGTGGACTCCAGCACTAACAACTGCGCCATGGTGTCATTGGCCGAGGTGTTGTTAATTTGTTCACCGAGGAAGATGATGCGCTCCTCGAAGAGCTTGTTATAGGGGTTGGACTCCTTGATTCCGTAGCTGGTGCGTTCAATGAAGGACGGCAGGACATATCGCGACTGTGGCATATGATCTTGGGACATACGATCTTGGGGCATGGTCCCGTGGGACAGGTGGTTCATCCGGGGCTCCTCAAAGCTCAGCGATCCGCGTCGGGCAACGAGTTGGCGCGGGTCAGGACTTGGTCAACGAAGCCGTACTCGCGAGCCTCTTCCGCGGTGAACCACCGGTCGCGATCGGAGTCCGCGATGATCCGCTCTACCGGTTGGCCGGTCTGCTCGGCGATGAGCTCTGCCATCTCACGCTTGTGCCTGGTCAACATGTCCGCCTGGATTGCGATGTCCGCCGCAGTACCGGAGACACCCGCGGACGGCTGGTGCATGAGGATCCGGGCGTGTGGGAGGGCGTAACGCTTACCGCGGGTGCCCGCGGACAGCAGGAACTGTCCCATTGAGGCAGCCAGGCCCATCGCGTAGGTCGCCACGTTGGGTTCGATCAGCTGCATGGTGTCGTAGATGGCCATTCCCGCGGTCACCGAGCCGCCCGGTGAGTTGATGTAGAGCCGGATGTCCTGATCCGAATCCTCCGCGGCCAGCAGCAAGAGCTGGGCGCAGATCTGATTAGCGATGTTCTCCTCGACCTGCGAGCCGAGCACGATGATGCGCTCGCGCAGCAGCCGTTCATACACAGAGTCGGTCAGGTTGAGGCCCGCCGAGGCGGTCCGCATCGCGGGGACGTCCCGCAGCGGCACGGCCGAGGCGGTGTGGTCGGAGGTCACGTGTGCCTGCCTTCTGTCATCAGGTCCACCTGCGGTGGGTGAGGGTCCGACTCGGAGATCAATTCAAAACTCCGACGCTGCGGACACTGCCGACCCTAACGAAGGCGGCCAGTGGCTACTTGCTGGCGTGGCCGCCGTTCGCTGAGAGCTTTACGCCACTCGCCGGCCTGCCTCACCCGGCGGACGCGGCCTGCACCGGAGTCGCTGCATCGACGAGCGCCTCGACGTCGACGGCGTTGCCGGTGGCATCGGTGACGGTGGCCTGGCGCACCACAGTGGCCAGCGCCTTGCCGCGGCGGATGTCGGCGTACATGGCGCCTAACTCACCTGATTCGTGAGCCTTCGCTGCGTACTCGTTGGGGCTGATGCCGTGGCGATGAGCCTGGTACACAATGCGCTCGCTGAGCTCGGCGTCGGTGACCGAGAGATCCTCGGTGTCGGCGATCGCGTCGAGCAATAGTTGGGCTTTGACCGTATCCCGAGCAGCCTTACGCAGGTCAGTTTCGAACTCCTCCGCGGTCCGGCCCTGCTGCTCCAGCCACCGGCCAAGGCGCTGCTGGTCGTGATCGAAGGCGTGCAGAGCGTCGTGCTTGCGCAACTCGAACTCAGCGTCAACGATCGACTCCGGCAGCGGCACCTCGGTGGTGGCAAGCAACTCCTTAAGTACCTTGTCCCGGGCTTGGGCGCCCTGCTGCATCGCCTTGACTCTGCCGAGCCGCTGGCGCAGATCGGCGCGGAGTTCGTCAATAGTGTCGAATTCGCTGGCGAGCTGAGCGAACTCGTCGTCGGCCGCGGGCAACTCTCGCTCTTTCACCGCCTGGATCTTCGCCGTCACCTCGGCCTGCTGCCCAGCATGCTCCCCGGCAGCCAATACGGTGGTGACAACTCGCTCCTCGCCCTGAGAGGCGCCCACCAGGGCGTCATCGATGCCCTTGAGGAGCTCGCCGGAGCCGACCTGGTAGGACAAGTCATTGGTAGCCAACTCCTCGACCACCTTCCCGTCGACGGTGGCCGACAGGTCGAGCACAACGAAGTCGCCCTGCTGGACGGGGCGTTCGACCGCGATGATCGTGCCGAAGCGGGACCGCAGCCCATCAAGCTGTTCATCGACCTCCGCATCGGTCACCTCAACGTCGTCGACGGACACCGCTAGCTTGTTGAACGCAGGCATGTCGATCTGCGGCCGGACGTCGACCTCAGCAGTGAACGCGAGGTGGTCCCCGTCCTCGATCTTCGTGATCTCGATCTCCGGACGGCTGAGCGGATGAACCTCGCCGGAGGAGACGATCTCGGCGTACTTTGCCGGCACGACCCCGTTCACTACCTCCTCGAGCACCACACCCCGGCCCAGCCGCTGCTCCAAGATCCGGGGCGGCGCCTTGCCAGGCCGGAATCCCGGGATCTGAACCTGATGGGCGATCTTCTTGTAAGCGCGGTCGAAGTCAGGCTTGAGTTCGTCGAACGACACCTCGACGTTGATCTTGACGCGCGTCGGGCTGAGCTGCTCGACAGTGCTCTTCACGGGGTACTCCTACGCAGAGACGGGGACGGGCCCGGCGCAGCACACCACCGCCGGACAGCAGACGTGGACCGAGTCTAGGCGAGCATCGCATCTGGCCCCGCGACCCCGTCCCATGATCCGCCGGACGCGACCTGCAGCCTTATGCGACGAAGCTGCCGAGGACTGAGTGCAGCGAGGACAACATGTGCCGAGTGCCCTCTTCGGTCACTGGGGGGACAGGGTGAGGCAGGCGATCCGGGCGCCGGCCTGGCCTGCGCGGCCCGGCTCCGTTGCAGTGGTCATCGCCTCGTGCACCACGATCGATCCAGGTGTTCGGTCGGTGATGCGGAAGGGCACGGTGGTGCGGGCGCTGCCTGAGCCGGCCGCGTTGGTGCGTACGTCTAGCCAGATCTCGTTGCGTGGATTGGCGTACTCGGGATTGGTTGATGGCGCTTGGGGGGTCGCGGCGGGATCAATGCGATGTTGGTAGTGCGGCCCGGCGTCCTCGCCGGTGGCACCACAGGGATTGGTGTGCACGTGCACTGCATAGCTTCGGTTGGGCTGGAATCCAGCGAGTGACAACGTCGCCACGGTGCGGGACTGATCCCAGCCCGACGGTGTCAGGCTGGCCAGGATCCCTGCGCCGACCGGCGCCAGGGCCGGGTTGTAGGTCACGGCCTCGGCGGTCGGGCTCGGCTCAGCGAGAGTGCCACTGCCGACAAGGATCGGGGGATTTTGGCGTTCGTGGCCGGCAGGTGTCGCCGCAGGCGTCTTAGGCTCCTGGTGGGCGTAGGCCATCGGCGTGAGAGCCATGGCGGTCCCAATGATGACGAGGGCGAGTCCGGGTCGTACCCGTCGATAAACAGTCACCGGCTGCTCCCATGGTCCGACTTTCGAGCACGCTGTGTGAATCTCACTCGAAGATAGTTTCCCCAATGCATGTATAATGCCCTGTTGATCTTCACTTGGCGAGGTGTCCCGAACCGTCCGGCCCCTCCGAACGTGATCCCCTTGGGCGAGCCGGCCGGCCAGCACATGCAGCTCGGAGTCGGTCGCATTGATCTCAACGGTGAGTCCCGGCAGCGGCCCAGCAACCGCCGGGTAGCCGGCCGGTCCACTCGGCTTGTCGGCTAGACCGAGAGTGCCCTGCGGACGGTGGTTGTTGACGGCTACACCTAGACTTGGGTACCAGGCGCCGATGTTGAGGGGCGGATAACTACAGATTGGCCTGTAGCGCTGCACTACAGGTCCTGAGTCGGCGGAACTATGGGGAAGAAGTGACTCAAGCCGAGGAATACAATCTCATCGAGAAGAACTACACACACGGATCGGTAAATCTTGCACTCACCGTTAATCTAGCCAACCGCCAAGCTACGCTAAAAGTTGCAGTGTTCGGAGATGTCACGGCCAGCGCCACGGTGCAAGAGGGACGTCCCTTCGACAAAGTTGTGAGCAACGAAATCCCTGGGGGGAAGTTGACCCTCCGGCTAGAAGCGCACAAGGTGAAGATTACCGGTATGCTCGAGGACGGTCCCGTAAACCACGAAGTCGCAATACCTTGAGACTTAACCGGGCCGATACTAGGATCTATAGACCTCCACAGTTCGGCCTCGACTGCTAAGCAGGTGGCCGAGAAGTTTGGTGTCAGCTTGGTCCTAACGCGAGTCACTTACAGTTGAAGTCGCCGTTCTCGTCTTTGCGTTCGAGTCGGGCAACAGTCTAAACGCTGTGGATCGAGCGCGGGCCTGGCATGCGCATACGTCCGAGCGCCCCGGAAGCCGTCCTTGACCGGTCACCCGTTGCCGGGTGAAGATGGCAGGAGCGTAACTTTCCGCAACTATCGAGACGGGGTTGGTGCGTCTAACGTTCGTCGGCAAGGACCCGGATTCCAACCCAACGGGCTCGCTGAGCGTGTATCGGACGGATCGGCGCTCGTGGGTGGTGCAGGGCTGGCTCGTCACGGACCCTGAAGCGCTGGCTCAGATGGACATACCCGACGGGGAGGCGTGTGTGGAGATTCCTGACAGTAGGGTGGGAAGCTGGCGCGGTGGTCATAGACTCCGTTTCCAGCTTCCCCCCGTCAAACCGTGCATGTGGTTCTCCCACACACGGCTTTCCGACA
>JALZHU010000100.1 GCA_030860695.1 Actinomycetota bacterium
GCTCATGCACCGCCTCGGCCGACGCCCCCCAGCCGAAGCCGAGGCCGACTACTACGCTACGACCGCCACGGCCAACCAGGCCACTCACACAAACTGAGGTGTGCATCAAACCCGGGACGCTTCACCTCGCTGTATCAAGTGGGTTTGGTGATCAAGTGTGTGTGGTCTCGGCGTGGCGGGTTGACGAGGGGGTGAGTGTTTCGTTGGGTGCGTGACTGTCCGTGATGGTCGCGTAGCAGGGGTTGTAGGGTATGGATGAGCTGGGGTTGTTCACCGCGGCGTTGGGGTTGAGCGGGCCGTGGCGGGTGACACGGACCGAGTTCGATCCCGAGGCCGCCCAGCTGGATCTGTACCTGGGCTTCGACCGTGGTGCTCGGTTCGGGTGTCCGGCCAAGGATTGCGTGCACGGTGGCTGTCCGGTGCATGACACCGTGGAGCGGACGTGGCGGCATCTGGACTTTTTCCAGCATCGGGCGTTGTTGCATGCCCGGCTGCCGCGGGTGCGCTGTCCGGAGCATGGGGTGCGGCAGGTCAGCGTGCCCTGGGCGCGCCCGGGGTCGGGGTTCACGCTGTTGTTCGAGGCACTGGTGCTCAGCTTCGCCGCAGCGATGCCGATGGCGAAGGTCGCTGCGATGACCCGCGAGCATGACACCAGGATCTGGCGGGTGGTGGAACATCACGTGCACGCCGCCCGCGACCAGCTGGACTGCCCCAGCGTGCGCCGGGTCGGGATGGATGAGACCTCCGCGGCCAAGGGCCAGGACTACGTGAGCATCTTCGCTGACCTTGATGCCCGGCGGGTGATCTTCGCTACCGAGGGACGCTGCGCTGAGACCGTCACCCGCTTCGCTTCTGATCTGGCCGAGCACGGGGGCGACCCGGAGAAGGTCACCGACACCAGCTCCGACATGAGCACGGCGTTCATCTCCGGCATCGGCCAGTACCTGCCGAACGCGACCATGACCTTCGACCGCTACCACCTGGCCGCCAAGCTCAGCGAGGCCATCGACACCGTGCGCCGTCAGGAGGTCGCCACCCGCCCGGAGCTCAAGCACACCCGCTGGCTGTGGCTGAAGAACTGGGCGAACCTGTCGGCGACGCAACGCCGCGACCTGCACCACCTGATGCGCCCCTCAGCGCAGCTGGCCACCGCCCGGGCGCTGCGCTGGCGGGAGGACTTCCAGGCCTTCTATGACCAGCACCCCAGCTACGCACCTGAGTACCTGCGGCGCTGGTGCTACGGCGCGAAACGCTCCCGCCTGCAACCGATCAAGGAGTTCGTCACCCTGGTCGAGAACCACTGGGATGGCATCATCGCCTAGCACAAAAACCACCTGAGCAACGGCCTGCTCGAAGGGATCAACTCGCTGGTCCAGGCAGCCAAGGCCCGTACCCGGGGCTACCGCAGCAAAACCAAGATGATCACCATCGTCTACCTCACCGCGGCCAAACTCCAACTACCCACCCTCACCAGCCCAACCCCCGCATACGTGTCCTCACGCTGAGTAACCCACTGAAAACAGCGAAGAGCCTCCGAGCAGAGCTGCCGCGTGTCGCGCTGGTGGGTTTGGGAACACGTTGAGAGGTCGCGGCCGAAGCGAGACCTGTAGCGACGATGATGAGGGCCGTCCAGGCCGGAGAATACGGCCCTGCGGACGTGCTGTGCCTGGTGAACGTGGCGACTCCGGAACTGGGGCCGGGATGGGCGGTCGCGTACGCCGGACGCGTCATGGTTGCCCTGGACTCCGTGCTCACCCCACTGTTGGCGCCGCCTCCGGCACCGGCAAAGGCTGAACAGGTTAGGCATCGGGCCAAGTTGGGGTCGATGACCACAGCCGCTCGGCGTCGGTCTTGGACGGGGCGATCTTCAGCAGCGGGAAGGGTTCGCCGGTGCCGGAAGCCGAGATTGCAGGACGGTGTGATGACTTCTCCAACGCAAGGAAAAACTTGGGAGCGCTCCTCGTCGGTGTCGCCTTCTGCGATCTTCAAGGCGGAGTCGGTGTGCCCCAATAACACCCCTTCATGAGGTTCCTCGCTGTGAAGCAGCATGACCAACCGTGACCATAAGGGGTTGGCATCCCGGTAGCGCCGATCACTCCGACGGTGTCTCCGCGGTCACCCAAAGCACACGCTACCCACCTAGGCGGGTGATCTTTGAGATTCGGTAGGTGAGTTCTGGCTTTCGGCTGGTGCGGAGAAGCGCGAGACGCCACGCTATGAAAATGTCCAGTGACCGAGGTTCTTCACAGTGATTTCCTAGTAATTCGGGACAGGGGTCGTTGGTGGAGCAATTTTGTGCTGATTAGTGTCGGGGAGTGCCGCGTGATGGATAAGCTCGTCTTTGAGGCAGACGACGCCTGGTTGGTGTCAGAGAATGCGTACACGGCGGCGTCTCGTGACCGCTTTGTGAGCCTGGATGATTATCAGCGCGGCATCGCACATACGGTGGGCCGATGCTTTACCCGCTATTCGCCGGAATGTTGCGAGCAGGAAGGTCGGCGTTTAAACCTGAGAGTGAACCGGGGAGGCAACGTTGTCTGGTGGCGATAGGATTGTACGGCCGCTCTCGGCTGCTCAGCGTGAGATTTGGTTCGCTCAACAACTGCCAGCAGTCGAAGACCCGGACCGGCCTATCGGGCGCATTGACATCCTCACCCCGCAAGAACGCCACCAGCTGCTAGTGGATTACAACAACACCACAGCCCCAGTCCCCCATACGAGCCTGCCAGCGTTATTCGAGGCCCAGGTGGCGGCTACGCCGGATGCGGTGGCGGTGGTCTTTGGTGACACCGCTTTGTCTTATGCCCAGCTTAATGCTCGGGCGAACCAGCTTGGGTATTTGTTGATCGCCCGCGGGATTGGTCCTGAGCAGGTCGTCGCCTTGGCGTTGCCGCGCTCACCAGAGCTGATCGTGGCAATCCTGGCCGTGGTCAAGGCCGGCGCAGCCTATTTGCCGGTGGATCCGGACTACCCGCCCGCCCGGATCACCTTCATGCTCGGCGACGCCCAACCAGTGCTAGTGCTCACCACCGCACAGCCATCGGGGTGTGTCTCCGATGACGCGGCCCCACCCCGGCTGGTGATCGATGACCCCGGCACCGTCACGCTGCTGAATCGATGCCCGGATCACGATCCCACCGACACCGACCGCACCACCCCGCTCACACCCACGCATCCGGCCTATGTCATCTACACCTCCGGCTCCACCGGTCGGCCCAAGGGTGTGGTGGTCTGCCATGCCGGCATCCCCAGCCTCGCCGCGGCACAAATCGAGCGACTCAAGATCGATGCCCGCAGCCGGGTGCTGCAGCTGGCCTCACCCAGCTTCGACGCGTCGGTGATGGAGTTGTTGATGGCCTTCGCGGCCGGGGCTGCGTTGGTGGTTCCGTCTGCGGGTCCGTTGGCCGGTGAGGCTCTTGGCAGGGTGGTGGCGGATCGGAATGTCAGCCACGCCTTGATTTCGCCGGCGGCGTTAGCCGGAGCGCCACCGGCTGGCTTGGCGGGCTTGGAGACGTTGGTCGTTGGGGGCGAGGCATGTTCGGCGGAGTTAATTTCCCGGTGGTCCTGCGGTCGGCGGATGGTGAATGCGTACGGGCCGACCGAGACCACGGTGTGCGCCACGCTGAGCGACCAGCTTTCAGCAGCTGCGCAGATACCGCCGCCGATCGGCCGGCCGATTGCCAACACGCGGGTGTTTGTGCTCGATGGTGGGTTGCGGCCGGTGCCGGTGGGTGTGGCCGGTGAGTTGTATATCGCGGGGGCGGGTCTGGCGCGGGGCTATTTGGGTCGTCCGGGGTTGACGGCGCAGCGGTTTGTGGCCTGCCCATTCGGGCCATCCGGTGAGCGAATGTATCGCACCGGGGATCTGGTTCGTTGGAACCCGGCAGGCGACCTTGAGTTTGTGGGCCGCGTGGATGATCAGGTGAAGATTCGAGGATTCCGGATCGAGCCGGGCGAGATTGAAACCGTGCTCACTCAACACCCGGCGGTGGCCCAGGTTGCGGTGATCGCCCGCCAGGACCAACCCGACCATAAACGGCTGGTCGCCTATGTGGTGGCGGCGGACCACAGCAGCCAGGTCCGCGACCACCAAGCCGAGCAAGACCAGATCGGTGAGTGGCAACAGATTTACGACTCACAGTATGCCAAAGCAGACACAATGGCGTTCGGCCACGATTTCACCGGGTGGAACAGCAGTTACGACAACCAACCGATCCCCCTGGTGCAGATGCGGGAATGGCGCGAGCAGACCGTCGTGCGGATCCGGTCCCTGCATCCCCGAAGGGTATTAGAACTCGGTGTCGGCACCGGACTGCTGCTGTCCCAGCTTGCACCCGGCTGTGAGACCTATTGGGCCACCGACTTCTCCATCCCAGTGATCGACGCGCTCGCCACCCGTGTCGAACAGGATTCCGAGCTGGCTAAGCGGGTGGTTCTGCGCGCCCAGGCTGCGGACGATATCGATGGCCTACCGGTCGGGCTGTTCGACACCGTGATCCTCAACTCCATCGTGCAACACTTCCCCACCGTCGACTACCTGCTGGAGGTGCTCGACAAGGCACTGCACCTGCTCGCTCCCGGGGGAGCGGTGTTCCTCGGCGACGTGCGCAACCTGCGGCTGCTGCGCTGCCTAGCCACCGCAGTGCGGCTCCACCGGGCTGACGACTCGACTGACCTGGCGGCGCTGCGCTCGGCGGTTGAGCACTCTGCACTCATGGAAAAAGAATTGCTAGTCGACCCAGAATTCTTCACCGCACTCAGAACGAAGATCACCGACATCGCTGGGGTAGACATCCGGATCAAACGCGGCCACTACCACAACGAGCTGACCCGCTACCGCTACGACGTCATTCTGCACAAGCACCCGATCACACCAATACCGCTCAGCGAAGCACCGCAACTGAGCTGGGGAAAACAAATCAACGGGCTCCAAGCACTAGACGAGTATTTGACCGCACACCGCCCGGCCCAGCTTCGCGTCACCGCTGTGCCCAACAAACGAGTGGCATACGAGGCCGCCTCCGCGAGAGCGTTCCAGGCCGACAGCCCGCTTGCCGACCTATTAAAGCAACTGCACGCCACGCACGGCTCTCACACTGGACTTGAAGCCGCCGAGACATTGGAGGCTGTCGATCCTGAGGCGCTGCACGCACTGGGTGAACGGTGCGGTTTCTGGGTGGGCATTACCTGGTCGGCGACCATCTCCGACGCCATGGACGTGGTGTTCGTACCGCTAGCACAGACGGCATCAGCTGTCCCCGTCGGGCTGTACCTGCCGGCCAGCGGCACCGCGGTGCCGCTGGCCTCGTTGACGAACAATCCAACGACGGCACGTGGAACCGGCGCCCTGATCCGTGCGCTGCGCGAGTATTTACGCGGGCGGCTACCTGAGTACATGGTGCCCGCCGCAGTGGTCGTGCTCAACCATCTACCATTGACGCCCAACGGTAAACTGGACCGTAACGCGCTGCCCGCACCGGAGCTCGGGTCCGCCGGAGGTGGCCGAGCGCCGAGGACACCGCAAGAACAGCTGCTGGCTGAGCTGTTCGCCGAAGTATTGGGCCTAGCCATAGTCGGGGTCGATGATGACTTTTTCGACTTGGGTGGGCATTCACTGTTGGCTACTCGCCTAATCGCCCGGATACGCACCGCACTTGGCCTCGAGCTGCAAATGCGCGCCCTGTTCGAGGCCTCCACGCCAGCCGAGCTGACCGCGCGCCTAAACGACGCCGGACGCGCCAGGCTGCTGCTGATGCCGTATGAGCGGCCCGACCCGATGCCGTTGTCATTTGCGCAGCGCCGGTTGTGGTTTTTGCATCACCTGGAAGGCCCCAGTGCCACCTACAACATCCCTCTGGCGTTGGGGTTGTCCGGGGTGTTGGACCGGGATGCGTTGCAGGCCGCGCTCACTGATGTGATCGGGCGGCATGAGAGTCTGCGCACGATCTTCCCCCAGCTCGACGGTGTGGCCTGCCAACAGATCCTGGACGCGCAGAGCGCCTGTTCGGCGCTGGCGGTGACCGAGACGACCGGGACCGTACTGCCCGAGGTGTTGGTCGCTGCCGCGCGGTCTGGGTTTGACCTAGCGACCGAAGTCCCGGTGCGAACGGAGTTGTTCGCGCTTGGCCCCGACGAGCATGTGCTGCTGGTGGTGGTTCATCACATCGCCGCTGACGGCTGGTCGCTGGGCCCGCTGTGGCGGGATTTGGCCACCGCGTATGCGGCGCGCTGCCAGGGCCGGGCGCCGGGGTGGGCGCCGTTGCCGGTGCAATACGTCGATTACACGCTGTGGCAACACCAGCTGCTCGGTGACCAGGCCGATCCGGGCAGCCTGTTCGCCACCCAGCTGGCCTATTGGACCCAGGTCCTGGCCGGGTTGCCCGACCAACTGGCGCTGCCTGCTGATCGGCCCCGCCCGCCGATTGCCTCTCACCGCGGTGCTGTGGTGAGTGTTCGGTTGGAGGCGGGATTGCACCAGGGGCTGGTGGATCTGGCCCGTGGTGCCGGGGCGAGTGTGTTCATGGTCTTACAGGCTGGGCTGGCTGCGCTGTTGAGCAAACTGGGCGCCGGTGAGGACATCCCGATCGGGTCTCCGATCGCCGGGCGCACCGACCAAGCACTCGATGAGCTGGTCGGGTTTTTCGTCAACACCCTGGTGCTGCGCACCGACACCTCCGGGCACCCCACCTTCCGCCAACTCCTGACCCGAGTCCGCGAGACCGCACTGAGTGCCTACGCCCACCAAGACCTGCCCTTCGAATACCTCGTCGAGGTCCTCAACCCGACCCGCTCACTGGCGCATCACCCACTGTTCCAAGTCATGCTCGCCGTCCAAAACACCCCCACGGCCGACGTCCAGCTACCCGAACTGCAGGTATCTGCGGTGCCGGCACCGACCGAGACCGCCAAATTCGACCTGACACTGAGCCTCAGTGAGCGCCGAGGCAAAGACGGCCGAGCTGAAGGCATCGACGGAATCATCAACTACGCCACTGATCTGTTCGACCCCACCACCATCGAAACACTGTGCACACGTTGGATACGCCTGCTGCACGCAGCAGTCGCTGACCCCGACCAGACCATTGGGCACATCGACATCCTCACCCCTGAAGAACGCCACCAGCTACTAGTGGATTACAACGACACCACAGCCCCGATCCCGGCCACCAGCCTGCCAGCATTGTTCGAAACCCAAGTACAAGCCACCCCCAACGCGATCGCGGTGGCCTTCGAGGACGCTGCTTTGTCTTATGCCCAGCTCAACGCTCAGGCTAATCGGATTGCCCACGCGCTGATCGACCGAGGAATAGGTCCAGAGCGGGTCGTGGCCCTGGCACTACCCCGCTCACCAGAGCTGATCGTAGCGATCCTGGCGGTGCTCAAAACCGGCGCGGCCTACCTACCCCTGGACCCAGACTACCCACCGGCCCGGATCGCCTTCATGCTCACCGACGCTCAACCAGTGCTGCTGCTCACCAGCACACAGACGAGCGGGTGCGTCCCCGAGGACGCGACCCCACCCCGACTGGTGCTCGATCACCCCGACACCCTCACGATGCTAAGCCAAAGCCCAGAGAACAATCCCACCGACACCGACCGCGCCACCCCGCTGAGCCCGCAGCACCCCGCCTATTTCATCTACACCTCCGGCTCCACCGGCACCCCCAAAGCCGTCCTCGTCTGCCATGCCGGTGCCGCCAGTTTGGTCACAGCGCAGGTGCAGCGGTTGGCCGTGGAGGTGCACAGTCGGGTGTTGCAGTTCGCCTCGCCCAGCTTTGATGCGTCGTTTTGGGAACTGTGCATGGGCCTGCTGGCGGGGGCGACCTTGGTGGTGGCGTCGGCAGAGCAGTTGCTGCCCGGGCCGGTGTTGTGCGAGTTGGTGCAGCGCCAACAGGTGACGCATGTGACGCTGCCGCCCTCAGCGCTGACCGTCATGGTGGCCGACGCTGTGGACTCGACGGTCACGT
Source organism: Actinomycetota bacterium (assembly GCA_030860695.1). Taxonomy (GTDB): domain Bacteria; phylum Actinomycetota; class Actinomycetes; order Mycobacteriales; family Pseudonocardiaceae. Next base: position 7,968 of record JALZHU010000100.1, read on the forward strand.
TGGTGGTCGCCGGTGAGACGTGCTCACCTGAGTTGGTCACGCTCTGGGCACTGAACCGACGGATGATCAACGCCTACGGGCCGACCGAGACCACGGTCTGCGCCACAATGAGTATGCCGCTGACCAATGCCGCAACACCGCCGATTGGTCGACCGATCGCGAATACCCGGGTGTTTGTACTCGACGCTGGTTTGCAGCTGGTGCCTCCGGGTGTGGCGGGTGAGTTGTATATCGCTGGGGCGGGGTTGGCGCGAGGGTATCTGGGTCAGCAGGGGTTGACGGCGCAGCGGTTTGTGGCCTGCCCGTTCGGGCCGCCGGGTGAGCGGATGTATCGCACCGGGGATCTCGTCCGATGGCGGGACGATGGGGATTTGGAGTTTGTGGGTCGGGTGGATGATCAGGTGAAGGTTCGGGGGTTTCGGATCGAGCCGGGTGAGATCGAGACTGTGCTCACAGAGCATGCTGATGTCGCCCAAGCGGTGGTGATCGGGCGGGAGGACCGGCCCGGGGATAAGCGACTGGTCGCCTACGTCATACCCGCAACCGACACCGCGGTCCCGACAGATCAGCTGCGCGAATATCTGCGCCAGCGGCTACCGGACTATATGGTGCCCGCCGGGTTTGTGGTATTGGATGCGTTGCCGTTGACACCGAATGGCAAACTCGACCGTGGCGCGCTCCCCGCCCCGGAATTCGGCTCGGCCGGGACTGGCCGGACGCCTAGAACATCGCAAGAGCAGTTGCTTGCTGAGGTGTTCGCTGAGGTGCTGGAGCTTTCCCGGGTCAGTATCGATGATGATTTTTTTTACCTTGGTGGGCATTCCCTGTTGGCGACCCGGTTGGTTTCCCGGGTCCGCGCCACGCTGGGTGTGGAACTGCCGTTGCGCGCGTTGTTCGAGACTCCGACGGTGATGGGGTTGGCTGCGCGGTTAGACGAGACCGGACCGGCGCGGTTGACGTTGACACGACAGCAGCGTCCGAAAGTAATTCCGTTGTCGTTTGCGCAGCGGCGGTTGTGGTTTTTGCACCATCTGGAAGGCCCCAGCGCGACCTACAACATTCCCCTCGCGCTACGCCTGTCCGGGGAGTTGGACCGGGATGCGTTGCAGGCCGCGCTCACTGATGTGATCGCCCGCCATGAGAGCCTGCGCACAATCTTCCCCCAGTCCGACGGTGTGGCCTACCAACAGATGCTGGCCGCGCAGAGCGCCTGCCCACCACTGGTGGTCACCGAGACGACCGCAGCACAACTGTCCGAAGCGTTAGCGGTGGCGGTCCGCTACGAGTTTGACTTGGCCAGCCAGCCATCGGTGCGGGCGGAGTTGTTTGTGCTCGGTCCCGACGAGCATGTGCTGCTGGTGGTGGTGCATCACATCGCCGCTGACGGCTGGTCCATGGGCCCGCTGTGGCGGGATCTGACCACCGCGTATGCGGCCCGGCGCCAAGGCCGAGCACCGGGATGGGCGCCGTTGCCGGTGCAATATGCTGATTACACACTGTGGCAACACCACCTGCTCGGTGACCAGGCTGACCCGAACAGCCTGTTCGCCACACAACTGGCCTATTGGACCCAGGCGCTGGCCGGGCTACCCGCCCAACTGACGTTGCCCACCGACCGGCCCCGCCCACCGATTGCCTCCCACCGTGGTGGACGAGTGAGTGTTCGGTTGGAGGCGGGGTTACACCACGGGCTAACGGGTTTGGCCCGCCACGCCGGGGCCAGCCTGTTCATGGTCCTGCACGCCGGGCTGGCTGCGCTGTTGAGCAAACTGGGCGCCGGTGAGGACATCCCGATCGGGTCCCCGATCGCCGGGCGCACCGACCAAGCACTTGATGACCTGGTCGGATTCTTTGTCAACACCCTGGTGCTGCGTACCGACACCTCCAGTCACCCCACCTTCCGCCAACTCCTGACCCGGGTCAAAGACACTGCACTGGGTGCCTACGCCCACCAAGACGTGCCCTTCGAATACCTGGTGGAAGTGCTCAACCCAACCCGCTCACTAGCGCATCACCCACTGTTCCAAGTCATGCTCGCGGTCCAAAATACCCCCACGGTCGACGTCGAGCTACCCGGACTGCAGGTATCCACCGTGCCGGCACCGACCGGCACCGCCAAATTCGACCTGACACTGAGCCTCAGCGAGCGCCGGGGGCGGGACGGCAGCGCTCAGGGCATCGACGGGATCATCGACTACGCAAGCGATTTGTTCGACCCCACCACCATCGAAACACTCTGCACACGCTGGACACACCTGCTGCACGCAGCAGTCGACAATCCCGACCAACCCCTCGGGCGCATCGACATCCTCACGACTGAGGAACGCCACCAGCTGCTAGTGGATTACAACAACACCACAGTCCCGGTCCCGGCCACCAGCCTGCCAGCATTATTCGAGGCGCAGGTGGCGGCCACACCCAACGCGACCGCGGTGATCTTTGGCGACACCGCTTTGTCTTATTCCGAGCTCAATGCTCGGACGAATCGGGTTGCGCGTCGGTTGGTTGGTGTGGGTGTGGGTCGGGAGAGCGCGGTGGCGGTGTTGCTGGAGCGCTCGGTTGATGTGGTGGTGTCGATTCTGGCGGTGGTCAAGGCCGGGGGAACTTATGTGCCCCTGGATAGTCGGTATCCGCTGGCGCGGATGCGTTTGATCATGGAGCAAACCCAGGCGTCGGTGCTGGTGACCGACCAGGCGACGCGACCCGCTCAGCTTCCACAAAGCGTGCAGGTCGTCATCGTTGATGCTGATCCGTCTCTCGCAGCCCAAGATCCCGGTGATCTGGGGATTGTCTGTGATCCCGGGCAGCTCGCGTATGTGATGTACACGTCGGGTTCGACTGGGACACCGAAGGGCATCGCGATCACCCACCGTGACGTGGTGGATCTGGCGTTAGACCCCTGCTGGCACGGTGGGGATCACCAGCGGGTGTTATTGCACTCCCCGCACGCCTTTGACGCATCCACCTATGAGTTGTGGGTGCCATTACTATCCGGCGGGCAGATCGTCATCGCCCCACCCGGCGAGTTGGACCTCCCCACCTTGCAACAGGTGATCACCCACAACAAGATCACTGGCCTGTTTTTGACGACGGCATTGTTCAATCTGATGGCGGAGCAGGACCCAGGCTGCTTTGCCGGTACGCGACAGGTGTGGACCGGGGGCGAGATGGTTTCTCCTCCGGCGATTCAGCGCGTGCTGGATGCGTGTCCCGAGGCTGTTGTGGCGCATGTATATGGTCTGACCGAGACCACCACGTTCGCTACCTATTATGTGATGCGATCGCCGTACCAGGTGCTGGACACGGTGTCGATCGGCCAACCGATGGCCAACATGCGCGTATATGTGCTCGACACTGAGTTGCAGCCGGTGCCTCCGGGTGTGGCGGGTGAGTTGTATATCGCTGGGGCGGGGTTGGCGCGAGGCTATCTGGGCCGGCCGGGGATGACGGCGGAGCGGTTTGTGGCGTGTCCGTTCGGGCCGGCGGGTGAGCGGATGTATCGCACCGGGGATGTGGTCCGCTGGAATGCGGATGGGGATTTGGTGTTTGTGGGTCGGGTGGATGATCAGGTGAAGGTTCGGGGGTTTCGGATCGAGCCGGGTGAGATCGAAACCGTGCTCACAGGACATCCCGATGTCTCCCAGGCAGTGGTCATCGCCCGGGAGGATCAGCCCGGGGATAAGCGACTGGTCGCCTATGTCATACCCGCCACCGATACCGGTTGCCGGCCGGAGGTGCTGCGGGAGTTTCTGCGTGCGCGGTTGCCGGAGTACCTGGTGCCCGCTGCGCTCGTGATGGTCGACGCGTTGCCGCTGACCTCGAATGGGAAATTGGACCGGGCTGCGTTGCCGGCACCGGAGTTCGGGTCGGCCGGGACCGGGCGGACGCCGCGGACCCCGCAGGAACAGTTGTTGTGTGAGTTGTTCGCTGAGGTGTTGGGCCTGGCCGGGGTCAGCATCGATGATGACTTTTTTGATCTGGGTGGGCATTCCCTGCTGGCCACCCGGCTGATCGCCCGCATCCGCGCCACGTTGGGTGTGGAACTGGAGCTGCGTGCCCTGTTCGAAACCTCGACGGTGGCCGGGGTGACTGCGTGCCTGGGCGACGCGGGGCCAGCCAGGCTGGCGCTGAGCCGATACGAGCGGCCTGAAGTAATTCCGTTGTCGTTTGCGCAACGCCGGCTGTGGTTCCTCCACCAACTCGAAGGCCCCAGTGCCACCTACAACATCCCCTTCGCGCTACGCCTATCAGGGGAATTGGACCGCCCAGCGTTGCACGCCGCGCTCGCGGATGTGGTGGCTCGCCATGAGAGCTTGCGCACGATCTTCCCCCAACTCGACGGCGTGCCCTACCAGCAGGTCCTGGACGCGCAAATAGCCTGCCCGTCGCTGGCGGTCACTGACACAACCGAGACGGCGCTGCCTGGGGTGTTGGCTGCCGCGGCGCGGTACGAGTTTGACCTCGCGACCCAGCCACCGGTGCGCTCGGAGTTGTTCGTGCTCGGTCCTGCGGAGCAGGTGCTGTTGGTGGTGGTGCATCACATCGCCAGTGATGGGTGGTCGATGGGCCCACTGTCACGGGATGTGGCCACCGCGTATGCCACGCGCTGCCAAGACCGGGCGCCGGGGTGGGCGCCGTTGCCGGTGCAATACGCCGATTACACCCTGTGGCAACACCGGCTCCTGGGTGACCAAGCCGATCCGGACAGCCTGTTCACTACCCAGATCACCTACTGGACCCAGGCCCTGGCCGGGCTACCCGAACAACTCACACTGCCCACCGACCGCCCCCGCCCGGCGATAGCTTCCCACCGCGGTGAGTACCTGACCGTACGGATCGAACCGACATTGCACCAAGGGCTGGCAGGGTTGGCCCGCCACGCCGGGGCCAGTGTGTTCATGGTCCTGCAAGCCGGGCTGGCCGCGCTGCTGAGCAAACTGGGCGCCGGTGAGGACATCCCGATCGGGTCCCCGATCGCCGGGCGCACCGATAGCGCCCTGGATGACCTGGTCGGGTTTTTCGTCAACACCCTGGTGCTGCGCACCGACACCTCCGGGCACCCCACCTTCACCCAGCTACTGGCCCGGGTCCGCGAGACCGCGCTGGGTGCCTACGTCCACCAAGACGTGCCGTTTGAATACCTCGTCGAAATCCTCAACCCGACCCGCTCCCTGGCCCACCACCCACTATTCCAGATCGTGCTCGCGTTGCAGAACACCCCTAAAGCCAACTTCGAGCTGCCCGGACTGGACACCAGGGTCGTGCCGGCACCGACCGGAACAGCCAAATTCGACCTGTCCTTCCTGCTCTCCGAGCGCCGCCGCGCAGACGGCAGCGCTGAGGGCATCGACGGCATTGTCGAATACGCCAGCGATTTGTTCGACCCCGCCACAATCGAAACACTCTGCGCGCGCTGGGTGCGGCTATTAGAGGCCGCGGTCGCCGACCCGGACCAGCCCCTCGGACGCATTGACATCCTCACCACCCACGAACGCCACCAGCTGCTGGACACTTGGAATGACACCACTCACCCCATACCCCAGACCTGTCTACCTGAACTGTTCGAAACCCAGGCGCACGCCACCCCCGACGCGATCGCCGTTGTGTTCGAGAACACCACCCTGTCTTATACTGAACTCAACGCCAAGGCAAACCAGCTCGCGCATTTGCTGATCACCCAAGGCGTGAGTCCAGAACAGATCGTGGCCCTGGCGCTACCCCGCTCACCAGAGCTGATCATGGCAATCCTGGCGGTGGTCAAGGCCGGCGGCGCCTACCTGCCCCTGGACCCGGACTACCCGCCTGCCCGGATCACCTTCATGCTCGGTGACGCCGCACCGGTGCTGCTGCTCACCAGCACCCAGACATCGGGGTGTGTCCCCGATGACGCGGCCCCATCGCGGCTGGTGCTCGATGACCCCGACACCCTCACGACGTTGAGTCAATGCCCAGATAGCGATCCCACCGACACCGACCGCGCCATCCCACTTCTTTCTCAGCACCCCGCCTACGTCATCTACACCTCCGGCTCCACCGGCACCCCCAAAGCCGTCGTTGTATCGCATGTGGGCATCTCCAGTCTCGCCGCGGCCCAAATCGACCGATTCAAGATCGACGCCCGCAGCCGGGTGTTGCAGTTCGCCTCACTCAGCTTCGACGCATCGGTCATGGAGTTGTTAATGGCGTTCGCGGTCGGGGCAGCTTTGGTTGTTCCATCCCCGGGCCCGTTGGCCGGTGAGGCCCTTGTCAGTGTGGTGGCTAATCAGCGTGTCAGTCACGCCTTGATCCCGCCGGCGGCGTTGGCCGGAGCGTCACCGGCTGGCTTGGCGGGCTTGGAGACGTTGGTCGTCGGGGGCGAGGCATGTTCGGCGGAGTTGGTTTCCCGGTGGTCATGCGGTCGGCGACTGGTGAATGCGTACGGGCCGACCGAGGCGACGGTCTGCGCCACGCTGAGCAGCCCGCTGTCAAAGATGACGCAGCCGCCGCCACCGATTGGTCGGCCGATTGTTAATACTCGGGTGTTTGTGCTGGATGGTGGTTTGTGCCCGGTGCCGGTGGGGGTGGCCGGTGAGTTGTATATCGCTGGGGCGGGCCTCGCGCGAGGTTATCTGGGCCGGCCCGACCTGACTGCGGAGCGGTTTGTGGCGTGTCGGTTCGGTCCGGCGGGTGAGCGGATGTATCGCACCGGGGATCTGGTCCGCTGGCGCACAGACGGCAACCTGGAGTTTGTGGGACGCGCGGATGATCAAGTCAAGGTCCGGGGGTTCCGGATCGAGCCGGGTGAGATTGAAACCCTGCTAAGAGAGCACCCTGACGTCGCGCAGGCCGTGGTCATCGCCCGCGAAGATCGGCCCGAGGATAAGCGACTGGTCGCCTACGTCGTACCCGCTACCGATGCTGGTTGCCGGCCGGATGTGTTGCGAGAGTTTCTGCGTCAGCGACTGCCCGAATACATGGTGCCCGCAGCGTCTATGGTATTGGATTCGTTACCGCTGACACCGAACGGGAAAGTGGATCGGGCAGCGTTGCCCGTGCCGGAGTTCGGGTCGGTCGTGACCGGCCGGGCACCCAGAACACCCCAACAACAGCTGCTTGCTGAGTTATTCGCTGAGGTGCTGGGCCTAGGCGAGGTTAGCGTCGATGATGACTTTTTTGACCTGGGTGGGCATTCACTGTTGGCCACCCGGTTGATTTCCCGGATCCGCGCCACCCTCAGCGTGGAGCTGTCGATTCGGGCGCTGTTCGAGGCGCCCACGGTGGCGGGGTTGGCGCGGCTGCTGGACACCAATACGCAGCGAAATGCGTTCGACGTGCTGCTGCCCCTTCGCGCACACGGGATACGGCCTTCTCTGTTCTGCATCCACCCGGCCGGTGGCCTTAGCTGGTGTTACTCCGGACTGATCCGCCATCTAGGACCTGCCTACCCCATCTACGGACTGCAAGCAGCGGCCCTGGCCCACCCGGGCTCACTCCCGACCACGCTGGAGGACATGGTCACCGACTACGTCGACCACATCCGCACTGTGCAACCCACCGGGCCGTACCACCTGCTGGGTTGGTCCTTCGGCGGCGGCGTAGCCCATGCCATCGCCGTCCACTTACAAAACCAGGGCGAATCAGTAGCACTGCTGGCCATGCTCGACTCCTTCCCCCTGGGCTCGCGACGAGTGCGCCACCCTCTGCTGGAGGAGCATGAGCTGCTGGCTCTTCTACTCGTCGAGGTCGCAGGCCACGCCTCGCCCAATGGTGATCGCCCGCCGCTGAGTGTGTCCGAGGTCGCGGCGATCCTCCGCGATGAGGATGAACTACTGGCTAACCTGGAGGAACGCCACGTCGCAGCATTTATCGAGATCTACACCCACAACGCCACGCTCAAGCCGATCTCGCCCGTGGGCTGTTTCCACGGCGACCTGCTGTACTTCCGCGCGATGCACGGCAAGGCAGCGGACGCGTCCACCAGCGAGACCTGGCGATCTCTGGTCAACGGCCACATCGAGACCCACGAGATCGCGTGCACGCACAACACCATGACACAGCCCACACCACTGGCCCACATCGGCCGAGTACTGGCCGAACATCTCGACATCATCAACAACCATCAGAGGAGTCGTGGTGAGCACTCCATTTGACGATGAGAACGGCGTTTTCCACGTACTGGTAAATGATGAGGGCCAGCACTCGCTGTGGCCCGTCTTCGCCGATGTTCCCGTAGGGTGGTCGATCGTGCTGGCTAGCACGGATCGACAGTCTTGTGTGAACTATGTCAACGAGCACTGGACCGACATGCGCCCAAAGAGTCTGATCGACGCCATGGAACAACAGTGAACCTCTCTGCCCCGCGCTGCAACCCGTGAGCGGAGGCGAACCGAACCGTGTCGCGCATCTTCACTCATGTACCGTCAGGCCCGGTCTTGCGGATTGAGGGTGCGGTGAGCCTGCTGGTGACGGTGAGCTTTTTGATGGTCAGCGTCGTGTAGTCACCGGTGAGATCAAGGTTGTTGGTTGACAGGCTGGCTGTGTTGAGATCACCGGAATTGAGTTGAAGTTGGCTGGCGCGAAGTGTGCCTCCGGCGATGCTGCCGTTGCCGGTAGTGAGTTCCGTGGCCTCGATCTTCCCACCGGTAAGAGTGTCGGTGAGAGTCGTCCGTGTCCCTGCGATGGCGCCGTGGGCGGTAGTTGTAGTGGCATTCAGCGTGCCGGCGGTGAGCGACGGTAGGGTGAGGTCGGTGACCGTCACCGTGATGGAGTGGTAGCTGGTGAGGCGCTGCCCGAGCCTGTGTGCGCCGAGGATGAAGGTGGTGTCTCTCGTGATGCCCTCGCAGTGCCACTGGGTCTGGAGCCGGGCGGGCTTCAGCAGCTGGTCCGGATTTTTCAGCGACGCGGTGTCGCAGGTGATGGTGTATTCGACGTCGGCGGTGGGGCCGTCCCAGTCCAGGAGGAAGCCCTGGTTCGCCTCGACGTGGGCGATCGGCTGCTGAAGATTGTCGGGCCACGCGCTGAGGTTGGTCACGGTGGCGGCGCTGTTCGGCGGCACGAGCTGATGTTGTTTGGTGAGGTGCAGTGTGGTGAAACGCTTGATGTGGCTGAACAGCCCGGGGTCGGTGGTGGCTTCTTCGACGATCTGGATTTGCGCGGTACCGGACTCGTTGTTGGTGTCGAGACTGCTGATTCTCAGGACCAAGCTTGCCTTGCCGGTAGCTACAATGTCGCCTGTGGGTGCCGAACTGGCCATCCGCGGCGGTGGCCTGCGGCATCGCTGGACAGTTGCCGTGGGGCATGATCGTCGGTCGTGGCGGTACGACTGCTATATCTGATCTTCCGTCAGCTGGTTGCCTGGC
>JALZHU010000380.1 GCA_030860695.1 Actinomycetota bacterium
GCGTGGTGCCGCGGTGGCCGCAGAGGTCGTGCGGGCCGGAGAGCTCGCGTTGGGCCGCATCGAAATATCGCTGCAGCGGGCCGCGGCCGAGCGGGACGCGGTGGTCGCCGAGCGGGCGCAACGGGAGCAGGGCCTGGCCGAGGTCCGAGCTGTGGTTCGCGAACTCGCCGGGGAGCTGGAGACGCTCACCGACACGGTGCATCGCGACGAGCTGCTGCGCGCCCAGCAGCGGCTGCGCATCGAGCAGCTCGAGACCAAGATCTCCGAGGACTTCGGCATCGGTCTGGATGACCTCATCACCGAGTACGGGCCCGCGGTGCCGGTGCCTCCGTCGGCGACCGAGGTGGCCGATTACGAGGCGGCGGTGCGGCGCGGCGAGCAGGTCAACGCCCCCCAGCCGGCCCGCTATGAACGGGCCACGCAGACCCGCCGCGCCCAGCGGGCCGAGCGCGATCTGGCCCTGCTCGGCAAGGTCAACCCCCTGGCGTTGGAGGAGTTCGCCGCGCTCGAGGAGCGCTACAAGTTCCTGTCCACCCAACTGGAGGACCTCAAGGCCACCCGGCGTGACCTGCTCACCGTCGTCGCCGAGGTCGACGAGAAGATCCTCGAAGTCTTCACCGAGGCCTTTGACGACGTGGCGCGCCAGTTCGAGACCGTCTTCGCCGCGCTGTTCCCTGGCGGGCAGGGTCGGTTAGTGCTCACCGAGCCCGACGACATGCTCACCACCGGCATTGAGGTCGAGGCCCGCCCGCCCGGCAAGAAGGTCAAGCGGCTGTCACTGCTGTCCGGCGGGGAGAAGTCGCTGACTGCCGTGGCCATGCTGGTTGCCATCTTTCGGGCTCGGCCCTCGCCCTTCTACGTGCTCGACGAGGTGGAGGCGGCGCTGGATGACACCAATCTGAACCGCTTGCTCGAGTTGTTCGAACTCTTACGAGAGCGCTCGCAGCTGATTGTGATCACGCACCAGAAGGCGACAATGGAGGTTGCCGACGCGCTGTACGGGGTAAGCATGCGCGGTGACGGCATTACCACGGTGATCTCGCAGCGGCTGCGTGGCGCTGCGGGTTCTGCCGGAGCCGCCTAACGTGTCGGGTAAACGTCGACTAGGGGATACCACCGTGCCTGTCTCGTCGTCACTGCCGTTAACCATGTTGGATGAATCGCTCTTGCTTCTGCAGGAGACGCGCGCGTCGTGGAACGTTCAGTTCGAGCTAGGCGCTGATCATCACCTGGACGAGGCCGGGCTCCGACAGGCGGTGCTGAACTGCTGTCGGCGTCACACGATGGCCCGCGCTCGACTGACACCGGCACGCAACGGCGAGACTTCTTATCAATGGGACGTTGCCGATGAGGTGGATCTGGATCCGCTCCGCGTGGTGGACTGTCCGGACGGTACCGCGCTGCACCGACTGCGGACTGAGCTATACACCCCGGCCATCGCACTGGACACCGCTCCCGGGTTTCGTGTTGTGCTGGCCCGACGGCCCGGTGGGGATCTCGTCTTGCTGTCGGCCAGCCACATCGTCGCCGACGGAGTCGGTGCGCTGCGCCTGATGCAGACCATCGCCCGGGAATATCACGGTGAACCCGACCCGCCGGATCCACTACCGCTTGCCCAGGCCCGCGACCTCGGCTCGTTTCTGGCCCCGAAGACACGGAGCGAGAAGTGGGCGCGGCAGTTGGAGGGGCTGCGACGACTTCGAGAGGCGCTCGATCCGCCGAGCCGGATTGCGGTAGTCGGCGGTACCGACCGCGATGGCTTTGAATTCCTCTTTCGAACCCTCGACATTGGCGAGACCACGACGCCGGCGCTCATGCAGCGGCCGCCCGACTCCACGATCAACGACGTCCTGGTCGCCGCGCTGCACGTGACCGTGCAATCCTGGAACGCCAAGCACGGCGTCCCCACCGGTCGGGTGGGGGTCCAGATGCCGATCAATGTCCGCCCTGCTGACCGCTTGTGGGACGTCGTCAGCAACCTCACGTCGATGGTCAGCGTTTCCACCATGCCGGAGGATCGGGTGGACCTGGCAACCGCGACTACTGCAGTGGCCAAACAGACCTACGAGATGCGACGAAACGACCGTGCATATGGTTTATTCGACCTTCTCGAAGGTACCAAGAAAGCGCCGCTGGGAATCAAGCGTGCGGTGCCAAAATTGATACAGCTGACCGATGATCGGTTAGTCGACACCGCGATGCTGTCGAACCTAGGCCGCATTCCTGAGCCACCCAACTTCGCCGCCAAGCCCGACTCTGAGCCACCGGAGCTGTGGTTCTCTCCGCCGTGCGATCCTACCTGCAGCGTCTCTGTTGGCGTCGCCACCAGCGGGCAGCAGCTTGCACTGGTCGTCCGTTACCGCTACGAACAATTCGACGCCGATGCCGCAGAAAAATTCACCGATCTACTGATAGCTCAGATTGCCGGCCAGCATGTGCGTTGATCCGTCAAGTCGGTCACCGTCGGTTAGAGGCCGCAGGCCAGGTACGACCGACCGGACGTGGGCGACAGTGCTCCGCAACCGGTCACCGAGATCCTCAGTCCGCTCCACGCTCATAGTCGCGCTGAGGCCGTTGCGCTCGCCCGCGACGCCGGTCTCGGTGACGGTGGGTAGCGCGCCAACTTGGCCGCATCCTCAATAGGGCGTGCGTGATTGGTGCACCTGACCTCGGCCTGATCTCCGCCCGCCAGGACCGAACCGGTGACGTGCGCCAATGTCTTCACCGTGACAATCCCTGTCGTGTGTCGGCTCGTGATGGCAGGGTGTGGGTGCCGGGCTGTGCGAGTCGCCGGCTTTTGTCAGTGCCGGCTTGTAGCGTGCTATTCGTGAGCGTTCGGCAGCTGATTCCCAGGACCTGGCGGAGATTCCGCCGGGCCCGGAGTTGGCGCGTGTTCTGGCCGGCATTGAGCTGTCTCGGTTGTCCGATTTTGATTGTGTGGAGGTGCTCAAGGCCCAGCACCGGCAGGTGAATCATGAACGAGCCCGGTTAATGGCCACCATGGTGGAGGTCGGGCTGTGTGATGAGGGTCCAGCTGATGTAGCGCCCCGGATGGCGGCGCCGGATGAGTTCTCCGCCGATGAGATCCGCGCCGCGCTGGTGTTGACCGGCCTCGCTGCCAATGCCCAGTTCTGGCTGGCTTATGACCTCATCACCCGGCTGCCGGCGGTACACGCCGCGATGGACGCTGGCGCGCTGGACGAGCCGCGCGCCCGGGTGCTGTCGGAATGGACTACCGAGCTGTCCGTGGAGCAGGCCCGTGCGCTGTGCGAGGAGCTGCTGCCGCGGGTGCCGGGGCTGACCACGGGGCAGCTGATCGAGGGAAATCAAGAAACTGGCCATCGCCATCGACTCGGAGTGGGCCCGGCGCCGCTACGAGAAGCCGTGGCAGAGTGCAAGGTAGTCGGGTATCGCAACCCGGATGGGTCGGCGAACCTGTCCGGGTACAACCTGCTCGTGGACCAGGTCGCCGCTGCCAGCGGACACATCGACGCGCTGGCCAAAGCGGTCAAACGCGCCGGAGACCCGCGCCCGATCGATCACATCAGGGCGGATCTGTTTCTGGGGATGACCGACGGTAGCTACACCGGCCTGGATGACGCGGAGATCATTAACCAGCTGCTCGCCGCCGGCCAGCGCGACGAACCCGAAGACCAGGGTCAGCATCCCACCGGCGAGGGCCGAAGCGGGGAGGACAGCAACGACAGAGCACAGGGCCAGGGAGGCTATGCCGCGCCGGTGGATGCGCAGGGCCGGCCGGTCCCCACCGTCTCGGGTGGAGCGGGCCGGGAGTTGCGGGTGCGGTTGTCCACGCTGCTGGGCCATGACCAGTACCCGGCCGAGCTCGCCGGGTGGGAATTGTCCACGCTGAGCTGGCCCGGGACCTCGCCGTCACCCTCGGCGGTGTCGAGTGGCGCTTCGCGATCACCGACGGGCACTGTTGCATCGGCGATCATCGCAAGCGGGCAGGCTAAGTTGATGCGTCGTCGTCCTTCCCGAGTGTCCGCACCGAGATCGGGCTTCGCCGGGTTTCGGTTCCGTGTGTCACGAACGCTGAAGGGGGCTTGATGTAGGCAGAGCATCTGGAGGCGGTGCTGCGTGAGAGATGAAGGTTTGGCCCTTTGGAGTCGCCCTGCGGGGGGAGGCTTGAAACCGCCCAGTGCTGCGTTAGCTGAAGACTTTGTGAACATGAACGCGGAACTGAGCGAGGAATAG
>JALZHU010000101.1 GCA_030860695.1 Actinomycetota bacterium
GCGTGAAAACGTCAGCTGGGGAGCGCAGCGCCGTCGGCGCCCGCAGCACCGCCTCCCGGCGGGCCCGGGCCTCGGGATCAGTGGCCAACCGGCGGGCTCGACCGACGTGGCCGCCGCACACCGAGGCGGCCCACCGCGCGATGCCGGCGTCCACCCCATCCCGCGTCATCAGCACGTCGGCGATCGCGGCGGCCGGCGGGGTCCGCAACCCCACTAGTCGGCAGCGCGAGCGCAGCGTCACCACGATGTCCTCTGGGTGGTCCGACGGCGCGCAAAGCAAAAACACTGTCCTCGGCGGGGGCTCCTCCACCGCCTTGAGCAGTGCGTTGGCTGCGCCTTCGGTGAGCCGGTCGGCGTCCTCGATGAGCAGCACCTGCCAACGGCCGGCCGAGGGTCGCCGGGACGCACCGGCGACCAGCACGCGCATGTCCGCCACCGAGATGGACAGGCCTTCGGGGATCACTTCACGGACGTCGGGGTGGGTGCCGGCCAGCGTGATCCGGCAGCCTTGGCAGGCGCCACACCCCGGCCCGGCCTGTGCATCGGTGCACTGCAGGGCGGCGGCGAAGGCCCGCGCTGCGACCGAACGACCGCTGCCCGGGGGACCGGTGAACAGCCAGGCGTGCGTCATCGCTCCAGCCGGTGCGGTGCTTGCCGCCGACCGGGCGGCTTCCGTCAGGGTCGCAATGGCGGGATCCTGCCCAACCAGACCGGCCCACACGCTCATCCCCGACCTCCTGAAGGATCCGATGGGGAACGTCTACGTAGTGCGGCCCGCAGGTCGGCCAGCAACGACCCATCCAGCCGGTCGTCCATCTGGCGGTGGGCGGTCACACCAACCATGGCCGCCAGCAGCCCCGCGCACAGCAGCACCGGGCGGGTGCCGTCGATGGTCACCGGCTCGCTGAACAGGGTGATGGTGCGTTGCTGGACCAGCCCGACCGCGAGCGGGACCAGGGCCATCGCGGCCAGCAGGTCCAGCCGGACCAGCGACTGGACGAAGGCAATGGTGCGGCCCCGCATCTCATCGGCGACTTGCGCCCCGATGATGGTCAGGCCGGTCAGGAAGGCGACACCCGCGGCACAGCCCACCATAATGACGGCGACTAGAGCGGCAAGCAGGTGCGGTGCCAGCGCCACGGCGACCAGCGCCAGTCCGGCCGCCACGATTGCCGGTCCGAACAATCTGCGGTGCCGGATCCGGCAAGCCGCCTGGGGCGCCAGCACCATGCCCAGTCCGAGGCCTATGAACAGCGACGCGAACAGCAGCCCATAGGCGGCGTCGCCACCGCCCAAGCTGGTGGAGTAGAGCTTCGCGCAGGCGATCACGGCCCCGCCCGCGGCGAAGGCGCCGATGATCCCGATGACCAGGCCGCGGACCAGCGGTGTACCGCGGACAAAAACGACACCGTCGCGCAACATCGCGAGCAGGCCGGGTTGGGGGCCACGCCGGGTCACAGCCTGGCCGGAGATCTCCGGGATCCGGATTCCCACCATGATCGCGCAGAACGCGTAGGCGAAGCCGTTGATGGCCAGCGCCAGGTAGGCCGCTCCTTCGGCACCGGGGATCAGCCCGGCCTGGCTGAGCACCGGGCCGAGCTTGGACAGCGCGGTGAATACCCCTGCAGCGACCAGCACGGCCAGCCCGTACGTCATGATCAGCGAGAGTTGATTGGCGGTCTCCACCTGATCGCGGCCGCGCAGCAGGTTGGGGATTGAGGCGTCCTTGGCCGGGATCCAGAACAGCGCGCAGAGCTCGATGAGGAAGGTCGCGATGAACAGCCACGCCAGCGATCCGACCAGCGGGATGGACAGGAACAGACCGGCGCGCAGCACATCGCAGACCACCATCACGTGCCGCCGGTCTAGCTTGTCGGCCAGCGCCCCGGCCAGCGGCCCGAGCACCATGGCGGGCAACAGCTTGGTGGCGACCACTCCACCAAGCGCGAAGCTCTGCGCCTGGTAGCCAGTGGTCAGTTGGGTGGCCAGCGCGGACAGCGCCAGCAGAGACTGCCACTCCGCGATCGCGGTGATCGCCGTGACGCCCCACAGCCGCCGGAACGCGGGAATAGCCAGCACCCCGCGCACCCGATGCGCAGTGGATCCTGCCAGGTTGTGCTCAGCTTGGCGGTCCATGCTGCTCCACGTGGTTAGCTGTGATGGCGCCCTTACCATCACATCGGATGGAGTCAAGCAGGTGTTGCGGCCGCTGCGCGAGTTGAAGGCGTGACGCCGAGGAGGCGCAGAGTGTGCCACAGCGCTCGCCGCTCTCAGCCCGTCAGCGGTGGCAAGTTGCCGATGACGGCCTCGGCGACCATCTTCGCCGGCCCACACGGATCCTCGCGGCCCTGCCGCAGCAAGGTGAACCGAACGATCAGCGTCTGAGTATCAGCCACAGCGACGCGGAAGTAACAGCTAGTGCCGTCCACGCTGTCCTTGGTGCGGATTGCTGGCTGGCTCGCCACCTGGGTGACTTCGAAGACCGGGAACGCACTTCGTTGGCTATAGACGTTGCCCAGGACGTCGTTGCCGATATCTATGAACACCGCAAACTGGCGGGTGCGCGCCTTGTCGTCCCACTCGCATCCGGTGTTGCCTAGGACGTCCTTGGGCCGGCCGGGCTGGTCGATCCGATTGATCTCGAGTTGCACCGGGGTGAGCAACAGGCACGGCTGAATGGCGGCCAGATTCTTCGGATTCTGCACTGGCCGGATCGGGTCGTCGGGTGCTCTGAACGATGGTTCCGGCGCTGCCTCGGCATCGTCGGGCTGCCCGTTCCCTGCCGAGCAGCCAGCCACCACGGCGACCAGCATCAGCACAGCCGTGACGACACGCATCGCAGCACAGCTCCCCCACCTCTACCTACCGTCAACAACGCGCAGAGTCTGCCACGGCATCCAGTCACGGAAGAAGCCTGGATATTGATTGCACGATCCCTGCGATGATGCTGAACACGAGGATCCCGATGATGATGAACCCGACGATGTAGACGACACCCGCACCCCCACTGGATCGGCTGTGCCCCGGCAAGCCGCGGCCGCCCTGGCGGCCACCTCGGCGGCGAACGTCAATCGGCCGCGTGGGTGTATAAGACGTGGTTGCTAATGGCGGGCGGTAATTCGGCCCGCCGGGCCTGGGCGGCGTTGGAGGGCGTGAGGCGTCCTGCTGGGCGACGTTCGGCTGGGAAGCGTCCTGCTGGGTGGTGTTCGGCTGGGGGGCGTCCTGGTGGGGGGCGTTCGGCTGGGCGGCAGGCTGGGGTGCAGGCGCCGCGGCAGGGTCCTGATTCACCGGCCCGTTGGGATCTTCACCGAGTGCAGCGACGATCGCTTCCCGCATCGCGCTGGCGTCCGGGACGGCGGGCAGCTCCAATGGCGGCAACTCCGCCACATCCCGCCATCTGCCGCGCCCCGACGGATCGGGTAGCAACTCGGGCGATTCGGTACCGTCGGCCCCGAATAAGGCGTCCGACATCGGCTCGCTCACCATGCCATGGTCGCACGTTTGGCACTCCTACGAGGTGCCGTAATGCCAACCGTTGGCGGAGCCAACAATCAGGCCAACCGTTGGCGGAGCCAACAATCAGGCTGACGTGGTGACCCACCGACCGCCACCGCGCTGGGTAGCAGCGGGTCCCTTGGCGCGCTTCTCGGCCAGCAGCTCAGCGGCGCGCTCATCGGTGAGCGTCTCCACGCTGTCACCCTTGCGTAGCGATGCGTTGATTCCTGCTCCGTCGGTGACGTACGGCCCGAAGCGGCCCTCCTTGACGACCATCGGTTTGCCGGTTACCGGATCCGGGGCCAGCTCGCGCAGCGGCGGTTTGGCAGCGGTTTGACGGCCCCGCCGCTTGGGCTCGGCATAGATCTTGCGCGCCTCGTCGAGGGTGATCGTGAAGATCTGCTCCTCGTCGGCCAACGACCGCGAGTCCGTTCCCCTCTTGAGGTAGGGGCCGTAGCGCCCGTTTTGCGCGGTGATCTCTTGGCCGGTATCCGGGTCGGTGCCCACCACCCGGGGTAGCGAAAGCAGCCGCAGCGCGTCGTCCAGGGTCACCGTTTCCAGACTCATGGACTTGAACAGCGAGCCGGTCCGTGGCTTGGGCTTCTTCGCCGCTCCTTTTTCTGGGCCTTTTTCTAGGTTGCTGTCCTCGGGCAGCACCTCGGTGACGTAGGGCCCATAGCGGCCCTCCTTGGCGATGATCTCGTGCCCGGTCACCGGATCGGTGCCCAGCGAGCGGCCCTCTATCGGGGTGGCGAAGAGCTTTTCGGCGATCTCGGCGGTCAGCTCGTCGGGCGGCAGGTCGTCTGGCAGGTTGGCCCGCTGGGACTCACCATCGACGCTTCTTTCCAGGTACGGGCCGTAGCGGCCCACCCGGACCACCACGTCGTGGCCGGCATCATCGGTGAACAGCCGGATGGAATTGACTTCACGAGCGTCGATTTCTTCGAGATTCACCCCGACCAGCTTCTTGAGCCCACCAAAGCGGGCCACCGACATGGTGCCGCCTTGCTCCGAGCCGAAGTAGAAGCCGGTCAGCCAGTCGGTGCGGTGCTGCGCGCCGGAGGCGATGGAGTCGAGCTCGTCCTCCATGGCGGCGGTGAAGTCGTAGTCGACCAGGCACTCAAAGTGCTGCTCCAGGAGTCCCACTACGGCGAAGGCTACCCACGACGGCACCAGCGCCGTACCGCGCTTCCATACGTATCCGCGGTCCTGGATGGTGTTGATGATTGAGGAGTAGGTGGACGGGCGGCCGATACCCAGTTCTTCGAGGGCTTTGACCAGGCTCGGCTCGGTGTAGCGGGGCGGCGGGTTGGTGCTGTGCCCCTCAGGCACCAACTCGACGGCGGTGAGCTGCTGGCCCTCGGTCAGCTGGGGAAGCCTGCGCTCGGCATCGTCGGCTTCCCCGCCGGCTTCGTCGTCCACGGTCTCGACGTAGGCCTTGAGGAAGCCGGGAAAAGTGATGGTGCGACCGGATGCGGCGAATGTGCAGTGCTCACCGCCGGCTGAGCCGGCAATTCGCTCACCGCCGGCTGAGCCGGCAATTCGCTCACCGCCGGCTGAGCCGGCAATCGGGTCACTTGTCGATGCGTTGCCAATGATCCGCACGCTCATGGTGGTGCCGCGGGCGTCGGCCATCTGAGAAGCCACGGTCCGCTGCCAGATCAGCTCGTAAAGCCGGAATTCGTCAGTGTCCAGCGCACCGGCTAGCTGGCCTGGTGTCGCAAAGTTCTCCCCGGCGGGCCGGATCGCCTCGTGCGCCTCCTGCGCGTTCTTGACCTTGCGGGTGTACTGCCGCGGCCCGTCGTGCAGGTACCGCTCACCATAGAGTTCGCGGGCCTGGGCTCGGGCCGCCGCGATCGCCGTCTCCGACAGCGTGGTGGAGTCGGTCCGCATGTAGGTGATGTAGCCGTTCTCGTAGAGTCGTTGGGCTGTGCGCATCGTCCGCTCCGCTGAGAAGCGCAGCTTTCGACCGGCCTCCTGTTGCAGTGTGGAGGTCATGAACGGTGCATAGGGCCGCCGGGTGTAGGGCTTCTCCTCGACACTTGAAACGGTTAGCGGAACAGCCGCGAGCGCCTCGGCGAGCCGGCCGGCATATACCTCATCGATGATCAGCAGATTACTGTCCGAGCGCTTGGGCTGCCCATCCGTGCCGAAGTCCCTCCCGGTAGCCACCCGGCGGCCGTCGACATCGACCAATCGAGCACCAAACGTGCGGGGAGTCGCGTCCGGGCCTGCATCCAGCGTGGCCGACAGGTCCCAGTAGGACGCCGAGATGAAGGCCATCCGCTCGCGTTCGCGCCGCACGATGATGCGGGTGGCCACAGATTGCACTCGCCCGGCAGACAGCTTCGGCATCACCTTGCGCCATAGCACCGGAGAGACCTCATACCCGTAAAGCCGGTCCAGGATCCGCCGGGTCTCCTGCGCGTCGACCAGGTCCTGATCGAGGTCGCGGGGGTTTTCCGCAGCCGCGCGGATGGCAGGCTCGGTGATCTCGTGAAAGACCATCCGGTGCACCGGCACCTTGGGCTTGAGAGTCTCCACCAGATGCCAGGCGATGGCTTCGCCCTCGCGGTCTTCATCGGTAGCGAGGTAGAGCTCGTCGACGCTCTTGAGCGCGTTTTTGAGTTCGGTCACCGTGGACTTCTTGTCCGGGGTGACGATGTACAGCGGCTCGAAAGCGTGATCAACGTCCACGCCCAGCCGCGCCCAGGATTCACCCTTGTACTTGGCAGGCACATCGGCTGCCCCCCTAGGCAAGTCCCGGATGTGCCCCCGCGAGGACTCCACCACGTAGTTCGACCCGAGGTAAGAGGCGATCTTGCGAGCCTTGGCGGGCGATTCCACGATCACCAGACGGCGGCCAGAGCCGTTGGCGGCGACGCTGTTTTGGGCGCCGGACGCGGTCTTCACAGTGGTCCTGCCGCGCCTACCACCGCCGGACTTGCCACCCGGACCTGCCGTCGTTTTCGATCGTGCCACGCTCACTCACCTCGGTGTACGACTGCTGATGCCCCGGTCCCCGCGCCCCAGTGTGCACAACCCGGCGCCCGGGGGCAGTCAGCGTCGCACAACGTGTCGCGAGCGACCGCAATTCCGCGTTACGCCACGCGGGTGGACCAGCGCGTTGTGCGCCTATCGCTGACCCGCGGCGGCGCCCAGTCGCTGGCACTCCGGCGCGGCACGAAATGCCGGCGTCAACTCATTATTGTTGGTCAGGTCCCGCATCGTGGCGCTGGCGCCACTGAGATCGGGGCCAGCGAGTTGGCTGGCCTTCTGCACGAACTCCGGGTCGTTCGCGTCCAACGCGGCGAGCTTGTCACGCTGGTCACCGACCGTTTCGGCCGTGGTGGCGAAAAAGTTTACTGCGGTGTCATGCACCTGCTTGCCATTGGTGATCCCCGGTGGGCCGAGCTGCTCGAGCTTGCGGGCGGTATCGGCGAACCCCCGCTGGACACTGTCCGAGAAGGCGAGCAGCCCGTCCTTCTGGCCCTGCGGGGTCGGCTGCGCCTTCGCGATCGCGGCCACTCCGGCGATCACTTCGCCGAGGCCACCGCAGAACGCGCCCGCCCAGGCCGTTGGGTCAGAACCTTGGGGGGCAGCCGGCTTGACGTCGTCGCCGGAGCCGCATCCAGTAAGCGCTAAGCCGAGGGCCAGCAAGACAACGGCCGGATTGCCGGCTCGGCCGGCGGTGGCCGGATTGCCGGCTCGGCCGGTGGTGACACCGATACGGCGACGTGGTGAGCGCACGATTACTCCTTGGTCCGGGTCACGCGGTGACGCATGGTCACGCGCGCATCTGAGCGGGCTCCGTGTCCACCAGTGAGGTGGACCGCCGCTTGGACACCACCACCGCCGCCACGATCACCGCTACGGCGAGCCCGGCGATAAGGGTCCGCAGCGAGGATGCGTTCGGCAGGGCCGAGATCGTGACGATCGCTGGTGCGATCAGCACGGAGACCAGGTTCATCACCTTGATCAGCGGGTTGATCGCCGGGCCCGCGGTGTCCTTGAACGGGTCGCCGACGGTGTCACCGATCACGGTGGCGGCGTGTGCATCGGAGCCCTTGCCACCGTGGTGGCCATCCTCGACCAGCTTCTTGCCGTTGTCCCAGGCGCCGCCGGAATTGGCGAGGAAGATCGCCATTAGGGTACCGGTGACGATCGCCCCGGCCAGATAGCCGGCGAGCGGACCAACGCCGAGGCCGAAGCCCACCGCGATCGGGGCCAGCACCGCGAGCAGGCCCGGAGTGGCCAACTCACGTAGTGAATCCTTGGTGCAGATGTCGACCACCCGCCCGTACTGCGGGCGTACCGACCCATCCATGATGCCGGGATTGTCGCGGAACTGCCGGCGCACCTCGTATACTACTGCGCCCGCGGCCCGAGACACGGCGTTAATGGCCAGGCCGGAGAACATGAACACTACGGCGGCGCCGATGGCCAGGCCGACCAGGACGTTGGGCACTGAGACGTTGAACGCCGAATCCAGGTCGAGGTTCGCGGCCGCGGACAGGATGGCGTCGCGATAGGCCCCGAACAGCGCCGTCGCGGCGAGCACCGCGGTGGCGATCGCGATGCCTTTGGTGATCGCCTTGGTGGTGTTCCCCACCGCATCGAGCTCGGTGAGAATGCCCACCCCCTCGCCCTTGACGTCGCCGGACATCTCGGCGATGCCTTGGGCGTTGTCACTGACCGGACCAAAGGTGTCCATCGCGACGATGACGCCGACGGTGGTCAGTAGCCCGGTCCCGGCCAGCGCGACCGCAAACAGCGCGACGGTGACCGACCCGGACAGCAGGAACGCCGCGTACACCGCGCCGCCGATCACCAGGGCGGTGTAGACCGCCGACTCGAAGCCGATCGAGATCCCGGACAGGATCACCGTGGCGGCACCGGTCAGGGAGCTGGTGCCGACGTCGCGGACCGGGCGATGCTCAGTGCCGGTGAAGTAGCCGGTGAGCCACAGGATGACCCCGGCCAGCATGATGCCAATGATCACTGCAACCGCCGCGATGAGCGCCGGGTTGCCAGCGACCTGGTCGATCGGCTGACCATCGATCTGCGTGACACCGGCAAGCCCGCTGAAGCTTCGGGGCAGGTAGAGGAAGGCAGCTACTGTGCAGGCCACCGCCGAGATCGCCGCAGCGATATAGAAAGAGCGGTTGATCGCGCGCAGCCCCGGCTCGCCGGCCCGAGCCCGGGTGACATACACCCCGATCACCGCGGTCACCACCCCGATCGCCGGCACGATCAGCGGGAACAACAGGCCCTCGAGACCGAACGCTGCGGTGCCCAGGATCAGCGCCGCGACTAATGTCACCGCATACGACTCGAACAGGTCAGCGGCCATGCCGGCACAGTCACCGACGTTGTCACCGACATTGTCTGCGATAGTGGCGGCGTTGCGTGGGTCGTCCTCGGGGATGCCTGCCTCGATCTTGCCGACCAGGTCACCGCCGACGTCAGCGGCTTTGGTGAAGATGCCACCGCCGACCCGCATGAACATGGCGAGCAGCGCGGCGCCGAAACCGAAGCCTTCCAGCACCCGAGGCGCGCCACCGGCGTAGACCAGCACCACCAGCGAGGCGCCGAACAGCCCTAGGCCCACGGTGGCCATGCCGACCACGCCGCCGGTGCGAAACGCGATCCGCATCGCCTTTTCCCGGCCACTTGACTCGTTGGACGCCGCAGCGACCCGGATGTTGGCTCGGGTGGACAGCCACATGCCCAGGTAGCCGATCGATGCCGAGAAAAGCGCCCCAATCAGGAAGAAAATCGAGCGACCGATCCGCTCGCCGAGGTCCTCGGCGGGCAGCGCGAACAGCAGCATGAAGACGATCACGGCGAACCCGGAGAGCGTCTTGAATTGGCGGTTCAGATAAGCCGAGGCGCCTTCCTGGATCGCTTGGCCGATCTGCTGCATGCGAGGCGTCCCCTGACCTGCGGACAGCACTTCTCGGAGCAATACAGCACCGACGCCCAGCGCGGCGAGAGCGACGACGGCGACCACACCGACGACGGTGTAGTCACCCCCGCTCAGGTCGAAACCCCCGCCTTGGGCGGGGATGAACCCGGACATCCGTCCTCCGATTTCCGTGCAGAGCACCCGCCTGCGCCGCCCCGTCACGGCGTCATGGCCGGTCAGTCTAGGGGTGCCGTCGCTGGTTATCTCGGCCGGTGTCGTCGGTGAGCACGCCCAATCACCGTCAGTGCGCGCTCAGTATCCCGAACTGGACAACAGAGCTGTCCGGGATCGCCCCCGCACCCCTCTGCTGTTGAGTTCGGAAGCTGTTGAGTTCGGAAATAGCAGAGCAGTTCTGCAGGAGCGGAGGCGTTAGCGTACGCATCGAGGACATGCGAAGCGAACGAGGGCGGGCGCCAGTGCAGCGCGGCGACGGGCGCGGGCAGGCCCTGTTGCAGCGGCTGCTCGCCGGCATCGATAGTGGCGAATCGCCACTACGGCACGCCACGATGATTCCCGCCCGGGCGGCGACGACGGTGGAGTGGCCGTCCTGGGTGCCAGACCGGCTGCGCGAATCGCTTGCCGTGGCAGGTGTGGCGAAGCCGTGGGCGCACCAGGTCGCCGTCGCGGAACTGGCTCGCGCGGGCCGCCACGTGGTGCTCGCTACGGGCACCGCGTCGGGCAAGTCGCTGGCCTACCAGCTGCCAGTACTCACTCACATACTGGCTGACCAGCAAGCCACCGCGCTGTATCTCGCTCCCACCAAGGCACTGGGAGCTGATCAGATCCGGGCGGTGGGTGCCCTGGGGGTAGCCGAGGTGCGGCCGGCCAGCTATGACGGTGACACGCCGATGGCGCAGCGGGACTGGGTGCGTTCGCATGCCCGGTGGGTGTTCACCAACCCGGACATGTTGCACCACGGCTTGCTAGCCCGGCACGACCGCTGGACGCGTCTGCTGCGGCGACTACGCTTCGTGGTGATCGACGAGTGCCATGCCTACCGCGGAGTATTCGGGTCGCACGTCGCTTTGCTGCTGCGCCGGTTGCGGCGGGTCGCCGCCCGCTACGGCGCACATCCGGTGTTCGTGCTCGCGTCGGCGACGGTCGCGGACCCGGGTGCCTCGGCTTCCCGGCTCACCGGCCTGGACATGGTGGCCGTCACCGAGGACGGTTCACCCCGCGGCGAGCGCACCGTGGCGCTGTGGGAGCCACCGCTGCTGGACGAGCTGACCGGAGAGAATGGGGCACCGGTGCGCCGCTCGGCAGGTGCTGAGGCCGCCCGGCTGCTGGCTGACCTGGTGCTTGACGGCGCCCGCGCGCTGGCGTTCGTCCGGTCCCGCCGGGGTGCGGAGCTCACCGCATTGGGGGCCCAGCGGGCGCTGGTCGCCGCTGCGGCGGGTGACCTGGCATCGCGGGTCACCGCCTACCGGGCGGGCTACCTGCCTGAAGAGCGCCGGGCGCTGGAGATCGCGCTGGACTCCGGGGAGCTGCTGGGGGTCGCCTCGACCAACGCGCTGGAGCTGGGTGTGGACATCGCCGGGCTCGACGCGGTGGTGCTGGCCGGCTACCCCGGCACACGAGCCTCGTTCTGGCAGCAAGCCGGGCGAGCCGGGCGGGCTGGATCGGGAGCGCTCGTGGTGTTCGTCGCGCGGGATGACCCGCTGGACACCTACCTGGTGCACCACAGTGCGGCCCTACTTGGTGCGCCGGTGGAGGCTACTGTGCTGGACCCGACAAATCCCTACATACTGCGCCCGCAGCTGGCCTGTGCGGCAGCCGAGCTGCCACTGACCGAAGCCTGCGTTGATGCGTTGGGTGGCGACGTGGCCCGTTCTGTGCTCGCCGACCTAGTCGCCGACGGGACCCTGCGCCGCCGGCCCAGCGGTTGGTTTTGGGCCACTCCCCGCCAGCGCCCGCACCCCGAGGTGGATATTCGTGGGTCCAGCGGGCACCAGGTGGCGGTGGTGGAGGCCGACACCGGCCGGCTGCTCGGCACCGTCGACGCCGGATCGGCCTGCACAGCGGTGCATCCGGGCGCGGTGTATCTGCATCGGGGTGACTCGTTCGTGGTCGACGAACTCGATCTGGACACTGGGGTCGCGCTGGTGCATCCCGAGGAGCCGGAGTGGCACACCTCGGCCCGCTCCACCGCCGATATTTGCGTGGTGTCGGTGTTGCAACGGCGCCGATCGGGCGGGGTGTCGGTGGCGCTGGGCGAGGTGGAGGTGACCTCGCAAGTGGTTGGCTACTTGCGTCGGTTGCCATCGGGGCAGGTGCTCGACGCTGTGCCGCTGGTACTGCCACCGTCCACGTTGCGAACCAGGGCAGTGTGGTTCACGGTCTCCGAAGACATGCTCAAGGCCGCCGGATTGCCCGCGGCCGCATGGCCTGGAGCCCTGCACGCCGCCGAGCACGCCGCAATCGGCCTGCTGCCGCTGGTCGCCACCTGCGATCGGTGGGATATAGGCGGCGTTTCCACCGCCCTGCATCCCGACACCGGAGAGCCGACGGTCTTCGTGCACGACGGGCATCCTGGTGGTGCCGGGTTCGCCGACCGGGGTCACGCCGCGCTCCGACTCTGGCTGACCGCGACCAGAGATGCCATCGCCGCCTGCGAGTGCCCAGTGGGCTGCCCTTCGTGCGTGCAGTCGCCCAAATGCGGTAACGGCAACGAGCCACTGGACAAGGCCGGCGCAATCACCGTTCTCGACGCTGTGCTCGCTGCATTGCCAGAGGCCGCACCTCGTCGCAGTTGACCATCTCGCCATCCGTCTGTCCTGCCTCGTCACGGTGCGGCCGGCCCAGCACGGGCTCGGCCAGTGGCGGCCCCGAGGCGGCCCAACCAGCCGCCTGGCCGTGCTGCCACCTCCACTAGCACGTCCCAACTGCGCGTGTGGCAGGACACCAGCTGAACCCGCATCCGGTCGGTGACCCGGCGGGCCTGAGCGCAGGCGTAGTGCTCACCGGCGACCATCGTCGCGGCTCCCGCCAACGCGGCCAGATCAGCTGCTGACTCGGCGTGGTGGCGGAGGATCATCGCCTCACCCAGCTGCACTCCGAACGCTGCTGTGCTGACCAGCACCGCGATGGCCCCGGCCGCCCACACTGTGGCCACGCCGCGGTCGCCTTCGACGCGTGCCGTCACGGCACGTTCCCGGGTTCCAGTACCGCCGCCGCCTCGGCCCTGACCTCGATTCCGGGCAACAATCCAGTGACCGGATTCGCCGATACCCGCGCCGTGACCTCGTCACCCCGGATGGTCACCGCCACCACGGCGTCGTGCGGGGCGATTCGCCGGGCGAGGTCCTCGGCGCGGTCCTGCTCCCCCCGTGCGGCCAGCCGTGCCGCCTCTCGAGCGGCGTCGACGCACCGCAACTGCGCCACCGCCGCCGACACTGCGGCAAGCACCAAGGCAAGCACCACAACCAGCGAGCACAGGGCCAGCGCCGCCTCCACGGTGACCGCGCCCTGGTCGTCGGACCGGCCGATGGCAACCATCAGAAGGTCACCGACAGCGCCCGCTGTACCAAGTCAGTGAGCGCACCCACGACAGTTCCGTCGGTCACCACCAAGTATCAGTGTACACTGCTGGCATGGCGGTGGCAAGGGAACCTCATCCCGTGGTGCTCTATGCCCGCGTCAGCCAGGTCCGCGATGATCGCACCAAATCCGTCGACGATCAGCTCGCTGAACTGCGGAAATGGGCCCAGCGTGAAGGCTGGCACGTGGTCGGCGAGTACCGCGACGACGGTGTCTCGGCGTCCCGGTACGCCAACGGCAAGACCAGACCGGGTTGGGAACACGCCATGGCCGCCGTCAACTCCGGCACGGCCGTGGCCCTACTGGTCTGGGAGCTGAGCCGCGCCACCCGCGACCGGGCCGTGTCCGTTGCACTGGAGACAGCGTGCGCTGCCCGCGGCGTGAGAATCGGCTACGGAGGACACCTGCATGACCCAGCCACCGCTGACGGTGAGTTCTCCATCGGGCTGGAAGCTCTACTTGCCGCGAGGGAGTCGGCGATGACCTCCGAACGCACCCGACGCGCCGCGGAGAGCCGCGCAGCGCGGGGCAGACCGCTCGCCGGGGTGCCCTACGGATACCGCAGGGTGCTCGACCCGGTCACCAAGGTCACGCTGCGTCGAGAACTCCACCTGGAACACGCCGAGATCGTCCGGGAAATCGTCGCGCGGCTACTAGCCAGGGAAAGCGCGAACTCCATCGCCGCCGACCTCAACAAGCGTCACGTCCCGGCACCCGCCAGCGGGCGATGCACGCGCGACTGCGGTTGCCGGAAAGCCAACGGGCGCCCAGACCCCACCTGGGAAGGTCAGCACAAGACCGTCAGCGGCCGGTGGCGCGGTGGGAACGTGTCCAAGATCGCGTTGCGACCCTCGATCGCCGGCATCGTCACCCATCGCGGTGAAGTTCTCGACGTTCCAGCGAGCTGGCAACCACTCATCAGTGTCGAGGACCACCACCGGCTCCGTGCGTTGTACGCCTCCCCCGAACGCGACCGATGGCGAAACCCTGTTGGTGTCCGTCATTTGGGTTCTGGGATTTACCGGTGCGGCCGGTGCGGTGGGCGGATGCGGGTCGTTCCCGCCGTCGGTGACCGACCAACCGCCTACTGCTGCAGGGACTGCTTCCGGGTCTCTCGGTCGAAGGAACCAGTGGACGCCATGGTTGAGCGGCTGCTGATCGCCAGGCTGTCCCAGCCGGACGTGCTGGAGGCGCTGCAGAGCGACCCGGACGCCAACGAGGAACGCCGCAAGGCCGCGGAGCACGTGGCCGCGCTACGAGCCGAAGCGGCCGACATGCGGCGACTTCTCAGGGAAGGCCGGCTCAGCCCAGTGGACATTGCGGATTGGAAATCGGGTTGGCAACCCCGGCTCGACGCCGCGGAGGCCGCAGCACGACCCCCGACCTTGCCTGACGCGGTGCGACAGGTCGCCGGCCCGGACGCGGCGCAGCGGTGGGCGGCGCTGTCGATCACGGACCGGCGGGCGGTTCTGGACGCCCTGCTTGAGGTGACGATCATGCCCACGGATCGGCGGTTCCAGGCGCTCGACCCTAGCTCGGTGCGTGTGCGGTGGCGGCTCGGTTAGCCCCTGCCGAAGATCCGGGACGCGGAGCGGCGCGTCCGCCCGACGCGGCGGCAGACGTGGCCGCCTGAACTGAGAGACCGTTAGGTTCCGGCGGATCTGTCGGAACCTGTGCTGCTCGCGAACGAAAGTCACGAGAACGCACCGCAACCGTTGCGGGTACGTCCGGACGCCGCCGCCCGGGGGCGACCCCTGCCCATGCTCACCCACACGGGTGGTTGTGAAGGCACCTGCCACACGTCTGGGATCACCGGACAAGCACGCGGCAATTAGCACAACCCGTTCGATCCGTCGGTGGTGAATGCACGGCGGTTGATCTAGTCGCCTCGAACAAGAAAGTGCTTTTTTGCCGCGTGACCTGCGGTTTCACGGAGATCCCCATAATGCGTCTGTTAGGGCGCTTAACATGTAACGTTACAGGGTCACGTTACAAATTAAAATAGGACGTACCGAGGTGATCACAGCTCGCTGTCTAACCGGTACTTATCGTCAGATCCGCAGGTGGCGTGGGGTGCGCGCGCCGGGTAGGCTTGCGACGCAAACAACGGAATAGGCCGCTGAACGCAACACCCGCGAGGACGCTCGCGAATGGAGGTATAGCGGCCATCCCGGGAACCGGCCGCGAGAAGGGAAACACCTCCGGTGTCAGGCAAGACCCCCTGGATCGACGTCCACTGAACCACCAGGGCCTCATCATGGCGCCGACTTGCTCGACGAGCTCCGGTCCACGCTGACCGAGTTCGTCATCTTCCCCACCCCAGAAGCCGCTGACGCCGTGGCGTTGTTCATCGCCGCGACCCATGCGGTGACGGCCTGGGAACACGCCACCCGACTCGTAATCAAGTCGCCGTTGAAGAGGTGCGGCAAGACCCGCCTCCAGGAGGTAGCGCGCGAGCTGGTGCGGAATTCGTTACCGACCACGAACATTTCGCCGGCCGCGTTGGTCCGGTCGATCAACGAGGACGACCCACCCACGCTGGTCCTGGATGAGGCCGACACCGTGTGGGGCAAAAAGGATCAGCGATCAGAAGGCGCTGAGGACCTTCGCGGCATTCTGAATTCCGGTCATTCCCGTGGTTGGCCGTACCGACGCTGGGACGCCGCCGCGCGGAAGCTGGAGTCGTGCCCCACCTTCGCGATGGCGATCATCGGTGGGATCGGGGACATGCCCGACACCATCGAGGACCGCGCTGTGGTGATCTCGATGCGTCGCCGAGCCCCCGGTGAGACCGTCGCCCAGTGGCGTACCCGCCGTGTTGTGCCCAGGTTGCGGGCTCTGCGGCACCGCCTCCACAAATGGGTCAACAGCGTTCATGGGGAACTCTCTGACGCCGAGCCTGAGCTGCCCGTGGAGGACAGGGCCGCTGATGTGTGGGAGCCGCTGGTCGCCATCGCCGACGCGGCTGGTGGGGCGTGGCCGGACCGGGCGCGGGAGGCGTGCGAGGCGTTGGTGGGTGACGCTGAGTCCGACGAGCCGGGCACCGCAGGGGAGCGGCTTCTCGCTGATCTCAAGCAGGTTTTTGGTGACGCTGGGTTCCTCTACAGCGCGACAATCATTCAACGCTTGGTCAAGATTGAGGACGCGCCGTGGGCGCAGTGGCACCGCACTGGTGACGGCCGTGGCCCGATCAGCTCGCGTGGCCTGTCTGACCTGCTGAGGCCGTACAAGATCCGGCCGCGCAACGGTCGCGAGGGCGGCACCGGCGACGTGCACAAGGGTTACTACCTCGCGGACATGACTGACGCCATGTCCCGCTACACGGGTAACACCGCTACATCTGACCCAAACTCGCAGGACACCCGTGTAGCGGATGATGTAGCGGACGGTTTCGACGGATCCGCTACAGGCGCTGAGCAGCCGGTTCCTCCCGGATGTAGCGGAGTAGCGGATGTAGCGGAACAGCGCCTACGGCGCGCCACCCGCGACGAGGATCAGGGTCCCTTCCCTCAGGAATCCGCAACAAGCGCAACGCCGTCGTCTCCCAGTGAGCCGCTCGGTGAGGACGACGACCCCACCGAGCGGCAGTGCTCGATCTGTGAACAGCGGCTCTTGTTGACCACCCCCGGCCGC
Source organism: Actinomycetota bacterium (assembly GCA_030860695.1). Taxonomy (GTDB): domain Bacteria; phylum Actinomycetota; class Actinomycetes; order Mycobacteriales; family Pseudonocardiaceae. The sequence continues at coordinate 16,634 of JALZHU010000101.1, forward strand.
ACCGTGTGCGAACGATGCCGACTCGCCGCGCAGCGCGACTCGACCCTCACCACCGACAGGAGTTCTGCGTGACCTTGATTGGTGGCCAACCGTCCCCTCCCGCGAACTAGGACGACTAGGAGCATCCATGGACGATGCCGAAGCCAGGGCGATTATCAACCGCTCGATGGCGGACAAGCTAGAAGGCCTTGCCGCTGCCCTAAGTACACGTACCGACGCTGGCGCTGTAGAGCTGGCGGCAACACTGGAGAGATCAGCTCGGAAGTGCCGCGGCACAACCGGGCAGACACGCCGACCGAAGAAGGCTCCGCGCTCCACGGCGGCACCCATCGACCTCGACGCACTGCAATGACCGCTGTCGCTTGGTGGCCCCCGCAGCGCCGGCCCTCGCGACACGCACCGCGGTGTGATCCGACCCAGCGGGCATGTCACCGCCTTGTGCGGCGCTGAGTTCACCGGCCGGAGACCCCTGAGGACCGGTCATGTATTAAGGCGTCCACTGGGAGCCTCTTTTAAATGCTCCTGTGGAGGGGAGTGACGGCCCCGGGTGACCCGTTCTCCCGTGCCGGGTCACCC
>JALZHU010000102.1:0-8342 GCA_030860695.1 Actinomycetota bacterium
CGCCACGCTGGCCGCCGCGGTGCCCGCCGCGGGCGGGGTGCACGTGGTGAACAACGGCGCCGCTGCGCTGGTACTCGCCGCGACCGCGCTGGCGGCCGGCCGTGAGATTGTGCTGGCCCGCGGGGAGATGGTGGAAATCGGCGACGGCTTCCGCATCCCTGATTTGCTGGAGTCCACCGGTGCCCGGCTGTGTGAGGTCGGCACCACCAACCGGGTCCGCCGCGAGGACTACGCCGCGGCGATCGGATCGCAGACCGGGTTCGTGCTCAAGGTGCACCCGTCCAACTTCCGCATCACCGGGTTCACCTCCTCGGTGCCGATAAAGGAATTGACCGGGCTGGGCGTGCCGGTGGTCGCCGATATCGGCTCCGGACTGCTTGCACCGCACCCCGCACTGCCCGAGGAACCGGACGCGGCAACCACGCTGGCCCAGGGCGCGGACCTGGTCACGGCCAGCGGCGACAAGCTGCTCGGCGGCCCGCAGGCCGGGCTGCTGGTGGGCTCCGAGCAGCTGGTGACCAAGCTGCGCAGGCACCCGTTGGCCCGGGCGTTGCGGGTGGACAAGCTCACCCTCGCCGCGCTGGAAGCCACCCTGCGGGGCCCGGCGACCCCGACCGCACACGCGTTGGCCACCGACCCTGGCGTGCTGCACCGACGAGCGACGGTGATCGCGACGGCGTTGGCCGGGCGCGGGGTGGATGCCACGGCTGTGGCATCGCAGGCCACTGTGGGAGGCGGCGGCGCGCCGGGGGTGACGCTGGACAGCGCCGCGGTCAGCCTGCCGGAGCGCTACGCCCCGCTGTTGCGGGCCGGCAACCCGCCGGTGCTCGGCCGCGTTGAACGCGGCCGCTGCCTGCTTGACCTGCGGGCGCTGCCCCCCCAGCAGGACGCCACATTGCAGGATGCCGTCCTGACATGTACGTCGTAGCGACCGCAGGTCACGTCGACCACGGCAAGTCCACCCTGGTCCGTGCGTTGACCGGGATGGAGCCCGACAGATGGGCAGAGGAACGACGCCGGGGGATGACCATCGATTTGGGCTTCGCCTGGACAACCCTGCCCACCGGGTCGACGGTGGCGTTCGTCGACGTGCCCGGGCACGAGCGGTTCGTGCCAAACATGCTCGCCGGGGTCGGGCCGGTGCCCGCCGTCATGTTCGTGGTCGCGGCCGACGAGGGCTGGATGCCGCAGTCCCGGGAACATCTGGAGGCGGTGCATGCGCTGAACGTCCAGCACGGCCTGCTGGCGGTGACCCGCAGCGATCTGATGGACCCGGGGTTGGCCCGCGAGGAGGCGCTGGCGCACCTGGCCGGTTCGTCATTGGGCCGGATCCCCGCGGTCTGTGTCTCCGGCACCACTGGGGCTGGGCTGGATGACCTGCGGGCCGCGCTCGCCACCCTGGTCGCTGGGCTGCCCGCGCCGGACACCGGTGCCGACGTCCGGCTGTGGGTGGATCGAGCGTTCACCATCCACGGCGCGGGCACCGTGGTCACCGGCACGCTGGCGGGCGGGACGCTGCACCTCGGCGACGAGCTGGAGCTGGCCTCCGGGAGGCGGCGGGTGGGGGTGCGGGGGTTGCAGTCGCTGGGTTTGCCCGTCGAGTCCGTGCCCGCGGTGGCCCGGGTGGCGGTCAACTTGCGAGGGGTGCCCCGGGAAGCCGTGCGCCGCGGTGATGCACTGCTTACCCCGGGAGCCTGGTTGACCAGCAGCACCGTCGACGTCCGGCTGTCTACCGGCTTGGCAGCCGACCTAGCCCGGAATGTGGTGCTGCACGCCGGCACGGCGGCGGTGTCCGTGCGGGTCCGGCCCCTAGGCGTGGACACCGCACGGCTGAGCCTGAAGCAACCGCTGCCGCTGCGGATCGGGGACCGCGCGCTACTTCGTGAGCCCGGTACCCGACGCATCCCAGCCGGGGTCACGGTGCTGGATGTGCGCCCGCCGGCCTTGCGCCGCCGCGGGGCGGCCGCGGCCCGGGCCGCCGAACTGTCCACCATGGACGGCACTCCGGACGGGGTCGCCGAGCTGCACCGTCGCGGATTGGTGCGGCGCGAGGAACTGATCGCAATGGGTGCGCCCGAGCCCGCTGGGGTGCCGCAGGCAGGTGGCTGGCTGGTCGCCCCCGCGGTGCTGGCGCAGCGAGCCGTTCAGCTCGCCGCCGCGGTGGCCGAGCACGCCGCTGCGAACCCGCTTGAGCCGGGCATGCCGCTGGAAACTGCCCGACAGATCACCGCAATGCCCGATGTGCGGTTAGTGGAGCTGCTGCTGGGCCGGGAACTGACGGTCACCGATGGGCGGGTGCACGTGACGGGGCCGGCCACCGGGCTACCGGCCGCGATCCGCAGCGCTATCGCAGAAATCCGTGCCGAGCTCGCGCAGCGGCCCTTCGCCGCACCCGAGGCACACCGGCTCGCTGAGCTTGGACTGGGCACCAAACAGCTCGCCGCCGCCGTGCGCGCCGGAGAGCTGCTCAAGATCGCTGACGGGATCTACCTCGCTCCCGGCGCGGACGACGATGCCGTTATCCGGCTGCGTGGCCTGCCGAGCCCGTTCACTCTCAGCCAGGCCCGGCAGGCCCTGGACACCACCCGCCGCGTTGCGGTCCCGATCATGGAGCTGCTGGCCCGCCGCGGGATCAGCCGCCAACTCCCCGACGGAACCCACGAGCTTCGCTGGTGAGCCTCCCCATCGCCGATCAGCGGGGCTCCGAGGTCTCGCGGGCCTGCCGCTCACCGTTCCCAGTCCCGTGGACGCCCAGAGGTTCGGCATTTCGAGGCGGTAAACGCATTGGATAGGTCTCCTGGCAGCGCCACCCTGGGCTTGGGCCGTTGGCCAGCGCCAGGCACGGTTGCGGCTGCGGTCACGCCGCGAACAACAGCGTGAGCCCGCCCACCGTGTATCCGACCATCAGGACCATCAGCGGGAGCTTTCTAACGACGGCTTCTGCACGAGGAAACAGGGCGACCGAGCGGTCATGGGCGCTGATGACCGCGAGGACGTGCCCCACGACGACGGCGGTTACCTGGATAAAAGCAATACCGGTTGCCGTAATCAAACTGTAGTTGACAGCGCCGGAAACTTCCGCACTCGTACCCAGCGGATCCGAGAGCAAGACAATGGCCTGCTGTCCCTGAAAGAGCAGCAAAGAAAAGTAGTGGGCGATGACATAACCCACAGATGGGGATCACGGTATGTGCGAGCAGCCCGGGAACCGGTTTTCGACCTCGGTTACCGACATGGCCAGCCAGCAAGGTCGCCCCGACGAATGTGAGGACCACAACCGCAATCATCACAAGCAACCCGGCGGTGGAGACGAGCGTGGCCGGGACCGGCGCCGCCTGGATGGCGCGGCGCCAGTCCGCTGAACCGGAGATGCTGTCGAAGAAGGTAGAGCCCAACAGCACCGCGATCAGGGCCACAATGCCCGGCGCGGGTTCCAGCGTGGCGATCCCATCGAGCGGATTACGAAGCACGAGGCGACCGTCGTCACGTCGCCCGAAAAGCGACAACTTGCCGACCACCGTGGAGTAGGCCTCGAACCCGTCTCCGGTGGCGAACCAGCGGTGGCCGAACAGGACGGCTGCGCTGAGCTGGATGGCAGCGTAAGCAGCGAGATACACCAGCAGCACGTTGACCGCGGCGCCGTTCGGGGCGGCCAGTTCCAACCAGACGAAACTGAGCAGCGACAGCGCAGCCGGCCAGTAGCCAAGTGAGCGCGGCAGCGGCAGCAGTCCCCGGTCTGCGGGAATCCGGGTGATGGCGGTGAGCAGCAAGTGAATGGTGCGCAGCGGGTTGACCAGCCGCCACACCGGACCGAACAGCAGTGACAGTGGCACGATCCCCACCCAGAACAGCACGTAGACCGCGTACGGCAGCGGGTTGCTCCCGTCGTCGGGTACCAACAGCGCCGTGGCGACGACATATACCGTTGCGGCGAGACCGAGCAGGCGCAGCAGCCACCGGAGCCCGGTGCTGTCCACAAGCCGCTGGATCGGCAGCGGCACCGCCCGCCCTGCCATCCCCGCGCGCAACCGCGGGGACCGCCACAGCACACCCAGACCGAAGAACGAAGCCAGCAATGCCAGGACGACGCCCTGCACCATCAGACCCAGAGGTAACGGCAGGTCCTGTCGCCCCCCGATTCCGTGCGAGAGGAACCCTGCCGCCGCGTCGGTCGTCAACCGCTCACCCTCCCTGATCCGCCGAGTCGTGCCGACCTCGCCTTGCGCACCAGGCGCACTCCGGCAACGAGCAATCCCATCGCGGTGGCGTAGGTGAGCACAGTCAAAACTCGGTCCAGCACGGCCGGCCCGGCGAAGGGCAGCTGGGAGTTCCACAGCACGGTGATATCTGTGGCAGCCAGCAGCAGCACCATGGCCCCGACCATGACGACCCTGTCGGGCGCCGATTCACTTCTACGCAACGTGCTGACCACTGTGACGCCGCCGATCAACAAGCTGAATGCGCTGATAGCGCCGACCCCGATCCAACCGAATACCGGTCCACCTTGCTGCGGAGCGAATCCGGTGCCCAGCAGGTGCAGCACGAAGGCCAGGATTCCCACGGTGATAACGGCGGCCATGGGCCGGTGCCAGCGCCGCATCCATCCGATGGCCGCTACCGCGGCGGTGAGCAGCCCAAGGGCCGCCACCCATGGCCATGGCGAAGGAGGCGGTATCCGGTCCCATGTGCCGATGACGGTGACCTGCCGCCCGTCTACGATCAGCGGCAGCTCCCAGGATCCGGACGCCGATTCCGACTCCGGCGGCGGGGCGAGCCGAGCGTCGGTCCAGGTGGCACTGTCTCCCTCGCGCACCTGCACCCACCTCGGCTCGGCCGCCGGATCCTCCGGCGCCGGGACGCCCTGCGTCTGCCCAGTCTCGGCCGCGGTGCTGCTGAGCTCATTGACCTGCACCCGATTTTGGGACAACCGCAGGAACGGCTCACCGCGGTAGCCCAGGATCACGATCGCCGCCGCGCCCTGGTTCGTGACGCGCACCCACTGACCGCCGAGCCCGACGGTCACCGCCACAGTCGGTACCGCTGGCCGGATGGCGGTCACTATGGTCCGGTAGTTGGTGGGCGACCCGCCGGTTCCCACGATGTGCGCCGCAGCCGGGACCGGATTTATCAGCGCGAACAGGCTCGTCAGCACCGCAGTCAGCACGACTAAGCGGAGCGCGTGCGCAGTCCTTCGCACACCATCCGCCGCACGGGAACCCTCATAGGCCCGACGCCACGGTCTGCGGCTCATCCGCGAACCACGAGCTGGAACAGCAGCAGCCCGCTGTCATGAGTTTCGACTTCGAACACTCCGGGCAGGTCGGCCACGAACTCTAGGGCGGCCGGGCTGCCCGGCGCCAGCTTCACGGTCTTGTCGTAACCATGTACGTGCAGTTCGTCGCTCCGGTCGCTGGTCACTTCAACGCGTATCCGGTTGCCCCGGTCGACCTCGACTTGAGCGGGCACCTCTTCGACCTTGCCATCGTTGATCCGCACCGGGATGGTTTTGTCCAGTGCCTCCCGCGGCTGGTGCCCAATCGGCGACTGCACCGACGTCGATTGGCCCACCGAGCCCGGTGCCTGCTCCGGACCCGCAGGCTCAGACCCCACGCCGGCACACCCAACTGCCAGCACCAGCACCGACGTCACCACGGCCATCCGGACCATCATGGTCAGTACGCTTATCCCTCACCACATCCCACGATCGGTGTTCGCTCGAGTCGCCCGGCGGGTTCAGCTGCGAGCACGGACCGGCATCACCCTGTTCCACCGGATCCGTTGGTGGCATCGGCTGTCCCCATTCGCTGCCGTTACGAAAGCACGACTGCTTCTGCAATCTCGTAGGTGTTCAGCGCCGCGCCCTTGCGCAGATTGTCCCCGCAGACGAAGAAGTCCAGCGCGTTCGGGAAATCCAGGGCCTGGCGAATCCGGCCGACATAGGTCGGGTCCGCGCCGACCACCGCAGCCGGAGTCGGCCATATCCCGGCGGCTGGGTCGTCGGCCAGCACGATGGTCGGCGCTACGGCGAAGACCTTCCGGGCCTGCTCGACGGTCACCGGCTGCGCGAACACGGCATGCACCGCAACCGCGTGCCCGGTGACTACCGGAACTCGCACGCAGGTGGCCGACACCTTGAGATCCGGAATGCCCAGGATCTTGCGGGACTCGTTGCGGATCTTGAGTTCCTCGGAGGACCAGCCGTCCGGTTTGAGCGACCCGGCCCAGGGCACCACGTTCATCGCCAGCGGCGCCGGAAACGGTGATCGAGCGGGCAGCCCGGCCGCGGCCAGCGCCTGCGCGATGTCCCCGGCACGCACTCCAACGCCCTTGCCAGCCACCGCTGCGAGCTCGGCGTGCAGCCGGTCCACACCGTGGCGCCCAGCACCGGAGGCGGCCTGGTAGCTGGCCACCACCAGTTCAGTGACACCAAACTCCCGATGCAGCGCACCCACCGCGGTCATCATCGACAGCGTCGTGCAGTTGGGGTTGGCGATGATCCCCTTCGGCCGGTGGGCGACGTCCGCAGCGTTGACTTCCGGAACCACCAAAGGCACGTCGGGGTCCATCCGGAACGCACCAGAGTTGTCCACCACCACCGAGCCCCGCCGTGCCGCGACTGGGGCCCACTGCGCGGAGATCTCGTCCGGGACGTCGAACATCGCGATGTCCACGCCGTCGAACGCCTCCGGGGTGAGCTCGACGACAACCCGCTGTTTGCCCCGCACAGTGATCTTCTTGCCGGCTGACCGAGCAGAGGCGATCAGCCGGACCTCACCCCAGGGCACCGATGGCCGCGAGTTGATGATGTCGATCATGACGGTACCGACGGCACCTGTGGCACCGACGATGGCGAGAGTCGGGTCTTGCGGGACACCCGCACCCGGGTCTTGCGGGACACCCGCACCCGGGTCTTGCGGGACACCCGCACCCGGGTCTTGCGGGACACCCGCACCCGGGTTCACCGCCCGGTCCCGGCGTAGACAACGGCCTGCTCGTCGCCGCCCAATTCGAACGCCGCATGGATCGCTCGCACTGCGTCGTCCAGCTGCTCGGCGCGGACCAGTACCGAGATCCGGATCTCCGAGGTGTTGATGGTCTCAATGTTGATCCCGGCCTGGGCGAGCGCCTCACAGAATCGCGCGGTGACCCCGGGGTGCGATCGCATGCCCGCGCCGATCAGCGACACCTTGCCGACATGGTCATCACACAGGATGTCCTCGAAGCCGATCTGCGACTGAACCGCGCGCAGCGCCTTGACCGCGATCGGTCCGTCGAGCCTGGGCATGGTGAAGGTCACGTCGGTGCGGCCGGTGTCGCTATGCGAGATGTTCTGCAGCACCATGTCGATGTTGAGCTCGGCGTCGGCGATCACTCGGAAGATGTGGGCGGCCTTGCCAAGTTGATCGGGCACTCCGGTAATGGTGATTTTCGATTCGGACCGGTCGTGCGCGACGCCGGTGAGCATGGCCTGTTCCACGGTGAGATCCTCCACTGATCCAGACACCATGGTGCCGCGGTTGCGGCTATACGACGAGCGAACGTGTATTGCCACCTGATTGCGTCGGGCGTATTCGACGCAGCGGAGCATGAGCACCCGTGCCCCGCACGCAGCCATCTCCAGCATCTCTTCGTAGGTGATGGTGTCGAGCTTGCGGGCATTGGGCACTATCCGCGGATCGGCAGAATACACGCCGTCGACGTCGGTATAGATCTCGCACACGTCCGCATGCAGTGCAGCCGCCAGCGCGACCGCGGTGACGTCGGAGCCACCACGGCCTAACGTCGTAACGTCCTTGGTGTCCTGGGCCACCCCCTGGAACCCGGCCACCAGCGCCACCGCGCCCTGGTCCAACGCATTGCGCACCCTACTCGGCGTCACATCGATAATGCGGGCCCTGCCGTGCGCGCCGGTAGTGATCACCCCGGCCTGCGAGCCGGTGAACGAGCGGGCGTCCACCCCCAGGGCGTGCACTGCCATGGCGACCAGCGCGTTGGAGATGCGTTCGCCCGCAGTGAGCAACATGTCGAGCTCACGCTGATGTGGTTGCGGCGACACCTGACTGGCGAGGTCGAGCAGCTCGTCGGAGGTGTCACCCATTGCCGACACGACCACCACGATCTCGTGGCCGCCGTTGCGCGTCTCGACGATCCGTTCGGCCACCTTCTTGATCCGCTCGGCACTGTCCACCGACGAGCCGCCGTACTTCTGGACGACGAGCGCCACGCCGACCTCCAGTGCCGTTCCCTCATGATATGGAGACATATCGGAGCTGTTGACGGGCTCGTTGCCCCGATATGTCTCCCTATCGGAGTCTGTGCGGACACAGCATCAGGCCGTGTCC
>JALZHU010000102.1:8352-17167 GCA_030860695.1 Actinomycetota bacterium
ACGGCCCAAGAGTCTCGCGCCTACGCGGTAGCGGTTTGACGACCGCCCTGCCCGCTAAGCAGGCCACTACCAAATATTAGTGGCAACACACCGCTCACCAGGTGCAGGAAGTTGTCCGGGTCGAACCCTGCTGAGACCGACACCAGACTGAGGTAACCCAGGAAGCCCAGGATGGCGGCCAGCACGTAGAAACCGCCGATGGCGATGTTGATGCCCTGGTTCCCTGCAGAGGTGAGCGCAAGTGCTCCCAGCAACCACAACGCACCGACGCCGATGTGCACGATGTTGTGGAAGGGATTCAGCGGGAAGATCCCGAACAGGGCGCGGTCCGTCATCTCGGTGAAGCTGCCGAAGCCGGTGAAGAAGAATCCGATCACTCCGATCGTCACATAGACGAGGCCGGCGATCAGCGAAAAGTTCTGATCGAGCGTCCTGGGCGCCCTCCTGCTCTCAAGCTTGATCCCGAACTTGTCTTCTGGACTGGCAAACGCCATGTCTGTCCCCTTCCACTCCCGACATCGACGACTTACCGGTGAGGTGTGCAGACCGGCGTCGCACTACCACCTCGTGTCCCTGGTACCAACTTCGGCCGTTGGCTGCCCTCAGTTCACCTACTGGCCGACGGATCACCCTATCGGAGACCGATGGCCGGGCCTAGAGGGTGGTCAAGGTCGTGTGTCCCCCTATCCAGCGGCTTGACACGACAGCCCCAGTGCCCGGGGCGGCCGCTCGGCGGTCACGGGGCGCCAGTACGATGCTGCCCTGAGTAACGGAAGACCCCTGCTGAAGGCCAAGCTGACCGGTGATCAATTGTTCACTCATAGTGAGCAGAAGCTTACGATCTGATGGAAGTGGGCATCATGACTAATCTGTGGAACGCCGTGCGCAGCAGACGGGTATTAGTCATCGCCATCGGGGTGCTGCTGGCGCTTGGCCTCGGCACGTCTGCTGCGATATTCGTACCTCAGCTCTTCACTTCCGATCCCCCCGCGAAGGCGGCAAATACGGCAAATGCCACCTCGCCGAAGTCCAAGCCTGCCGGCTTCACCGAGTTCCGCAGTGAAGAGGGCGGTTTCGAGCTGGCCTACCCGTCCACCTGGACGAAGCTCAGCCCCAAAGATCCCCAGGTCCTTCTGCTTCTGTCACAGGGTACGCAGGACTCCTTCCTGGTGCGCGCCAGCGAACTTCAGCAGCCCGTAGGACCAGAACAGGTCCCGGCCTTCAGGCCGGTGACAGACCAGCTCGTAACATCCAACAAGTCGGTCCAGCTGGGCGCCGAGCCCCGGCAAATCGAGCTCGGTGGGCTGCCTGGCTTGTTCTATTTCTACAGCTTCAAGGATCCCGCCACCGGGCAAGAGGGTGCGCACTCCCACTTCTTCCTGTTCAATGGCAAGAAGATGATCAGTCTCGTCTTCCAGACCCTTCCCAAGGAGCGTTTCGCCGAGTCTGCCAAGACGTTTGACCAGATCACCGCGAGTTTCCAGGCATTGAAGAAGTGATGACCGCAAGCCTGATCGCCAGCGGAGTGAGGGAGTCCGGGTAGCCCGTCAGACGTGGCAAGACGATCGCTGACCTCACAAGATTGCGGCGGGACGGTAGGTGGCGGCCTCGGGGTATCTGGTGACCACGGTCTCGACCTTGGCGACGACCGCTGCCACCTGCTCGGCGGCGGCCCCGGTGAACGACAATCGGTCGGCCAGCAGGGCGTCTAGATCAGCTCGATTCAACGGCACCCTGGAGTCGTCGGCCAGCCGGTCGAGCAGGTCATTGCCGACGCCCTTCTCCCGCATCGCCAGCGCCACTGCGACGGCGTGCTGCCTGATCACCGCGTGCGCCGTCTCCCGGCCCACCCCGGCGCGGACCGCGGCGAGCAGCACCTTCGTCGTGGCCAGGAAGGGCAGATAGCGCTCCAGCTCTCGCTCGATCACCACCGGGTAGGCACCGAACTCGTCGAGCACAGTGAAGATGGTCTCGGTCAGTCCGTCGAAGGCGAAAAACGCACCGGGCAGCACGACCCGGCGCACCACCGAGTCGGACACGTCGCCCTCGTTCCACTGCGCACCAGCCAGCTCGGCCACCATGGAGGCGTACCCGCGCAGCACCACGGCCAGGCCATTGACCCGCTCGCAGGAGCGGGTGTTCATCTTGTGCGGCATAGCACTGGACCCGACCTGCCCCCGTTGGAACCCCTCGGTCACCAGTTCGTGGCCGGCCATCAGCCGGATTGTGGTTGCCAGCGACGACGGGGCGGTGGACAGCTGCACCAGGGTGCCGACCACCTCATAGTCCAGGGACCGGGGATAAACCTGCCCGACGCTGGTGAGCACCTGGCCAAAGCCCAGGTGCTCGGCCACCCGCTGCTCCAGTTGCGCCAGTGCTGATGGATCACCACCGAATAGATCCAGCGCGTCTTGGGCGGTTCCCATTGGTCCCTTGATACCGCGCAGCGGGTAGCGGGCGAGCAGCTCCTCGAGCCGGGCGAAGGCCATCAACAGCTCGTCGGCCGCGCTAGCGAACCGCTTACCCAGCGTGGTGGCTTGACCTGGCACGTTGTGGCTGCGTCCGGTCATCACCAGCTCGGCGTACTCGGCGGCGCGGCCCGCCAATCGGGCGAGCAGCGCGACGCAGCGGTCCCGCACGTGTTCCAGCGAACGGCGGATTTGAAGCTGCTCGACGTTCTCCGTGACGTCCCTCGATGTCAGTCCCTTGTGGATTTCCTGGTGACCGGCCAGCGCATTGAATTCCTCAATGCGTGCCTTGACGTCATGCCTGGCCACCCGCTCCCGCTGCGCGATCGATTCGAGATCCACCGTGGACGCGACGCGCTGGTAGTCCTCAAGCACCTGCTGCTCGACCGACACACCCAGATCGGCCTGAGCCTGCAGTACCGCCAGCCACAGCTGCCGCTCAAGCACCACCTTGTGCTCCGGTGACCACAGCCGGACCAGCTCACCAGAGGCGTACCGCGCTGCCAGCACGTCGGGGATCACCTACGCAGCCTAAAGCTGCCCGTTCGGATCGCATTCGCCGCGCATCCACCCGACCCACCGGGCAGGACAGCCCGACACGCCGGGATGGAGTCACTACGCGAATAACCGCCGGACCACGTCGAGCACCTCATCGGCCCAGTGGAGTACCCGCAGCGCTTTGGTCACGTTGGCTGGCGGCCGGATCAGCAGCGTGTCCCGGCGAATCAGTCGAGCGAAGTCGACACGGATCGGTCCGGTGCGGGGCGTCTGACCGTTGGGCTGGTAGAACTGGACCCCGGCCCGCACCATGACGTCGATCAGCTCCTGGGCGATGATGCCGGTGCCCACCGTGGTCGGGTGGACTCCATCCAGCGAGAACAGCCCACCGCTGCGACGTCCGGTGCTGTCGCTGGTGAGAAACCGCGAGTCCGGCACCGGCTTCAGCGCCGCCAGTTCGGGTGGTAGCGGGTAGGGCCGCCACCAGGCTGGACGAGCCTGCGGATCCTCCACGTAGCGGCGGCTCGCGAGCCGGTCGAGTACGCCCGCGATGTCCAGCAGGTACCAGTCTCGGCCCGCCCGGCGGGCGTCGGCGACCACCGCAGTAACGGCGTCGTTGTACTGGTCGATCGCGCTGTCAACGGCACGCGCCTCAGCCTCGGTGATCGACGGATCGCGGCCGGCGTCGAAGTCTCGGTCGGAGATCCACGGGCGGGTGTAGTACGGGAAGTACCGCGATCCCGGACGTACCTTGCCATCCACCCCGCGGGCAATCGGCGCAATGGTCACATGGGGGACCGTGCACCAGATGACATGCCGGGCGCGGATCGCCTGCACCTTGGTTACGACCCGCTGAAGCTCGGCGACGAAGTGGTCGGGCTGCCACACCGTGAACGCGTTCTTGCGAGCCGGATCGTCGTAGCCCGGTCCGCTCCACACCACGCGCAGCTGGGTCACCGCACCCAGCGCATTGTTGGCGCCGAGGAATACCACAAGTGTTTCGATGCCGTGATCGGGGTCGTCGCCCGGCTTTGTACCCGGCTGGGTGCCCAGCGCCGCGACGGCGTCGAGCACGGTGCTGCGACGATCAGTCTCGGTGGCTCTGGGCAGCACCCGCAGCGCCGCCCGGGCGCTGTGGTTCTGCACGATCTGTTGCACCGGGTCATCGGTGGGCTGCCCGATCTCGGCTGCACAGCTGTCCGCGGTGCGGACCAGGGCGTCACGCAGATCCCAGCCGTAGATGCCGAGCACGTGGTTGGTGGCCGACGGGGTGGGCAGCACAGCGCCGGGACCACGCTCCCAGTAGTCCTCCACCTCGTCCATGAACTGCCGGCCGCGGAACAGCGCCATCGGCAGCTCCCACAGGCTCAGCTCGGCGCCGAAGTGATGCTCAAGCTCGCGGAATAGCAGCTCGAGGTTCAGCGGAAGCCCTCCAGGGCCGCCGTAGCGCGGGTAACGCAGCCCGGCCCAGCCCAGCTCGTAGGCAATGATCGCCGAGAAGGACAGATCGGTCTGGAATACCGCACCACTGGCGAACCCGTGGGTCAACGAGTCTCCGATGCTGACCAGCCGGTGGGCTGGGGTGCCCTGCCAGGAGGCCTTGACCGGGATGCGCAGGGTTGGGTCCCACTCAGGCTCCCGGGCCACCGTCGTGATCTGGACCCCTTTCGGTGTGCTCACCACAACCCGCCTCTCGACACGTGCGCGGTAGCAGTGTGGATGCCGGCCTGGAGGCACAACACCGCCAGATGGCCGCCAGCGGGTCAGTCAGTCGGCCGCATCGGCTGGGGTGGCCCGCTGTGCCTGGGCCAGCGCGTCGAGCACCATCTCCAGCCAACGCAGGCTGCGACGGTAGCTCTCAGTGTCCTGGGCGGATGGTGCCGGGGGCAGAAGACGCTCCGGCGAGCCCTGGATGCTTACCCGACCCGAGACATCCAGCACAACGTGCAACGTCTCCAGCATCCAGCTCCACTCGGCAGCAGACGGGGAACCCTGGCCGGGCAGCTGGACCACGCCGCCGTGCCGGGGCAGCGTACCGAGCACCCGGCTCAGGCTGTGCTCCAAGTCGTGCAGGACCCAGCCCTCCCAGAGCTGGCGGACTGGGCCGGTCTCTTTCGTGCCGCACCAGTAGTCCACGACGTAGGCCAGCCGACCGTCGATGGTGCCGATGGGTACCGGCAGTCCGGTGACCTGGGCCAGCGGGTCCTCGGTGCAACCGGCCAGCTGCCAGCGCACCAGCTCGCGCAGCCAAGACCACTGTTCCCGAAGGAAACGCACCCCTTCTGGCGACAGCGTCAGCAGCAGTTGCTCGCCTTGGCGGTCGCATATGACCATCGTCTTGCTCAGCCTCCACTTCCCGCAATGATCGTCAGGGAGGCTATCGCGTTATCCAGTCGCGGACAGGCCAATCTCTCGGCGCGTCGCTTTCAATCCGATATCGCTGCGGTAATGCCCACCCGGTAGCTGTACTTGCTCGACGCGCTGGTAGGCCAGTTCTCGCGCGGCAGCCAGATCGACGCCCGTCCCTACCACGGACAGCACCCGCCCACCGGCCGACACGATGGCCCCATCGTCGCGACGCCGGGTGCCTGCATGCAGTATTCCCTCGCCAACCGCCCCGGTGATCACATCTCCGGTTCGCGGTGTGCCCGGATATCCCTCCGCAGCTACCACCACAACGACAGCTGCCCCCGGATCCCACTGCAGCGGCGGCTGCTGGGCCAGCGCACCGGTGGCCGTGGCCATCAGCAGCCCGGCCAGTGGCGTGCGCAGCAGTGCCAGGAGAACCTGGGTTTCTGGGTCCCCGAAGCGGCAGTTGAACTCGATCACCTGCGCGCCCGCGGTAGTCAGTGCCAGCCCGGCGTACAGCAGCCCAGAAAACGGGACGCCACGCTGGGCCAGCTCGTCCACCACAGGCCGCACGATCCGCTGCACCACGTCGGCGGCCAGTGACTCCGGAGCCCAGGGCAGCGGGGCATAGGCTCCCATCCCGCCGGTGTTGGGGCCGACGTCTCCTTCACCGACCCGCTTGAAATCCTGTGCCGGGAGCAGCGGCACCACCGTGCGGTCGCTGTCAACCAGGCAGAACAGGGAAACCTCCGGGCCGTCCAGGTAGGACTCCAGCAGCACCGGGCGGCCGCCGTCGAGCAGGGTCAGCGCGTGTGCAGTAGCCACCTGAAGGTCCTCGGTGACCACGACTCCCTTTCCCGCGGCAAGCCGGTCGTCCTTGACCACCCAGGGTGGCCCGAAGTGGCTCAGCGCTACGTCCAGCCGGCCTGGGTTGTCCACCAGCTCGCTGCGCGCGGTGGGCACCCCCGCGGCCGCCATCACATCCTTCGCGAAGGCCTTGGACGCCTCGATCTGCGCCGCGGCAGCGGACGGACCAAAGCAGGCGATGCCGGCTGCGCGTACCGCATCGGCCGCGCCAGCCACCAGCGGCACTTCGGGACCAATCACCACCAGGTCGGCCGACCAGGACGCCGCCAGTGTCGCGACTGCGACCGGATCGGTCACGTCCACGCCACGCTGCTCTGCCAAGGTTGCCGTGCCGGCATTACCAGGCGCGCAAGCCAGCGCGGTGACCACCGGGTCGCTGGCCAGGCTCAGTACGAGGGCGTGCTCGCGGGCGCCGTTGCCGATAACGAGGACTCGCACGCTGTGTAAGCGTACGACGCTATCAGACACCAACTACCCGGTTTGATGAACTGTGACGGCTGTGACTATAGATACACTGGCTAAGACGTCCGGGACGGTCGCGCTGCTAGGGACGCTGAGTGTTGGGCAAAGCTAGATGAGTAGCGCGACGCCGCCTGTCACGCTGGCGGAGCTGGCCCGCGCCTGGTCCGACGCGGTGAGCCCAACCGCCGAAGTACCCTTACCGCGGCCGGTCATCGAGGAATGCCTCCGTGGTCAGCTTGATCGGCTGATCGACGTACTCCGGCAGGCTCCGTTCAACCCCACACCAGTGGCAGAGGTCGTCACCAAGCTCGTGTCCCGGGGCTTCACCGGTGAGCAGAGCCTGGGCCGCACCGTGGAGATCCTCGGACAGGCGCTGCCTGAGCTACCGGAGCTGCGTACCGTCGAGGGGCTGACTGGCAAGATCGCGTCCGCACTCGGCGTGCTCGCCTCCGGGTACATCACAGCCCTGCGCGGTCGTAGTCTCGATGGGAGCGTGGGCTGGTTCCGGGAAGTGTTCGACTCTGCTCCGGTGGGCATGGTGATCAGCTGGTTGGATGGCACCGTCATCCAGGCCAATGACGCGCTCACCGAGATCCTGCACTATTCGCCTGCCGGCCTCACCGGCCATAACCTTGACGAACTGTTTCACCCCGACGACGCGCGGCCGTTACGAAGCGCTTATCAGGCACTCACTGAAGGCAAGCGGGAACGGTTTCAGTGGAGAGTCAAGGCGCTGACCGGGCGGGGTGACACTACGTGGGTTGCGCTGACCGTGTCGGTGCTGCGGGACGCGGTGGGCAACCCGACGCACCACGTCACGATGGTCGAGGACATCGCCGACCAGCAGCTGCTCGAGCAGCGGGTGCGTCACCAGTCGCTGCATGACCTGCTGACCGGGTTGCCCAACCGGCTGCACTTCGCGATCCAGTTGGAATCGCTGCTCGAGCGTGAGCGTAGTGCCGCCATCATGCTGTGCAAGATCGATCTGGATAGCTTCGGGATTGTCAATGATGGCCTCGGCGTGGGCATCGGTGACCTTCTGCTCCGGTCGGTCGCTGCCCGGCTCCAATCGCTAGTCGCCGGAGAGCACGCTTTCGTCGCTCGGTTCGATGCCGACGAATTCGCGATCTTCATCAAGGAATCGCCGACTACCCCCAACGCCGCCGCCCTCGCCGCGCGCATCAACGCCGAGCTGTCCGAACCGGTCTACCTGGCTGGCCGCGGGCTAGCCGTCTCCGCCTGTGTCGGCATCGTGCGACGCACGGCCGGGGAGACTGATGCCAAAGAGCTGATCCGGGCTGCGGAGGCGACGCTGCACCGGGCCAAGCGAACCGGCCGCGGGCAGTGGGAGCTATATGATCCGCCCGCTGATGCGGAGCAGCGGGCCCGGTACGCGTTGGCTACCGCTATGCCAGCTGCCTGGGAGAATGGCGAGGTCACCCTGACCTACCAGCCGCTGGTGCGGCTCGATCCGACGGCGGCCGACGCCGGCCGGACCGTGGCGCTTGCAGCGTTGCTGCGCTGGGATCATCCGGAACACGGTGTGGTGGCGCACGAAGAATGTCTTGCACTCGCCGAGCAGACCGGCCTGATCCTGTCGATTGGACCATGGATGCTGCGGCAAACCTGCGAGCAGTTGGGCAGCTGGCGTGACCAACTCGGCGTTGCAGTGCCGCCGGTCCGTGTTGACTTGACCACATATCTGACGCAGGCCCCCGACCTGGTGGCCGGGGTACGCGGCACCCTGAAGGCGGTCCAACTCCGACCGGAGGACATCCAGCTCGGGATGCCGGTCGAGGTGATCGTTGCGGGACACGGCGATGCGGTGGACAACGTGGGCACCCTGGCAGACATCGGAGTTCGCACCGTGCTCACCCGGTACGGCCAGGCGGTGGGGAACCTCGTCCTGCTGGAATCCCTGCGGGTGCACGGAGTGGAACTGGCCGGTCCGTTGGTGCACACCGCCGCGCAGAAGCCCGACTCGGTGGTCCGCTCCGCGTTGGCCAGCCTGGTGCCACTGATCCGACGTACCGGCGCCGCCGTTGTCGTGGTGGGTATCGACGACACCGAGCAGGCGAACTGGTGGCGTGATGCCGGCGCCGACTTGGCGCGCGGGGCAGCGTTTGCCGCGCCCCAAGACGTCCCGGCGCTACTGCGCCTGTGAGTGGGGG
>JALZHU010000103.1 GCA_030860695.1 Actinomycetota bacterium
GTCGCCGTAGCCGCTGGCCTTGATGTCTTTGATCGTGTTTCCGATCACCCGGTGACCGACGCCGAAAAACCGGATGCCGTCGGCGTCATTTTGGGTGCGCGCCATCGATTCGCTGACCGTGTTGTCCCGCACGGTGATCTGCTCGCCGGCGACGTAGATGCCCGTCCCGTCGGCACGCTGCACGATGTTCGACTCGATGAGCGTGTCAACGCATCCCAGACAGGCCAGGCCGTGCTCCGCGGCGTTGTAGATCACGTTGTTGCGCACAACGAGGCCTCGACCTGCCATTGTCAGGCCATCCCCATCGCGCAGGGTCAGACCCTGGATGATGACGTAGTCAGCCTTGACGTCCATGCTTCGCACGGTCGCGCCGTCGGCGACGATCGTGATCGGTTGCTGAGGAGTTCCCGAGCTTGTCACTTCCAGCTCAGCGTCGGTCAGGTCGTCGCCACTCAAACACACGCTGCCGCCGGGTCGAACCTGTTCCAAGGCCGCGCCCGTCTGCTCGGGCTCGGTGATTCGATCGGTGCAGTCCGCCGGCAGCGGCCCGACCTGGTCGGACGGGGGCGCCGCCGCGGGAGGTGGCGAGTCGGGGCGCTGGGCAGCCGTACAACCGCTGACGAACGCCAGCCCGATGACCATGGCGAACAGGCTGCGAATCATAACGCCGCTCATGTGCCTGTCCTGCCCTGCATCACGTGTCTCGCCGCCGCGACATCAGTGTCTGCGCCAGTCTGGGCCAACAAGCTCATCGAGATGCCGGCTGACGCGTTGCTCATCGTTGTGAGCTGGTCGGTCATATGACCAACGCTAGGGACGCGCAGCTTAGCGGCGCTGTCGAATCCGGTTAACGGTAGGCAAAGCAGCGCTGTTGTTCATCCCGCGTGATCTGCCTCTGACCCCCTGGCAGAAAGGTGCGGTGGTCAGCGGGCTCCAGCGCGGGACCGCGGGGTGGGCACCTCCCTGAACCGATACATGATCATCGTGGGGACGGTGTTGTCTGCGGCCCTTGGCTACGCGTTTGCCTTCGCCGGTTCGTGGCGATGGATGTTGCTCGTTGGCGTGTCCCCGCCATCGTGTTGATGGCCGGCATGGCCGTGATGCCCGACACCCCCCGGTCACTGGTACGGCGGGGACAGCACGACAACGCCCGTGGCAGTCCTTATTGGCTTGCGCGGCGACGCTGTCGAGGCTGAGCGTGAGCTCACAGAGATCACCGCTGTCGAAGCGCAACAGCGCCACAGCCGCACCGTTGCCCTGCTGTCCGCTGCCTGGGTTAGCCGGCTGCTGCTGGGCGCCCTGCTGGCCATCTTCCAGCAGATCACCGGAATCAACGCGATCGTGTACTACGCACCGACCATTCTCACCGGCTTCGGAGTGTCCGAGACCACCGCGTTGCTGTTCGGTTTTCTCAACGGGCTGGTGAACATCGCGACCATCGCCCTGGTGGTCCGGTCCAAAGTCGTTATCGGCGGGGCCGCAAACTCCTCTTGCTGGCCGGTCTGGTGGGCATGTCAGCCAGCTTGTTCGCCGTCGGCGCCGCAGCGCTGACTCTCCCGGTCGACTCCGCCACGCTGTTCGTCATCACCGCCGCGGCGTTCGTGGTGCTCACCAACACCTTCTCGGCGACCTGGGGCCCGGTGCTGTGGGTGATGCTCGCCGAAATCTTCCCGCTAGCCATCCGGGGTGCGGCGATGGCCACGCCGGTGTCGAGGCACGCCGCTTGGAGTCAGACAACGGAGTCGCGGTGGTGCTGTCAACTGGACCGGCGTCCCGTTGCCGGAGCTGGAGGTCACCGTGCGCAACGTC
Source organism: Actinomycetota bacterium (assembly GCA_030860695.1). GTDB lineage: Bacteria > Actinomycetota > Actinomycetes > Mycobacteriales > Pseudonocardiaceae. Next base: position 1,810 of record JALZHU010000103.1, read on the forward strand.
GCGCGTGTCACCCGCGTGCGGGTCTCGTCCATCCGGCGCGGCCCGCTCAGCGGAACTGTCGTCGACGGGATTGGCCTGCGCGTCGCATTACCGCTTGCCGACGTCGACGTGCTACTGCTGGAACCACGATAACGATGCCGACACGGTCACAGCAAAACGGCTATGGCGGTCAATGACCCGGTGGGCAATCCGGTGTGGGAGCTGAAAACGCTGTCGCTTGGCACACAGGCCGGGCTCAGCGTAGGCTGCTCGACAAGATGCCAACTGGTCTCGCCCAGCCGCTCGGCGAGACCCGGCTGGCAACTGTCCCACGGCGAACGCAGCTGCCTATTCGCCTGCCCCCGCCCTACTGAGCGGCGCCGACCGAAGATCGCCGAACGTCACGGCGGCCTCAGAACCGCAGCAGCGATCATCGGAACCGCGGAGCGACGAGCCCTCATCTCGCGCCCATCAGCCTCAGCTCCACCGACTTGATCACGGTGTGCTCGACCCCGAGCACCCGCCCCGTATCTTGCTGAGCGCTGCTACCACTTTGGAGGATGACGTATGTCACAAGGAGGCACTGTTGCCTTGTGGGGAGGGGCATGGCGTCACCGCCGGTTGCGCCCCGATCAGACGGCGAGCGCGAACTTGGCGAAGGCAGTCGCGAGCCGATGCCGGCAATCGACGTCGGTGGCCAATTCGTAATGACCGCGACGTAGGTTCTGGACGAAGGCGTGCCCCGTGCTGATGACCTGTGCTGAACGGAGCCGTTTCAGGCCGTGCATGGGCCGTAGCCGGGATTTCAGCCGACCATGATCCGTTTCAATCGGGTTATTCGCATACTGCTCGACGACATGCACGGCGGCAGGCAGGAGCGCATCGAGCACCCGCAGGTAGGCCGGTGCCCGGTCGGTGGTCACTTCCGCTGGTCGCGGAGCCTGGTCAAGTGCCTGAGAAGCGACGCTAGGCTGCCAGATCTCGCTTCTGAGAGGCCAACACATCGATGACCTGGCCGAACTGGTCGATCGCCCGGTACAAGTAGACCCACCGGCCGGCGACTTTAACGTACGTTCATCGACGAACCACCGGTCACCCGCAGCGTGCCGACACGGCCGCGCGGCGTCGATGAACAACGGCGTGAACCGCTGCACCCAGCGATAGATGGTGACGTGATCAACGTCAATGCCCCCTCAGCCAGGAGCTCTTCCACATCACGGTAGGAGAGTCCGAACCGCAGATACCAGCGCACCGCCAAAGTGATCACCTCTGGCGGAAACCGGAAGCCAACGAACGCCGAGGGTACGACAGACCGGCCAAGACAACGAGCAGCTCTCACACACCAAGGATGACAACCGCGCTCCCATCACCGGACGCAGAGCCCCGCCCACAATCGACGCCCCCGCCATCCTCGACGAGATCATCCAGACGCTCGCGGGCAGGTCGTATCTGGCAGCCGCTGGCGACTCTCCTCTGGAGGTGGGCGCTGCAGACGCTGCCGATAAGAGGCGCCATGCGGCGAAGTGATACTCATCGACCGTGGTACACCAGGGGCGGAGAAACGGATGAATAGCACAGAAGAGGCGGTGCCGGCCGATGCGGGAATGCGCCGGGTGGCGGCCGCAAGCTGCGTGGGGACCACCATCGAGTTCTATGATTTCTTTATATAAGGTACGGCCGCCGCGCTGGTGTTCCCGAAGGTCTTTTTTCCGGCGCTCGGTTCGACCGCTGGCACGGTGGCCTCATTTGCCACTTTCGCGGTAGCGTTCATGGCCCGGCCGGTCGGGGCCGTGGGCTTCGGGCACTTTGGGGACCGGATCGGACGTAAGCGGACACTCATCTCGACGCTGCTGTTGACGGGCGTCTCGACTGTGCTCATCGGGTTGCTGCCGGGTGCGGCCACGATCGGGGTTGCGGCCCCCATCCTGCTGGTCGTGCTGCGGTTCGCGCAGGGACTCGCGGTGGGTGGGGAATGGGCTGGCGCGACGCTGCTCACCGCGGAATACGCGCCGCCGCAACAGCGGGGGCGGTATGCGATGTTCCCGCAGCTCGGTCCGCCGATCGCGCTTGCGTTGTCCAGCGCGACGTTTCTGGTCACCGGCCTCACCCTTGGCAACACCGACCAGTCGTTCCTCGATTATGGGTGGCGGGTGCCGTTCCTGGTCAGCATCGTGCTGCTCGGAGTGGGTCTGTACGTTCGGTTGAAGATCGAGGAGACGCCGGTGTTCCGGCAAGCCCAGCTGCAGCACACGACCACGCACGTCCCGCTGCGGGAGGCGTTCACCTACGCGCCGCGGCAGATCCTGCTCGCGGCCGGATCCGTCACGGTCATATTCGCCCTGTTCTACACCGGCACGGCCTACCTCACCAGCTACGGCACCAGCCCCACTGGCGCGGCACTGAGCCGCACCCTGGTGCTGTCCCTCGGGATTGTCGCTGCGGCGGCGCTGGCGCTGGGCGTCATCCTGTCAGCGGTCTACTCCGACCGGTTCGGCCGGCGCATCCTGATCATGGCGTCCTCCGCCGCTGCGGCAGTGTGGTCGCTGCTGCTATTCCCGCTACTCGACACGCACTCCCCAGCGGCCTTCGCCGTGGGCCTGATCGTCACCCTGGGACTTATGGGTCTCGCCTACGGCCCAGTCGGAGCGCTACTGCCCGAGACGTTCCCCACCCGATACCGCTACACCGGGGCCGGTGCAAGCTACGGCCTGGCCGGCATCGTGGGCGGCGCGATCCCACCGCTGGTAGCCGCGCCACTGGTAGCCGCGCCACTGGCGGCGGCCTTCGGCAGCTTCAGCATCGGCGTTCTGCTGTGCGGGCTTGCGCTGCTCAGCCTGTTGTGCACCGCAGCCCTCGCCGAAACAAAGGATCGCGACTTGCGGCAGGCTCAGCAGCCAAGCGTCCCAGCCCTCCGGTGAGCTACATGCTGCTCGTCGATGTCGCGCTCATCGAAGCGGTCGGGCAGACTGCACGGACGCTTCGCGCTCGGTCTCCGGGGCACACACCGGCTTGGTGAAAGCCGCGGTGTGGCAAAGCCGCAAGTCAGCAGCTTGCGTCGAGTGCGAGTAAGCGGCAAGCACCTCCACCACCGTCCGTGACCTGCGGCTTCTTATGACCACTGTGTTAGTGTGCGAACCGCAGCTCATGATCAAAGACTGGCTTTGGTCATCTTGGGCAGTGTGAGCTGTGATCAAGGGCAGCGGGGGTCTCAGCGTCGAGCAGCATCGGATGATCCTGGGGAGGCGGTGCCGACACCTGCAACGGAGACACGCTCTAATGCCGATGTGTGGGTAGTGACCGTGCCGTGGTCTGCCGTTCGGTGATCATCAGTCCTGGTGATCGTCGCTAGTTGCGGGCGTTGTATCCCGGAAACGGTTGCTATGCGCGTAGCGCATCTGTGTGAGCAGCAACGAGCATGCACCGACAAGCCCCAGGGCGTAACGCTTGTGATCTGGTCGGTTCTGGATGCGGTGCGCGTCTACGTTGCGCAGCGCCTGCGCGATGCCCTGCGCGAAGAGCTGCCAGCCTTGCATCTCGCCGTCCGTCTTCCCCATCTGGAACTGACCCGACTTGCCGAAGATGGCGACTGCGAGATCCTTGCCCACTTCGCCGACCGGACGGCCAGCCCACTTTCTTATCCTGTCCTCGGTGAAGATCACGGCCTGACTGGCGACCTTGCCCCAAGCCTCGGTCCGGATCTCTGACGAAATGTGTTCCCACAGCTCAGGGTCTATACCCGCTTCGTCGGGATTCGGGGTGGTATTTGAGATGGTGCCGATGCTCTGGAGATCCTCAGCAGCAGCCATCAGAACACCGGTTGCTCGACGGAACCGCTCTTTGAAATTATGTAAGTCCCAGCTTTCTACCAGTGAAGGATCTGGCAGTACAAGGTCGTCCGCAAGCTCATCGAACTCCCGGCTCCAAATGGAGTCCGAGCCCATCAAACGGTTCAGGGCCGCGAACGCTCGGCGATGCCAAGCCGCAACCGACTGGTACTCACTAACCGGGTCAGTGATCTCCTTGGCCAGTTCTCGAAGCATTTGCTCCCCGGCACCCGCCGGTGGCTTGCGCGCAGTACCCATGCGCCACATTGTTCCCGACTGGCTAAGCGCCGGGCTCGCCGCCCTCGCGGTCCTCACCAGGACCACCTGCAAGTGGGCCATCGCGGGCTTGCGTACCTCTGCCAGGGCTGACAGATACAGCGCCACTGTGAGGGGTTGGGCCGGGCGATTGGCGCGCGTGGTGCCCAGTCGTCCGTGACGGTCCACGGCCCGAAACGCCGCCCCGTGTCGGTGATGCCTGATGCACCGGACAGGTGGCCGGTCGGTTCACCACTCGTGGCGGCCAGCTCAGTCGATTTTGGTGGGCTGTTGGTGATCGGTAACGGCGTATCGCCCTGCCACATCTGCTGGACCCACAGCGAGGGCGCTACGAATTGCAAGAACTGGTACTGGGACGTGCCTTGGTGCGTCTGATGCCTATAGCACATGTTGCGGTACCGAGTGGACCGAGATCATCAGTCTCCCTCAGTCGTGATCTCAATGAAGACCGTCTTTTGCTCACGTGCTTAATCATGACCGTATGGCCGTTGCCCGTTTGCGTATGTCGTGATCGCGTAACACTCGTTTCACGCTGGACACGCTGATGCCGAACTGCTGGGCAACCTGTGAGCTGGTAGCCCCTGAGATGTATAGATCGATCATGGTTTGAAGATCCTCACCAGAGGAATGATCACGCATACTCCACTGCCGAGCACCGACCGGACGAATTGTGACCTCCGGTCCCTCGACCAGCAGGGTCTGGTTCTTATGCTGACACGTTAGGTCCACCACCGTGCCTGACCTGCGCTTTCGTCGCAGCAACTGTGTCATTGTGCGAACCGCAACCATAATCAGGACTGCTCCGGTGACCCGTAGTCTTGCCTACCGAGAGATCAGTTCGACTCTAGTCCCTGGGTGTCAGAGCGCATGGCTAGCTCCGGTGGCATGATCGGCGAGTTCTACCCGCAGGCGTATGAGCACCTCTGTGCAGCTCGCCATGCGAAGTCTGAGATGGCCGCCCGATGGAGTGAGTTCCTCGACGGCGGGCTGGTGGATCAAAGCGTGGTCACCGACCATGACGGGGCAGGGCGGATCACGGTCATCGCAGACTGGCCGAATGGGTCACGTGAAGTCCTCACTGAGTTGTTCGCGAGGTGTCTGAGAGAGCTGTGGTCCTGTCTCGACTCTCTGATCACTGAGTCCGTCACGATGTTTTCCGTTCGTCAGCGCCTGCGTAACCCTGAGCGGCCCCGCTACTTCCCCATGGCGGACTCAGAGGAGGGACTCAAGGCGCTACTTGAGGAGTCTTGCCTCGACGGAGTACTGACCAGACAGTCTCAAATGGTCATCGACTGCCAGCCGTTTTGGGGCAGCCACGATGATGGCCGTATCCAGCGATTCCGTACAGGGTTGAGGCTCCTGCTAGAGTGGACAACTCGCATCGACGAGGGATCGATGGTGAGTGCCTGGGTTACCCCGGTCCAGCCACAACTTCACGTTACGCCGCCTGCCGTACTTCAAAGCCTTCAGCCATCTTCTCCTGGCGAATTGGCCGACGACCGTGACGTGGCTCGTTACACACTCTCTGGCTACGAGATCGGTATTGACGTGTTCGGTCAGGCAGGGAGCTACGTTGACCTTGGATTTGCCGACGGATACCAGCCCGCGACCGACGAGGATATATTCGACCAACGCATCAATCTGGTCATCGACGTGGTTGCCCGCTTTGTGGTGTCGTTTGAATGGTTAGCCGGTCAGGTTCCCGGATCACGTTGGCTGATGGCCACACCTGAACACGCGAGCATCTGGACGGAGGCGAGCGCTTCCCCTCGTCTCTGGAGCGACGAAGAGCTCGAAGGTGTTACTTCTTCTGACTTTGGCGTCGGCATCGTGTCCGACGATGATCAACTCACGCTTCTCGTCAGCACCGAGCACGGTGTCTTCGAACGGTCCATCCCGGCTGCAACGTCGCTGAATCGTTACGCGCCACGAGGCCCAGCCGCTGAGCGAGCAACGCAGGATGCAGCCGCTACCTGGGGACTTCCGGACTTCGTGATGGCCCCGATGGTCGAACGGAAAGGTCCCGGTATTCGGGAGATCAGTGACGGTCTCATCGTTGTTGGCGATCGAGGACTTGTCGTCCAGGTCAAGAGCCGGGACACCGCCCCTGGCTCAGCCGAGCGTGAGACTTCCTGGCTCACCAAGAAGATCGCGGAAGGCGGTCGACAGGTAGACGGGACCACCCGGCGCCTGTCGTCTAAGACGACCACCATGGTGAACGGGCGGGGTCGAACCGTGGACCTCGACGGTACAACAATCACGTGGACCGGAGTGATCATCGTTGATCACCCTTCCCCACCCCCTGAGTACCAGCTCCCCGAGCTAAGGACGCGCATCCCGACTGTTGTGTTGTTAAGGCGCGACTGGGAATTCCTCTTTTATCAACTTCGGTCCACTCATGCAGTCATCGATTACCTTGCACGAGTGTCCGGCTCGACAGGACGACTGGGCGCAGAGCCCGAGCGCTACACGAACTGGCAGCGGCTGATGCCAATACGGAACCAAGCCCACCAGATCCGGCGATCGCAGCGCTGGGCACTCAAGTGTCCGTTCCCTTGCTGCCCGCCGCACCCGCCGGAAGCGATGACAATGAGGCGCACGGCATGGTCCGCATTATGTGCGAGGACATTGCGAACGTCAGGCTCGACTCAGACGATGAAGCCAATCGGCTTCGGGTTCTCGCAGCAATCGACGAGCTGCCCGTTGGCCACCGCAGCGAGCTAGGCCGCTTGCTGATCGACGGACTTGAGAAGGCTCGCAATGTGGACCATGGAACCACATCATGGCAGTTCCGAACATTCCGCTCAGGAAAGCTAGGTGCTCAGTTGGGGCTTGGTATCTGCTCCGTGTTCAACGAGGTGACACATGCTGCATTCAGGTCCTGGCTACTGCTTCGGCATCACGAGCGCGGAACCAGTGGCGGGGATCTGGATGTACTGACTTCTATCGGTGTATTGCTCACGCCCCGGAGTGACGGTTACCGCGAATGGGACACGACGACGATGGCGGTCACCGGTGATCCTGGGCTCGCTGAAGAGGAACTTCACAGCAGTCACACACTTTGGAACAGTGGGTCGATGACCTGGTCAGGAGGGTCTGCCACGGTGGAATCGTAAGGACGGGTACCGACGGTGATCGAGCTGGCCTATGAGTCCATTGGGAAGTCCGGGTAATGCTCACGCAACACGCTGACCGACGGTGCCCCCGGCCTGCAGTTGGCCGACTGGTGCCGCTGGGTGCTGCCGGAAGGACGTCGTCCGAGCGGGCGGCCCGCGCGACCTCCCGTCCGTTCACCTGATAGCCTGCTGCCACACGCCCGGTGTGCGGGACGCCTAGCGTCCCATTTGATCTCGGGCCGGACGCGGTGGGCCTAGCCCACTGCCACGAGGCATGGATGGCGGACCTGGTCCGTCTGCTTCGGTGTGGCGCCAGCAGGCCCTGACCGCCCACTCGCTGTACCCGGACACGACCGCTAACCACGGCTGTGGCGTTGGCCTGGACGCCTCGGAGCAGCCCTGGAGTCAGTGGTGCCGTCCTTCCCTACCCTCACCTGGAGTTCGCTCGCGGCGCTCGCTGCTCGGCCTCTACATCCTCCACCTCCTCGCGATGGCTGGCTTCCTCATGATCTGCGGTGTGCCTCGCGAGGAGATCGCGAAGTGGGCACTGAAGCAGGCAGGACGCCAACGACTCACTGATCTCATCCGTGCGGCGAGAGGCAAGCTACCGCCCGGCGATACATGATGCCGCGCGGGCCGCGCGGCGGATTTCAGTCCGGTGTGTCGCAACGGCGTGGCCGTAGGGGAGTTCACTGGGCATCACCTGCCGCGATGCGAGCGCGCACCGACGGGACGGATCGTGATCTCAGGGCCTTCGACCAGCACGGTGTGGTTCTTATGCTGACACGTTAGGTCCACCGTGGCATTGATCTGCGGCTTTGTTGTGATGGTTGTGTCAGTGCGCGAACCGCAGACCATGATCAGGACCTGATCTGGTCAATGTGGGCGGCGATCAGGAGGTCAGTGTCAAGCCGCAGTGGACTACGTGAATGAGGTGCCGACATCGGCGACGGAGGCGTGCTTTAATGCTGATGATGCGGGCGACGATCTCACGCCCCCCTTGTGATCTGTCTCGCCGTCACTGTCTGTTATACCGCCCCTTCGCATGCGCAAGGTGCTGAGCTCTTGCTTCTGGGTGCGGTGTTTCGTCGGAGATAGCCAAGCGGATGACAGTGGGCGTACGCGTAGATGATTTCTGAACGCTGGTCGGGTTTACTTCCCCGCAGGACGATCAAAAGTCCGATGATCCAGGCGACTAGGGCTGCTGCGGCAACGAGGGCCGCGACGCCGCCGAATGTCGAGAGACGAGAAATCCCGTCGTCAATCGGGCACATGCTGCTGTCCTGCGCGGCAGGATCGAGCCTGATGTGCTCCCGTGGACTGCTGGCTGGGCAGTCCATGGTTCATCCTTCACGCTCGGTCGGCCGTTGGCTGGCGAGTCTGCGGATCTGTGTTGGCGAGACGCCGAAGTGGTGTTTGAAGTCTCGGGCGAACTGGTCCGGGCGGAGGTAGCCGTGCGCGGCGATGACGTCCTTGATGGGTACCGTGGCTAGCGCCGGATCTTGTAGATGACGGTGGCATTCCTGTAGGCGTAGCCGTTTGAGCAGTTGCATCGGGGTGAGTTCGGCGCCCTGAAAGAGCTGGTGCAGGTAGCGGGGCGAGGTGTTGGCGGCGTCGGCGATGCGGTTCGGGTCCAGCAGGGGGTTGCCGAGGTGGCGACGGATAATGTCGCGAATGCGCGCTCTATGCAGCAGTTGACGGGTGTGTGGGGTGATTCCGTTGGGTTGGCCGAGTCGCTGGCGAATCAGCCCGACTGTGCACTCGTAGAGGATTTGGGCTAGATCCGGGTCAGCTGTCAGCTCGGCGGTGTCGGTGAGCCCGATGAGCAACTGTGCGATCAGGCTGCGTCCTGGCATGCTCCTGGGGATGAGGGTACCGATCAGGGGCCGGATGCTGGCGCTGGTGATCGGTACCAACGCTCGGGGGAACGTCAGCATGACCAGCCGCATCGATCCTGGTGAAGGTGTGGCCTGGGAAAGACGAGACAGGTCGTGTAGGGCGATGTCCCGAGCGCGAACGTCCACCTGGTTTCCTGCCTGTTCCAACCGTATTTCGCCGCTGACGCTCAGGAATATCCGATAGCATTCATGATCGCAGGCCCGGATGAGGCGTTCGGTTCGCTGCGTCGCGATCTCGGAGTCCGCGGCCCAGGCGAGTACCTCGATTTCGAAATCGCCGATCTGGGCGACGGACATCACCGCGAGCAAGCGACTTGATGCACGCCCCTGGACCGCCAGGGGGGCCAGCTCGATGCCAGCTCCCGCCCGAAAGTAGTCATATCGGTCGAGCGGGTGAATTGTTCTAGTGTCATACAGCACATCCATGACCGTTTCCTCTACCGCTCCAAGACACCATTGAGACCTGCCAATTATTCAGCCGAGATGACCCACCGGAGTTGGCTGTGAGCGCACAGCCGGTTGTACGCACCCCCTCAGCATTGAGTCACCCGGTAACCGATGCCGGGCCATCGCGACAGCTTGGCTTGCTTGCATATCTATCTGAGCGGCCCCGTACATCAACATCACCGAGGACCTGTGGACATGATCCCCGAGAACTTGCGGAGCTGTTCTAGCGCGGGCGGTGTGCCTATGCTGTCCGGCGGTCGTGTTCCCCTGAGCACAACCGACTCTTGGTAGGCACGACACCCCCGTCCAGCTGATCATGCTGTGGTGCGGCGTTCGCGGCGTATGCCGTGTTGTTGTAGTAGTCGTTTGATGCTGCGTTTGCTGAAGCCGTAGGTCTGGGCTATCTGTTCGGCTGTGGCACCAGACTTGTAAAGATCGATCATGGCTTGTAACTCGTCAGCGGAGAAGCGCCCACGCATGCTCTGCGGACGAGTACCGATCGGACGGATCATGATCTCAGACCCTTCAACCAAGAGGGCCTGGTTCTTATGCTGACACGTTAGGTCCACCACCGCCCGTGACATGCGGTTTGTCACGGCAAGTGTGTCAGCGTGCGAACCACAGGCCATGATCAAAACCGGCTATGGTCGCCTGTTCAGTGCGAGCAGCGGCCAGAACGGCGGCGGTACTGCCAGCGCTCAAACCACGCAGTCGGGCGTGAGATTATCGTTGGCATGATCACATTGGACGCCGGAGAGCCACACAATGCGGGCCACAAGTGGCTGATTTTCGACCGCACTTCAGTCCTTATCGGACGTGCTTTCCAGCCCTACCGTGAATGGATTGAGTTCGAACTCGCCTACGATATAGCGGGACTGCGAGAGAACGACCAAGATGCCGTCCTTACCGCTTTATCCAAGCAAGACCTCAAGGAGGAGAACACCTCGTGACGCCGGAGCCGGTGGGACTGCCTCGTCCTGCCTGGTTGCGCCGTACCCGTGGTGAGCACCGCTGGCCTGCTGCGGTCGCTGTCGTCGTCGCCATTGGTCTGCAACTGGTGCTGCCCGAGCGGATGGTGCCGCAGGCCCGTTATCTACTGCCGGCGCTGGAATTCTTGCTGCTGGCTGCCCTGGTCGCGGTGGACCCGTTTCGGATAAACCGCACCTCCGTCGTGCTGCGTGCCGCGGGCCTTGCGCTGACCGCGCTGGTCGGACTGTCGAACGGATGGTTGGCGATGCGGCTCGTCATCGAGCTTGTCCACAGCCGACCAGGTAGTGCGGCTGAGCTACTCACCGCAGGTGCTGGAATTTGGCTGACCAATGTACTGGCCTTCGCGTTGGTTTACTGGGAACTCGACCGCGGCGGCCCGGCCGCCCGAGCCGCCGCGACGCGCACTCGCCCGGACTTCCTGTTCGCTCAGATGCAAAACCCTGAACTCGCCGATCCAGACTGGGAACCGCAGTTCGCCGACTACCTGTACCTGTCATTCACCAACGCCACCGCGTTCAGCCCGACCGACGTGCTGCCACTGTCCCGCTGGGCAAAAGTAGCCATGATGGTGCAGTCGGCGATCGCCTTGGCCGTGGTGGTACTCGTCGTGGCCCGCGCCATCAGCGTCCTGGGGTGAGCCCTGCCCGCTCGCGGCGCAACAGCCAATACTCCCGCCCGACCATCACGATGATCAGGAGGTCCAGCAGGGCGAAGAAAAATAACACGACCGATCCGGTATGGGCAGCCCGAAACACTTCGTAGACCACGAACATCCCCAGCACGATCATCGCGACCGGGTAGGCAGGCAGCCATCTGCGCAGCAGCGCCGCCACCAGCGCGAGCTTGACGACCCCGTGCAACCCTAGGTATACCGCCACGAACGTCCGGCTCCCCGAGGCGAACTCCGCAGTGCCCGCCACGAAGTGGCGGGCCAGCGAGCCGTCCGGCGGACCGAGCACATCGCGGCTGACCACGTCAGCGACCAGCCGGTGCATGCTGGCCCCTGGCAGAAGCAGCAGTCCCACGGCCCCCACCAGCTCCCCGGCGCCGTCGAGGCCCTTGATTCCCATCGCCACCCGGAACAGATGCTCGGTGCGCCGCGCGCCGCGTCCGCTCACCGGATGGCTCGGCTCGTGTGCTGGCGAGCATGCAGCGGGTCAGCCGGTAACCGATAGGCGACGACGGTGAGCAGAGCCAGGCTGACCACGGCCAGGACAACATAGAGCGCTACGGCACCGACACCATCCCAGGCGGCATGCAGAATGACCGCAAGGACGAAGACACCGAAAAACCGCGCCACCGCGACCCCGCTGAAGCGCCGGTTCGCGGCGTACCACAGCGCCGCCGCGGTCAGCCCAGTCCATGCCATGTGCGCGGCCGGGCTTGATACACCACGTATTAGCAGAATGTCGTCAACGACAGCAACGTCGCCGTGGGACCGGATGAGAACGACGAACGCGTAACCCATGGTCTCCAAAGCGGCGAACCCAGCACCGCAGGCCACACCGAGCAGCAGCCCGTCAGCCGGACGCCGCTCGCGAAGGCCGATCAGCACGGCGAGCGGGACCAGGAGCTTGGCCGCTTCCTCGATCAGACCAACACCCACCATCGGAAGCGCACCCAGGTCGCGCACCGTGTCGTACTCCAGCATTCCGGCGGTCGCCACACCGACCACACCACCGACGAACGCCACCCCCACCACCAGGAGGGAAGACACCCCGAAAGCAAGACGCCTACCGGCGACGAGCGTCACGAACGTGGCCGGTGCGATGACCGCACCGAGCAGGATCAGCGACGGCACCAGGTTCGGATTCCCAGTGGTCACCAAGACCCTGCGGACCACCTCGAACAGGACCAACCCGCCCACGAGGACGGCGACCCACGCCCACTGTTTCGCCACGTTACTCCTGTCCCACGCGATGGCCCGACCACTTCGACCGAGAAGCGAGGCCAGTCCTACCCCGGATGGCCCGCTAAGTCGAGCTGTCCCGGAAGCGATCAGGGTCGGCCACCCCCTGCTCCCGGCCGGTGACCAGATCCACGGCGCACCCTCCTTGGCATGAGGCAAAACATCCCAGCAGTCCACCTGATGTGGGAGGGCAGCCACTCACCCTCACCGCTTCGTTCGACCTTGCCTCCGCCAGGAAAGTTCTAGTGTGGGCCTGGCCGACTACCGACAGGTCGGTACACCTGGGCTGATCGTGCGGACGCAAGACGCTCCTCTGCTGGCCCTGGACGGCCTGGTCATAACCCCGTGATCTTCGATGAAGAGTGTCCGAGTCACCGCGAACCACCCGTCACGCGACGGGTACCAACGGGACGGATCGTAATCTCAGGGCCTTCGACCAGCAGGATTTGGTTCTTATGCTGACACGTTAGGTCCACCACCGTCTGTGACCTGCGGCTTGTCGCGGCAACCGTGTCAGTACGCGAACCACAGGGCATGGTCAAAAAGGCTGGCCATGGCCGGTGGGTCTTGTCGGGCGGACTGGTCCGGAAACAAGGTACCGACGAGTCTTCGTGGTCAGCCAGTTGTTTGTAGCCTTTCGGACGCGTCCAGTATTGATTACTGCGACTTCCTTGAACATTCGGTGACCCAGGCGCGCATCTGGTTGCATGCCGACCGGCTCATCCCGTTGCTGGACGGGCTCGACGAGGTGACCAAGAAGCATCAGCAGGAATGCATTATGACGATCAACGACTTCCGAACCCCTAACGGGGCGCGCACCTGTGCGTCGGAGGCAGTCCGGTGCAGGCTGCGCGATACCTCGGGATCCCGCGCCTTGCCGCGAAAAACGCCCTGGCCGTGGTGCGACACCAACTGGCACCCCGACGCAGACGCGAATTCGACGCGGCCGTCGACGCGCTCGCTGACCACCTCAGCACGGTCGAGTCGCTCGTCGACTACGGCAACAGGCGCGGCGCCCTTGCCGAATGGTCACTATCCACAAGCGACTGGGCCAGCATGACAAGCGGCCTGCGCCAGCGTCCTGAATACGCAAGAGCCGGCAGATGGCCAAACTCGCCCTATGTCGACTGGGCCAACGAAAGACGCATCCTCGCCTCAACCTGGGTCTGGGTCCGCATTACCAGCGGAGAACATCTCTTCGCGCCACCAATCCGCCCCGACCTTGACAAACCGCGAAACGGAAGACGGCTCAACAGCTCCAATTTCAGCCGCTGGCCACTCATTAGCGCCGACAAACCCCAAGGACACTGGGCAGAACTCCGAAACCACCTCGACAACTACGCCGATGACCTCACAGAACTCATTGACAGCAACGATTCCAACCAGACTATCGCCATCCCGCTGCTGCTCTGCCACCACGCCATGACTAGCTAACCGGCCTTCCGGGCGGTTCTTTTCTGTTGGCTCGGCTGTTCGCCGCACAGTTGTCCGCATCCGGTGCCGCTTGACCCGGCAAGTTGGACGGCGCAACGCTGCCTGGACCACCGCGAGGCCCTCCCAACCGCCAACCCACGCATCCGGGTCACCAAGGTCACCCGCACCGGCCAACTGCCCAGCGTCGGCCTACTTCTTCAGCCACCTGCTCGGCCCTGCCAGGGTCCGACCGAAAGGCTCCGCTCCACCCGACTGATCGACCTGGCCAACAACCTCGACCCCAAACTGGTCTCCGCCACCTTCAGCATGACCGCCGAAGGCGTACTCACCTACGTCGCCGACCGCATTGACCCCACCCTACGAGGACACCATAGGATGATGACGTCGGCGCCTTCACCGGATCTGCCCGGCGACTGATCTCGGCTGCGGTGTTTCAGTTCTGCCCGCATCGACACGCTCCCTGCGCATCAAAGCGGTGAGCACATCGAACGCCTCGACGTCCCCAACTCGTTCCAGCTTCTGGATGCATCGTCCCTGTCCTCAAACCCCGCGTCGAACCGCAGCCTTGTCGCCAACCACACCGACCGGACGTGAGACCGCACAGGTTCTTCGGCCGCGCAAAAGAACGGAGTGAAAGCTCATGAGTACCAACAGAATTACCAACGGCATCGAACGAGCGATCATCGAGAACATGCTCGATCGCAACCGCGAAGCCCTGATCGAGACCGCACGCGGCCTCTCCGAAGCCGACGCCCGCCGCCGACTCGTCGCTTCACTGACGACACCAATCTCATTGATCAAGCATGCCGCGGCCGCCGAACGGATCTGGTTTCAACGATTCTGGGCGGGCCTCGACGAATCCGAATGCGACGGATACTCGAACCGGGACGAGGGCACCTTCACCGTCACAGACGACGAGTCCTTAGCCGACGTGATCACCGAGTTCGAACGCGCAAGCCAACGATCACGTGAGGTCGCCGCCCACTTCAACCTCGACGACACCAAGGACAACCCCCGTGAAGGAACAGTCAGCATGCGATGGACCCTGCTCGCCATGATCGAAGAATTCGCACGGCACGCAGGACACGGCGACATCCTTCGCGAACAGATCGATCAGGCCCCACATCGAAAGCCAAACCCGTGAGACTTCGGTGCCAAGTTCCCGGCATGCAGAAGCCGCCACGCGGCATAGTCCGCGACTGGTCCATTGTGGATCAGGGCGATCCGGGTGCGCGTCATCACGACGACATCGCCAACTAGTGTAGTGTCTCATAATTGAGTTTTCACTTGCTGGAGAGCGACTCGTCCCCTGGCGACCTTGGCGAGGATTTGCTCGGCGGTGGCAGTCCAGATGAATGGTTTCGGGTTGTCGTTGTTGGTTTT
>JALZHU010000381.1 GCA_030860695.1 Actinomycetota bacterium
CTCGACGCCCACGCCCGCCTCGACCAGGTCGAGGGCGCCGACCACGGCTGGGCGAGCCGGGCCAGCACCCTGCGGTCCCACCTGATCCCCGCCGACCTGGATCCCGACCCCCTGGCCACCGTCGAGCGCCTGGTCGCCGAGGACAAGGCTCGCGGGGCGTAGCCGCCCTGGCCGACCGCGGGGACGTTCGTGTACGGCGGCGCGACGGTGCCGCACTGCTGCTCACCCGCGAAGATTGAGCCAGCTCGACCGCGGAGGCGCGGTGACGGCGGCACGCGCGTTGCGAAACCTACTCGTGCACGTGGAACCTCAGATTGCGGCCGCAGCACTGATCGATGAGTTTCCTTGGGCTGATGTCCTGCCCGAGCAAGACCAAGCTCAGTTCGTCATAGACTTCGTCCGCGCCTTCCAGGCTTCGGCCGAGATGGGGCAGTGGACCCCGCTGGCCCAAACGGTGCGCGAGTGGAAGGCCACCGCAACCGTCCATGCGGATCCTGAGCTGGCTGATCAACTCTCAGCTCCAGTGACCGATGACTTCGGCGTCGTACCTGACCCGACCGGAGACTGATCATGGCGCCGAAACGCAACGACCGGGTGGCACCACCAGGCCGTCCGGACGCTTGGTCAGCGCGCTTCGTGACGTCAGAAGCCGCCAGGTTCAGTTGCGTCCTCGCCTGTCGTCGCCCAATGGTGCGATGATTCCACCGGGTTCGACGAATCGCGGCGGTGTTCCGTCTAGTCAAAGACTCGAAGGCGGGCCGGGATGCTGCGCGACCGCCGGACTCTCCAATAGGTCACTCATGCACACACCCGTGCCGCCGATGCCGCAGTAGCCGTTGGGCACCTTCTCCAGATACTGCTGGGGGTAGCAGTGTCACTGTCGCAATAAAACTTGCCCGAGCGACATGGCTGGTCAGGCGGTATCGGGGTGTCGGATGCAGGATCGGCAGGTGGTCGGTAGCCAGGGCTACTGTTGGCTGAGCCGGTAGTCCAGGGTGGTGTGACGGCGTCCGGCGCCGACGGTGCGGACGGCTTGACCGATGGCTTTTTTGGAGCCGACGAGCACGACGAGTTTCTTGGCCCGGGTGACGGCGGTGTAGAGCAGGTTGCGTTGCAGCATCATCCAGGCGCTGGTGGTGATCGGGATGACTACGCAGGGGTATTCGCTGCCTTGTGAGCGATGGATACTCACCGCGTAGGCGTGGGTGAGTTCGTCCAGTTCACCGAACTCGTAGTCGATGTCCTCGTCCTCGTCAGTGCGCACGGTGAGCGTCTGATCAACTAGGTCGATCGCGGTGACGACACCTTGGGTGCCGTTGAACACCCCATTGACGCCTTTGTCGTAGTTGTTGCGAATTTGGGTGACCTTGTCGCCAATTCGGAAGATCCGGCCGCCGAACCGCCGCTCTGGCACGTCGGCCCTGGCAGGGGTCAGCGCCTCCTGCAGCAAGGTGTTGAGCACACCGGCGCCGGTAGCACCCCGATGCATGGGGGTCAGTACCTGAATGTCGCGGCGCGGGTCGAGGCCGAACTTGGCTGGGATTCTCCGGGCCACCACATCGACGGTGACCTGAGCGGCCTGCTCGGCGTCCTCCACGTTGAAATGGAAAAAGTCATCCAGTCCCTGTGTGTGCGGGTAGTCCCCGGCGTTGATGCGGTGAGCGTTTGTGATCACTCCGGAGTGGCTGGCTTGGCGGAAGATCTGGGTCAGCCGCACGTGCGGGATCGGGGTGCCCGGCGCGAGCAGATCACGCAGGACCTCCCCGGCACCGACCGAGGGCAACTGGTCAACATCTCCGACGAACAGCAGGTGCGCTCCGGGCGGGATGGCCTTGGTGAGTTTGTTGGCCAGCAACAGATCCAGCATCGAGGCCTCATCGACCACGACGAGATCGGCGTCTAGCGGCCGGTCTTTATCGTAGGCTGCGTCTCCGCCTGGTTTCAGTTCCAGCAGGCGATGCACCGTGGCGGCGTCGTGTCCGGTGAGCTCGGCCAAGCGCTTGGCTGCTCGCCCGGTGGGGGCGACTAACACGATCTTGGCGCGTTTCGCTGCAGCGAGGGCGACGATCGAGCGCACCGTGAAACTCTTCCCGCAGCCCGGACCGCCGGTAAGGACGGCGACCTTTTCGGTCAACGCCAGCTTCACGGCCGCTTCCTGCTCCGGAGCGAGTTCGGCCTGGGGCTGGCGGTGCAGCCAGGACAGCGCTTTGTCCCAATCAACATTGACGAAGCCCGACATTCGATCCGCGCTGGTGCGCAGCAACGTCAGTAGCTGGCAGGCCAGGGAGATCTCCGCGCGGTGAAACGGCCCCAGGTAAATCGCTACCGCGGATTGCTCGGTGTCGGCGTCGGGGATTTGCTCGCGGATCACACCCTCTTCAGTGACGAGTTCACCCAGGCAGTCGATCACCAGCCCGGCGTCAACCTGCAAGATCTTGATCGCCTCGGCGATCAGCTCCTGTTCGGGCAAAAAGCAGTGTCCGTCACTGGTGGCCTCCGACAACGTGAATTGCAATCCCGCCTTGACCCGTTGCGGGCTGTCATGAGGAATTCCGACCGCTCGGGCGATCGTGTCGGCAGTTTTGAACCCGATCCCCCACACCTCCGAGGCCAACCGATACGGCAGCGTGCGGACCACACCAATTGCGGCGTCTCTGTATTGCTTGTAAATCCGCACCGCCAGTGATGTGGAGACCCCGACGCCTTGCAGGAAGACCATCACCTCTTTGATCGCCTTCTGCTCCTCCCACGCCTCGGTGATCAGCTTGGTGCGTTTCGGCCCGAGCTTGGGAACCTCGATCAGCCGGGCCGGTGATGTTTCGATCACATCCAGGGCCTCCACCCCGAAGTGCTCGACGATCTTCTCCGCGAGTCTCGGGCCGATTCCCTTGATCAGTCCTGAACCCAGGTACCGGCGGATGCCCTGCACGGTCGCGGGCAACACCGTGGTGCAGTCCTCAACGTGAAACTGCCGCCCGAACTGTGGATGCGAACCCCACCGGCCCCGCATCCGCAACGCCTCGCCCGGCTGGGCCCCCAACAACGATCCCACCACGGTGACCAGATCCCCACCACGTCCCGTGTCCACCCGAGCGACGGTGTAGCCAGTGTCGGCGTTGGCGAACGTGATCCGCTCCAATGTCGCCTCCAGCACCGACCCGCGAAACGGCTCCGTCACGCCTGTCCCTCGCCAAAATTCGCCCGCGCCACCCGCTGCTCGCGCCACATCTATCACCTCCCCCGCAACACCAGCTCCCCGGATGCCCGCACCGGGTACCGCGCGGTAAATCACCTGGACCATCGGTGCCTGCATGGTCAACAGCCGGTGCGCGAGCAGAAGAACGGGACAGCGCTCGCCATCGTTCGCGGGCTCTGTCGCCCAGGCGTACGAGCGGGAAAAGCAGCTGGGCCTGACCGCAGATCGAGGCCCCTGAGGCCTATTGGGCGCGCAGCCTTCCGCGCTGGTTGTGGGTTCGGTTCCCGTCACCCGCTCTCCAGGTAAGAGCCCGTTTCTCCTGGTCACCCCCTTGTAAGATGAATCACACGGTTGTCATAAGTGCCCGTGGTTAAGCGCCCACGTGCTGATCTGCATGCTGGCCAGCTACCTCACCTGGCATCTACGCGCCGCGCTGGCCGAGCTGACCTACACCGGCGAGCACCCACCAACCCGCGACAACCCCGTCGTCCCCACCACCCGATCCGCCGCGGCGCAGCAAAGGCTGGCCGCCACCTCGACGCCACTGGCCAGCCGCTGCACAGCTTTCGTGGCCTGCTCGAGCACATGGCCACCCTGGCGCGCAACACCATCACCCTCGGCCAGGCGACTTTCGACAAGATCACCCTACCCACGCCCACCCAGCAACGGGCCTTCGACCTGACCAGCGCCTCGATCCCGCTGAGCCTGAAGTAGACAGAGCAAAACCAGCATCACCAGCAAAGCCCCTGATCAACCGGGGTACACCCGCTCAAGATCACAAAACTTCGGGTTAGGCAGCAGCAAGGCATCACGACCTCCGGCACGCCGCCGCACGGGTCGGGCGCTAGGCGTGTATAGACATCCCACGGGTGTAAGTTGTCAAGAAACTTCTTGTTGATCTTGTTCTAGTGTGGGCCAGGCGGTGGCTTCGTCGTAGGTGGTGCGGGTGCGCAGACAGCCATGGAGGAT
>JALZHU010000104.1 GCA_030860695.1 Actinomycetota bacterium
CCCTAGCCAACACCCACCGTTCTTCCGCCAATTTTAGGGATCATCCCGGAGCGGAGGCCCGCCGGAGGCGTTCGCCCTGAAAGCCTCGGCTCAGGCAATCGGCAGCGTCTTGAGCGCGGCGGGTAGCTCGGTGAGCGAGTCAAGTTCGAGGTCCGCGGTGCCGGGCTCGTAGATGACGTATCCCCACGGCCCACGCTTCACAAAGACAGTGCGCAGACCGACCGCAGCGGCGGGACGTAAGTCGTTGTCCAGGCGATCACCGACATAAGCGATCTCCTCGGGCTGATGGCCGCTGACCGCGATGAGCTTGCTGAAAAACGCCACGTCGGGTTTGGTGACGCCCCAGTCGTCGGAGGTGGCGAGCACGTCACAAGGGAGGTTGAGTTCGCGCAGGAACCGCCCGGCGCGAGTGGTCTGATTCCCGGCGATGCCCACGAAGTACCCAGCGTCTTTGAGCGCGTGCAGGCACGGCCGGACGTCGGGGTAGAGGTCATGGCCGTTGAGGTACTCGCCGAAACCGGCATCCAGACGAGCCTGCCGTTCAGCATCGAGGTCGAAGCCGGGACGGAAGTACTGGAACACCTGACGGTAGTCCTCGCCACGGGCAATGACCGCGCCGAACATTGCCGAGAAGGTATGCCGCGGGATGCCCAACCAGTCGGCCCAGGTGCCGTACTCCCGGGTCTCGTTGATGAGAACTTCTCCGACATCGAACCAGACAGCACGGATCGGCGACATGGGCGGCGTGTCCTTCCTGCGTGGCTTAGTTCAGGGCGGCAAGCTGCTCGTCCAGCACGCGGACCGGCGTGGCGGTGTTCCATGGTTCGAGGGCGGCGCGGAGATCGCGCAGCCGCCCGGCACCGGTGGCGTACCCGGCCTGGTGAAGCTGACCGGCGGCGTCGGCGGCGATCACGCACGCCTGGTCGAGGTTCCCGTCGTGGAGCTCGACAGTCGCGAGATCGGCGAGGAACACGGCGCGTTGTTTGACTGCGGAGCGAGCGAGTTTGGCCAGTGCGGTACCGAGTTCGGCGCGAGCGTCGTCGTACCGGCCCGCGCACAGAGTGGTGTATCCGGCGAACCCGGCCAGGCGGGTTGCGTCGTAGTAGTCGAACCATGGCAACTCAAGAGTCAGTCCCGGGACGGCCAGCGCGTCGCGGGCGCGGTCGAGGCAGCGTAGGGCGGCGGTGGGGTTGTCGGCGTTGGCGTGCATCTCCGACTCCACCGCAGCCAACCAGGATGCAATCGGGCCGCATGGTTGGGATTTGAGCTGGTCAGCGGCGCCGTGTAGGTAGTCCAGCGCGGCGGTGAATCCGCGCTCTGCGGCGGGGATGAACGCGACGTGCGCGAGCACGGCGGCGGCCTGCAGGTGGTCGGCGGCCTCCCGGGCCGCTTCGAGCGCCAGGCTGTAGTACGCGCGGGCAGTCATCGGATCTTGTAGATCGAAGAACGCCAATCGGCCGGCGAGGGTGCCGACCCGAGTCCGGTTGATCAGCAGCCGGCGGCGTTCGGCTGGTGCGGGGTCTTGGCGCAGTAGGTCACCGAGCGTGGATAGGTGCGCCACCACCGGTGTGATGAGCGCGGCGGGGGCGGTGCAGTGGTAGAGCGTCTGGTACCGGTCGGCTAGGAACTCCAAGTCACTGATGTTCTCGGGGGTGGGCTTCCCGGAGCGTGCCCGTCGGGCGGACTCGGCCACCGAAGGCAATGCTGCGGCGGCGGGCATGATGCCCATCAGCTTGAGAGCGACCCGGCGTTTCACGACATCCTCCTTCCACGCCTCGAACATCCGCGGCTGCAGAATGCCTCCTGCGGAGCCGAGTTGATCGAGGATCGCGGCGGCACCGCCGAGGGCATCCACCAGGTTGTGCTCGGTCACTCCGGGCGACGTGGTCTTCGGTGCTGGGCTGGTCTTGTTCCTTGTGGGGCGGGCGATGCCGAGGTACTCGGGTGTTGCCCCGTAGAGCAGGCACAGCAGCTCGCGATAGCGGGGGCTCGGGCTTTTGTCCCCGCGCTCCCACTTGGCGATCATGTCGGCATTCACCCCGACCCGTTCGCCATGCCGCATCCACGCCAGACGAGCCAGTTGCTCGGCTGCCTCCCCCTGCGTCCAGCCGCGGTCCTGGCGTGCATCTCGTAGTCCTGACCGTCTCGGCTCGTCCATCCGACCGGCTCCCCTCGTTATCACCTGCGTGCTCAACATAACCGGTTGCCCCGACATCTCTGCGAGACGGGACTAGCAACCGGACTAGTTCCGGACTAGTCCGCGGACCCTCTCCAAACGGCCATTTTGCCGTTTCATAAGAGCGCGGGCCGAACGGCCCCGCCTTAAGGAGGAATAACCAGATGCAGTTAGAAATCAAGACCGAGGGCGTTGACTTCGTGGTCTCCCGTGCTCCGATGCCTAAGAACGACAACGACGGCCGGCAGAAAACGGATCGGGAGACCGGTGCGCCGCTGCACGTGACAGAGCTGGTCGCAATGGACGAGACGGGTGCCGAGGTCATCAAGGTCACCACGTCAGGAGAGCCGAAGGTGGCTAAGCGACAGCTGGTGACGGTGGTCAGGCTGGTCGCGACACCGTGGGTCATCGATGGTCGCGGTGGGGTGGCGTTCCGGGCGGATGCGATCGTGCCGGTGCCCACCACTGCGGCGGGGTCGGCGAAGGCCACCACAGGGACCGGGTCGTGATGAGCGCCGCGACGATCAGCCCCGAGCTGGCGCAGCTCGAAGAGCTGCACGAGCGCGCCGAGCGGCTGCGTGAGGACGCGGCCGAGGCCGAACGTGCGGCGTTCATGGCCTGGCAGCAGGCCTACGGCGCCTATGAGGTTGCCCGTGATGAGGCCGCCGCCTCGTGGGCGGCGTGGGTTGAGGCCCTGACCCCTTAAGTGCGGCGCCCGGCCGGTCGGGCCTGGAAACCAAGGCCGGTCGGGCGCCCCGCTCCACCCATCGACTACAGACAGAGGAGCTGTCATGAGCCTACGGCGGGGCGCGCACGCCCTGAAGTACCTACTGCGACCGACCGGCGCCAGCGCCCCCGGCGCGAGGGGTGAGCGGTGTGTCGGCGGTGAGTGCTGATGGACCTGAACATGACCGCCGTGCTGATCGCGGGCGGTGCCGCCCTGGGTGTCCTCGTGTGGGTCCTGGCCAAAATCGGCCACGCACTGATCAAGGTCGCGGAAGCGTTGGCCGCGGCGGCGGCCGTGGTGCTCGCCCTGTGGCTGATGATCAAGGCGGTGCTCTGGGCGCTGCGCCAGACGCTCACGCACTGGCGAACCAGCCTCACCGTGGTGGCGGTCGTGGCCTGGTGGCAGTGGTGGGGGTGGATGTCGCTGGCCATCACCGCCGGTGTGCTCGCGGGGGTGCTCGCTGGGTGGCGGCTGGTGGATCTGCGGTCGTTCGATGCGTGGGCGGGTCGGCATTTGCGGGCCTGGTGGCTGCACTGGACGATCTATTCACCGAAGCTGCCCGACTGGCTGCACGCCTGCGGCCTGGGCATCAAACACGACAGCCCACCGGTCGTGCTCGCGCTCACTCCCCTCGGGCGCGCGTTGGGCCGCAGCCGGCGTCCGGTTCCGGCGCAGCTGCCCCGCGTGCTGGTGCGCTCGGGAGCGTCGTGGGATTTGGTCCGGGTGCGGTTGATTCCCGGCCAGAAGCCCGAGGACTTCGACGACGCTGCCCGCGCCCTGGCCGCAGCTCGCGGGGTGGCCCGCTGCCAGGTGCGGGAGCTGTCCCCGAATGTGGTCTCGATCGATTTCCAACGCCGCAACCTGCTCGCCGACCCGGTGAGCTGCCCCGATCTGGCCACGCTAGCTGGTATCCCCGGCGCGGCTATTGATTTGCGACTGATTTGCGACGGGTCTGGGCCGGACGCACCGAGTACGGCCAGGACTGGCATATCCCCCTCGCTGGGGGTCACACCCTGACCGCGGGTGAGACCGGGGCGGGGAAGGGCTCGGTGATGTGGTGCCCGCTGGTCTGCATCGCTCCCGCGATCAGAGACGGTCTGGTGCGGGTGTCCGGGATTGACCCCAAGGGCATGGAGTTGGCCTTCGGGCGGGGGATCTTCCACCGCTACGCCGTCACCGGTCATGAGGCCCTCGTGGTGCTCGATGAGTTGATCGAAGCGATGGCCGCTCGCAAAGCCGAATTCGCCGGGCGAGTCCGCACCGTGCCGATCACCCGAGAGCACCCGCTGGAGCTAGTGGAGTTCGACGAAATCGGCGCGCTCACCAAATACACCGACCGCAAAACCCGGGAAGCAATCACCGAACGGATCGCGCTGTTGACCACCCAAGGCCGGGCGTTGGGGTTCACCGTGCGCGGCTACGTCCAGGAACCCACTAAGGACACCGTGCCCGTTCGGGAGCTGTTCCCTCGCCGGATCTGCCTCCGTGTCTCCGCCAAGAGCCACGTGGGGATGGTGCTCGGGGACCAGGCCTACGAGCGCGGCGCCTGGGCCAACCGGATCACCGACACCGAGGCCGGGGTCGGCTACGTCTTCGGGGAAGGCCTCCGCGAACCCCTCCGGGTCCGCGCCGGCTGGGTCCCCGACGACGTGATCAAACAGCTTGAACGGTTCGTCACCAGTCCCGGAACCCAAGACACCAGGGTCCTGGCCCTCTCCATTCCATTCAGCGGATCGACTCACGGAGGCACAGCATGACCACCACCACGACCACCGCCATGAGCTTCGTGCAGGCAGCGGAACTACTCGCAGCGCACCTCGCCAAGCATGCCTTGCCGGAACCCGTGTTCCTGACTGTGACGACCCAGTGGGGGCACTCGGAGGTTGCCGCGCAGCTGCGCCCCGACACCGTGTCCGAAGTCGCGGGTGAGCTGCTGGCGTGGATCGACACCCTGGCCGCCATCACCATCACGGCGTGGCGGCCACCGGAGAGCGAGCGTGTGCACCTGTCCATCGTGTGCACCCTGACTGACCCGGCGGGTGCTGTTGCGCTGACCGTGTACGGCGCCGCGAAGGATCATGACCCGGTCCGGTTCGCCAACCTCAAACCCGGCCAGCGCCGTGGAGTGTCCCTGAGCGAGCTGCGCGCCTGGGCGGCGGGCAAACCCACCACCACGGGCAGCCCAGTTCTCGACACACCCAGGGCAGGACGATGACCCCGACCACTACTCTCCCGCCGCGCACGGTGCAGGAGATCGTCACCAGAGCAGGCCGGCCGGACTTCGACCGGTGGGCCGAGCAGGTTAACCGGTGTGGGCACTGCTCCCGCCCGGTCCGGCTTCGCGGACGGGTCGAACACGACTCGGCCAGTGGCGGGCGGTTGACGTACTCGACGGACGGCGAGCCGGATCAGGTGTTGTTGATCCGCTGCGGGAACCGGCGAGCAGCGGTGTGCCCGTCCTGCTCCTTTGAGTACGCCGGCGACATGTGGCAACTGCTCTACGCCGGCGCCGCCGGTGGCCGCAAAGGCGTCCCGGACACGATCCGATCCCACCCACTGGTATTCGCCACCCTGACCGCGCCGGGATTCGGGCCGGTGCACACTACCCGCGCCGACCGAACCGGGCCCGCGCGATGCCGACCCGCCCGCGGCACACCACGGCTATGCCCACATGGACGGCCGAGCTGGTGTACCGCGATCCACGCCGAGGATGATCCCCGACTCGGGCATCCGCTCTGTCCGGACTGCTATGACTACTCCGGGCACATTGCGTTCAACTGGCACGCCCCCGAACTCTGGCGCCGATTCACCATCACCCTGCGCCGCGCACTCGCCCGACAAGCGGGCTTGACTGCCGACGAGTTCGCCCGGCGCTGCCGAGTGTCCTTTGTCAAGGTCGCGGAGTTCCAACGCCGCGGTGTGGTCCACTTTCACAGCTTGATCCGGCTCGACGGCCCCGGTGAGGACTACCAGCCACCACAACTCACCATCGATGCGCATGGGTTGGCTGAGGCGATCCGCCAGGCCGCCGCGCACGTGCGACTCACCGTCAAGATGCCCGACGAGCCCGACCTGGTCCTGCGCTTCGGCAAGCAAATCGACACCCAAACCGTCAATGGCGGTCCGGCTGGCGAGCTGACTCCGGAGCACGCGGCACGCTACATCGCAAAATACGCCACCAAAAGCGCCGAAAATTTCGGTCTCGGCGAGCGACGCATCACCCCCGAAGTCCTCCCGCTGCTCGATGTCTCTGACCATGTTGATCAGCTGGTTCGCGTGGCCTGGCAGCTCGGCGAACATCCCTCCTACGACGGACTGCGCCAGTGGGTTCATATGCTTGGCTTTCGAGGACATTTCGCCTCCAAAAGCCGCCGCTACTCCACCACCCTCGGTGCCCTCCGCAGCGAACGCCGCGCCTACCGCCAACGCCAAGCCGCTGAACACGTCCGCGAGCTGCTCGACGAAGACACCACCCTCGTCGTCTCACACTGGAAATTCGCCGGGGTCGGCTATCTCACCACCGGAGACACCGCACTCGCGTTGTCTGCTGCCGTCCGAGCCCGCGAACAACGACAAGCCGCACGCGATGCCGCCTGAACTCCCATACGCAGAAAGGATTCCGCTGATGGGTCACGTGGTAGCTCTGGCTCCCGGGGCACGGGGAAAGGACTCGACGCCGGATAAACAGCTCGCTCATCGGGCCGTTTACACCGTGCCCGAGGTCGCACAACTTCTCTCACTATCACGCGGTACTGCCTATGCGCTGGTCCGCGACGGCACCATTCCAGCGTTGCGGCTCGGTAGCCGCTGGGTCATTCCGCGCGTCCGATTTCATGCCTGGCTTGACAGCCTGGATGACGATAAGAACGGAGGACGGTACTGATGGGGCACATTGTGCCGACGCCAGCCGGTGGCTATCGCGCGAATTGGCGTGATGCCGCTGGCCGACAACGGGCCAAGACCTTCACGACCAAGCGTGAAGCGAAGGCATACCTGGCAGAGGTCGAGTCCGCGGTCAGTCGCGGCCTCTACGTCGATCCCCACGCCGGGCGGATCCGCTTCGGCGCCTACGCGGCCCGGTGGCTCACCGCGAGAAACGACGAGATCACCACGGCAGCACGCGATGCGTCGATCATGCGCAACCACGTCGTGGCACGCTGGGGCACCACGCCAATGGCCAAAATTGATCACCTGGCAGTCCAGCAATGGGTAACCGAGCTCGGCGATCAACTGTCCCCCGCCACCGTGGCCGAGTGCTACCGGCTCACCTCAGCCGTGCTACGCACCGCCGTCCGGGACCGGCTTATTGGACACAACCCCTGCGAGGGCGTGCGGCTGACTCGTCGGCGACGCAAAGACACAGACGATCAGGTGATCACACAGCACGAGCTGGTCACTCAGCTGCTCCCCGCAGTCCCGGAGCGATACCGGGCGCTTGTCGGGCTGGCCGGTGGGACGGGCCTGCGTTGGGGAGAATGCGCGGGCCTGCGCTGGGATGCGCTCGACCTAGCCGCGGGCACCGTGCGCGTGGTCCGCGTCGCGGTCGAGGTCTCCGGACACGTCACGGACAAGGCTTACCCGAAGTCGCGAGCAGGTCGCCGAATCGTGCCGTTGCCCGGATTTATCGTCGACCTGTTGACCGAGCACAAAAAGCGTTATCCGCCCGGTGCTGCCGGGCTTGTGTTCACCTCGCGGAGTGGTGCTGCGGTTCGTCGGACCACCTTCCGCGCCAAGGTGTGGCGACCATCGCTGGTGCGCGCCGGCCTGCTGGGCAAGATCGTCGAGGTCGGCGAACGTAAGGTCATGGCGCACTGGCAGGACGACGGAGGCCGCGAGCGGTCCAAGGAGTTCACCACCGCCCGCGACGCCACTGAACATCTTGTAAAACACGCGCACGGTGGCCTCAGGTTTCATGATCTTCGCCACTCCTACGCCACCTGGCTCGTCTCAGCCGGCGTGCCGATCAACGACGTGTCCGCGGTCATGGGACACGAACAAACCTCCACCACCCTCGACCGCTACACCCACCCATCGCAAGATCGAGACCAGCGGGTCAGATCAGTATTTGCTGACTTTCTGCTGACTCCGGCCCCTGAACCGGACCCGGAAACAGGTCAGGAGCCCACCGGTGAGGACTCCTGACCTGGTATTTCAGCGTGTCGGGGTGGCGGGATTTGAACCCACGGCCTCTTCGTCCCGAACGAAGCGCGCTACCAAGCTGCGCCACACCCCGGAGGACGTCGCTGAGTCTAGCTGACGCCCGCGGCTGCCCACGCGCTGGACGAGACGGCCGAGCTACTGTTGCGCGGGACCAGCGTGAGCAGGCTTGCCTCGGGCGGGCAGGCGAACCGCACCGGCGCGAAGGGGGATGTGCCCACACCGGCTGAGACATGCAGCCAGGTGTGTGCACCCCACCGAGAGGCACCGCGTGCCCGGGAGCGGTCCAGCCCGCAGTTGGTCACGATCGCGCCGACGCCGGGCAGCCGCAGCTGGCCGCCGTGCGTGTGACCGGCCAGCACGAGGTCGTAGCCATCGGCGGCGAAGGCGTCCAGCACTCGCGGCTCCGGGGAATGGGTCACACCCAACCGGAGGTCGGCGGCGGGATCGGCTTGCCCGGCGATGCGCTGGTAGCGGTCCCGATGCAGGTGCGGATCGTCCACCCCGGCGGCGACGAGCCGGCGCCTGGACACCATAAGCCGGCGGCGGGTGTTTGTCAGGTCGACCCAACCGTGCTCGGCGAAGGCCGCACGCAGATCCGTCCACGGCAGAGGAGCACCGCGGATCCGCTTGCGGGTGCGGATCAGGTAGCGCGCCGGGTTCTTCGGCATCGGCCCGTAGTAGTCGTTGCTGCCGAAAACGAACACCCCAGGCAGGGTCAGCAGCGGCTCCAGCGCCCGTACCACGGCCGGCACCGCCCGCTGGTGCGCCAGGTTGTCGCCAGTGTTCACCACGAGATCGGGCTGCAAATCGGCCAGGCTAGCCACCCAGCGTTGCTTGGAGCGCTGGCGTGGGGTCATGTGCAGGTCGGAGATGTGCAGGATGCGCATTGGCGCGGCCCCGGCAGGAAGTACCGGCAGGGTGGCCTGTCGCAGCGTCCAGCGGCGGACCTCGACACCGGCGGCGTACGCCGTCCCTGCGACGGTCAGCGCGGCGGCGCCGGCCACGGCGCGTCCCCAAGCAGTCATAGCGGCGAGCCTAGTGCGTCTGCGCGGCTAGGCTTCAAGGTCATGGCGGAGTTGAAGGACCGGCTGCGCGCGGACCTGTCCACGGCGATCAAGTCTCGGAGCACCATCACGGTGGCCACCCTGCGGATGGCGCTGGCCGCGATTAGCACCGAGGAGGTCGCGGGCGCTAAGGCCCGGGAGCTGTCTGATGATGAGGTGCTGGCAGTGCTCGTTCGGGAGGCGAAGAAGCGTCGCGAGGCAGCCGACGTCTTCGCCAAGGCCGGACGCGACGAACTGGCAAGCCGTGAGCGTGCCGAGGGCGAGGTGCTCGCCCGGTACCTGCCCGCACAACTGGGCGACGAGGAACTCGGCAGCCTGGTCACCGAGGTCATCGACGACGTCGCCGCACAACTCGGCAAGCGCCCGGGACTTGGACAGCTGGGTCTGGTGATGAAGGCGGCTAAGGCCAAGGCGGCCGGCCGCGCCGAGGGCTCCAGGGTGGCCGCCGCGGTCATAGCCGCCCTGCAAGGTTAACCGTCTTCCGAATCGGTCGGGGACCTTCCCGACTCACGTGGCTCGTCCGATCTGTCTTGTTCTCGTGGCCGCGCTGGGCGGTAAGAGGGCGCAGCCGGGGGTCTCGGGGCGGCTCGAGGTGGCGGCGTCCCATCACTGATAAAGATCGTCACCACGTCACCAGGCATGGCGGTGGTAGCCGACTGGGACACCACCGTGCCCGCTGGCTCCTCGGATCTTGTGCCCTCCCGCTTCACCCGCCACCCGGCTCGCTCCAAGATGAGCTGGGCGGTGTTCTCCCCCTGCCCCACAACGTTAGGGACGGGTGTTCCGGCACCGGTGACGTAACGCGGTTCCGTGGGCGGCATCGGCGCCACCGGAAGCCCCTCGTGCAGCGGGATCATGGCGTTGAACCAGGTCCGGGCCGGCACCTTGCCACCGAAGATATTCCCGTTGCTACACAGTTGAGGCGGGTCGGTGTCACAGATGGGCGCCGGCCGCGCCCCGTCTGGCCACACCAGCACCGCACCGGAATACTGCGGTGTTGCTCCAACGAACCCGGCGGAGCGGTTAGCCGTGGTGGTGCCGGTCTTGCCGAGCATCGGGCGGGTCCACTTGGCGGCCTTCGCTGCGGCGAAGGCGGTGCCGCCGGGCTGGTCGTCCTTGCTCAACCCGACAGCCAGGGCGTTCGCCAGACCTTCCGGGACGGCCTGCTCGCACGGCTTCTCGGGCACCTGCACCGGGTTGCCGTTGCGGTCCAGCACCGCATCGATCGGAGTCGGCGGACACCACATTCCGCCGCTCATCAGGGTCGCCCCAACGTTGGCGAGATCCAGCGGGCTAGTCGGCTCGGGCCCCAGAGTGTAAGAACCCCGGCGCTCCTTCTTGACCGCCTCCCTGATTGTGCGGCCCTGAGCATCCTTGGCATTTAGACTGTCCCGCATGCCCAGCCGGTAGGCCATGTCCACCACTGGATCGATCGACCCGATCCGATCCTCCAGGGCCACGAACGTGGTGTTCGGCGAGATCGCCAGCGCCGTCTGCAGCGAGACCGAACCGTTGCGGTAATCCCCCGCGTTGCTGACCGTGTACGCGCCACCTTTGTCCCGGAACACCCGTGAGGTGTAAGAATCCGTCACCGGCACCGGGGACATGATCCCCAGACCGCGCTCCAGCAAGGCGGCGGCGACGAAGATCTTGTAGATCGATCCGGCGCCGAAGCCCTGCACGAGTGACGGCAGCGCGTAGGAGGTTTGGCCGGCGTCGGCGTCGAGTCCGTAGTCACGGTTGGCCACCAGCGCCCGGACCCGGTGCCGTTCGCGGCCCGGCTCCACGATTGCCAGCGCGTTGGCGATTCCCCGCGTCGTGGTCGGGACCTCAGCGGTTGCCGCGCGTTTGGCTATGTCACTGGCCCGCCGGTCGAGATTGGTACGGATCAGGTAACCGCCGCGGCGCAGTTTGCTTTCGGGGAAGCCCACGGTGCTGAGGTAGTCCAGGGTGTACTGGCAGTAGAAGCCGTCAGCGGGACCGGCACCAACGCAACCGTTGGTCAGCCCGGTCAGCTGACGCTGGACGCCCAACGGTTCGGCCTTGGCTGCCTCGGCCTGTTCGCGGGTGATCGACCCGACGTTGGTCATCTCATCGATCACGACATTGCGCCGCAGCAGGGCTTGCTCGGGGTGATCCACAGGGTCGTAGCTGCTGGGCGAGCGCACCATGCCGGCGAGCAGCGCCGCCTGGGCAATGGTGAGGCGGTCCGGTGTGGTATTGAAGTAGGTCCTTGCCGCGGCGGCCACCCCATAAGCGTTGTGGCCGAAGAAGACAATATTGAGATAACGGGCCAGGATCTCGTCCTTAGACAGCTGCTTCTCCAGTTGCAGCGCCACCCGGATCTCGCGCAATTTGCGGGCTGGATTGCTCGCCACGGCCGCGGCTCGCTCGGCAGCGTTCTGCGCCACCGCGTACAACAGATAGTTCTTGACGTACTGCATCGTCAGCGTCGAGGCGCCCTGGCCTTCCAGTGCGCTGCCGCTAGCCGAAAGGTTGGTCATCACGGCGCGGGCGGTGCCACGCCAATCCACCCCGTTGTGCTCGAAGAACCGTCGATCCTCGATGGCGATGATCGCCGCCTTCATCGTGTCAGCGATTGCCTGGGGCGGCGTGTTGAACCGGTTCTGGTCAAACACGTAGGCGATCGGTACCCCGTCCTTGTCGGTAATCGTGCTGACCAGCGGTACCTGGCTCTGAACGAGGTGGGAAGAAACACTGTTGACCGTGTCACTGGCCTGGTTCGAGGCCAGACCGACACCACCCACGGCGGGGAACAAGAGGCCCGCCACCAGCAGGCCCGCAATCAGACACAGGCCGATAATCCGGATCAACGCGTTACCGGTCACCACCCGGGTGAGCCTACGCGTCAACGCTTATCCCACCATCAAGGCGGGGCCGAAGGATCGTTAGCCCCCCAGGCGCACGTCGTCCACCCAGGTTTCGACCCCCTCGGCGACGAAACACAGGTGCCCGCGGATCGCTTGCACCCCGTCCAGTGGCTCCGGGTAGCACCAGGCGGCATCGGCGATGAGCCCCGACGGGGTGCGCAAGCTGCGATAGGACGCGGTGCCCTTGTACGGGCAGACGGTGTGGGTGCTGGACAACTCAAGCAGGTCGCCGCGCACATCGTCGGCCGGTAGGTAAAAACGGTTGGGCAGACCGGTCTCAGACAGCAGCACCGCATGCCGGGACTCGGCGACGATCTCGCCACCAGCCACCACCCGCACGTGCCGGCTGGTGGATCGGACGTCCACCCGGTGGTAGGGGTCACGCAGGTGCCCGGCGACCTCCTCGTCCTCGTCGAACCAGGCGTCCATCGAGTCCCAGTACAGCGCCACATAATCGCGTAGCCAGCTCGCCTCGGGCAGCGGATCGAGGTAGGACCACAGCGCGTTGTCCGCCGTACGGCCGTTCACGGTGACCGACCAGTAGCTGGCGTCTCCCTTGAACGGGCAATGGGTGTGGTGGTCGGTGCGGGTGAGCAGGTCGCCGCGGACATCGCCGCGGGGCAGGTAAAGCTGGGGAAGCAAGTTGCTTTCGTGCAGCAACATCCCACTAGTGGTGTCCAGCACCGTCTCGCCGCCGAAGACCCCCCGCACCCGTCGAGGGAAGGGCTCAAACAGCAGCCGGTGCGCAGGTCCATCAATGCGGTAGTTCACCGTGTCGCGCGGGCGGGAAGACAGCGGGCCACCGCCGAGTGTCAGAGCCATGACGCCCAGTCTGGTACATCAGCAGCTCAGGAGGCAGGTAAGAATTCAACATCGTCACGATCACCGCGCAATAACAACAACTTGTGCGCTGACGCGCAGTTGAGCACGAAGGTCACAATATGCTAACTATTCCCCATTAGTCACCCGATCGAGGGTGCCCAGGTTCACTACGTCTTACTGCGAATCCAACGTAGCAGTTTGCGTACTATCAGGGCGCGTGAGCGCATCCGACACTGCCGAGACCCTCGTGCATGATGTAGAAGCACTGGTGGACGCCTTCATGGCGGACGCCCCACTAGCCGAGATCATCCCTATCGTGGACCGGATCCAGGCGGCCGTTGACCACTGGGACGAGATTCCCTCATCCGCAATCGTCGAGCTCCGCTCAGCGATCGACTTGATGCGCGGTGGGCAGGCGTGCGCCACGGTCAGTGCACTGCTCGCCGCCCATTCCGAACTCAACATGCCACGGGACTGAATCCGATCCCGGACGTGCTCGCGAGTGCGTTGCGGGCCGCGGTGCGTGGTGAGGTGGGAACCGACGCCGGGACCCGCGCGCTGTACGCCACCGATGCGTCGAACTACCGGGTGCCGCCGCGCGCGGTCGTGCTGCCCCGGTGCGCCGATGATGTGTCCGCCGTCGTGGCCATCTGCCGCGAGCAGGGTGTGCCGCTCACCGCCCGGGGCGCTGGCACGTCGATAGCGGGTAACGCCATCGGTCCCGGCGTCATCCTCGACTTCTCCCGCCACCTCGACGCGGTGCTCGACCTCGATCCGTCTGCCCGGCTGGCCAGGGTGCAGCCGGGAGCAGTGCTCGACACGCTGCAGGCCGCCGCGGCCCCGCACGGCCTGCGCTTCGGCCCGGACCCGTCCTCTCACAGCCGCTGCACGCTGGGCGGAATGATCGGCAACAACGCCTGCGGGACGCACTCGGTGGCCTGGGGCACCACCGCGGGCAGCGTCGAGGAACTAGTCGTGCTGCTACCCGACGGCTCCCAGCTGGTGGCGGGCTCCGGGCCGCTGCCAGCCGCGGTGGCCACCTTGGAGCGCGAGCACCGCCGGTTGATCCGTACCGCGCTGCCGGATTGGCCACGTCGCGGCTCCGGCTACGCGCTGCAGCACCTGCTGCCTGAACACGGCTCGCATCTGGCTCGTGCTCTGGTCGGCACCGAGGGCACCTGTGCGGTGGTGCTCGAGGCGACCGTGCGGCTGGTCGTGCCGCCGCCGGCGGTGGCTCTGTTGGTGTTGGGGTTCCCCTCTACTCCGGCGGCGGCTGACGCTGTCCCGGGGCTGCTGCCACACCACCCGCTCACCGTGGAGGGTATGGACGCCGCGCTGATCGAGGCGTTGCGGAGGGCCCAGCTGGGCCGCAGCCGCCCGGTGGCCCAGCTGCCTGAGGGTGCGGCCTGGCTGCTCGTCGAGTTCGGCAGTAATGAAGGGGACGGGGACAGCCCGGGTGGGGCGTTGGCAGCCGCCCGGACAGTGGCAGCCGAGGCCGGCCGTCCACACCTGGTGGTGGCCGATCCGGCGCACCGGGCGATGCTGTGGCGGATCCGCGAGGCGGGTGCAGGTCTGGTGACCCGGCTGGCCGACGGTTCGCAGGCGTGGCCGGGTTGGGAAGACGCCACGGTGCCCCCCGATCGGCTGGGCGACTACCTGCGTGGCTTCGCCGACCTACTCACCGAGCACGGCAGGCAGGGCTCGGTGTACGGGCATTTCGGCGAGGGCTGCATTCACGTGCGTCTCGACGCCGATTTGCTCACCGCGGCTGGGCGCAGCGACTTCCGGCGGTTTGTGGAGCAGGCCGCAGACCTGGTAGTGGCCCATGGCGGGTCGCTGTGCGGGGAGCACGGCGATGGGCGGGCTCGTAGCGAGCTACTGGGCCGGATGTACCCACCAGAGGTCCTCGACCTGTTCGAGCGGTTCAAGCAGACCTTCGATCCTGATCGGCTGCTCAACCCTGGGGTGCTGGTAGCTCCCCGGCCCTTGGATGCCGACCTACGCCCCGGCCGGGAGCGTCACGTGCCGGTGAGCCTCGCTTTGAGGCGCGACGGGGGGAGCCTGGCCGCGGCCACCCGGCGTTGCGTCGGCGTCGGTGCCTGCCGGCAGCTGCACGGTCCCGGCGTGATGTGCCCCAGTTTCCAGGTCACCCGCGACGAGAAGCACTCCACCCGCGGCCGGGCGCACCTGCTGGCCGAGATGCTCGCCGGTGATCTGGTGACCGGCGGCTGGCGCTCCTCCGAGCTGCATGAGGCGTTGGATCTGTGCCTGGCTTGTAAGGCGTGCGTGTCGGACTGCCCGGTCAACGTGGACATGGCCAGTTACAAGGCGGAGTTCCTGCACCAGCGCTACCGGCGCCGGCTGCGGCCGCGGTGGCACTATGCATTGGGTTGGTTGCCGCTGGCGGCCCGGGTCGCCGGGTTGGCGCCTACTGTGGCCAACCGGGCCGCGCCGCTGCTCGCCAGGTTGGGCGGGGTATCCACGGCCCGCTTGCTGCCCCGATTTGTCCATTATCGGCCACCGGAACTGCGCTCCGGGCCTGCGTTGCGCGGTGTGGTGTTGCTCTGGCCCGACTGCTTCACCCGTTCGTTTGACCCCCAGGTGGTGCATGCCGCGGCCCGGGTACTGACCACGGCGGGCTTCGCCGTCCGGCTGCCCCGGAGCATCCTGTGCTGTGGTCTGACCTGGTTTGCCACTGGGCAGTTCGGCATCGCCCGGCTGGTGCTGCGCCGGACCCTGCGGCTGCTGCGAACCGCTCTTGCCGCCGGGATTCCGATGGTCGGACTCGAGCCCAGCTGCGTCGCCATGCTCCGCTCCGATCTGGTGGAGCTGCTCCCGGACGACCCGGCGGCGATCGCGCTCGCCGAGCAGACCCGAACGCTCGCCGAGCTGCTGGCGCAGCGAGCGGCGGACTGGCAGCCGCCCAGGCGCGAGGCTGATGCGGTGCAGCAGGTGCACTGCCACCAGCATGCGGTCCTCGGTCACGACGCCGATGACGCGCTGCTGCGCGCCGCTGGGGTCCGGGTGCGCCAGGCATCCGGATGCTGCGGGCTAGCCGGCAGTTTCGGCTACCAGCGCGGCCACGAGGAGCTGACCCGCGCACTGGCCGAACGCTCGCTGGCCCCTTTGGTTCGAGCGGCCCCTGGCGCGCTGGTGCTAGCCGACGGGTTCAGCTGCCGGCTGCAGATCGGCCAGACAACGGGCCGGCGGGCGTTGCACCTCGCCGAGTTGCTCGAGGAGTACCGCTAGAGCGCCAAGCGGTGGGGTTTCAGCCGGCTGGCGGCAGGTCACTCTAGTAATCACCCGGTGGGAGGCTGCGCGGTCGCCGAACGGTAGATAGCGTGCGGCGAGCGGTGGAGACCTGTGGGGTATGTCAGCGCGAAGTTCAGGAGGGGAGAATGAGTCGTCTATCGAGCACCTACGACTTCGGTCTGGAGACCGGTGCGGAACTCAGCAGGGGGTCAGTGCCCATGCAACGTGGGCAGGACCCGCATCGCGTCACGGCAGAGCAGGTGGATCGGGCTCGCCTTTCGGTTGCGCGGTCGGCGACGGACGCCGAGGACTGCCGGATGCTGCTGGAAATGTTGGGGCTGATCGACGGGGAGGACGGCATCCCGCCGGTGCGTCGGTGACGTCGCAGGACGGGGTGGTAGCCGCCTGACCACCCGTTGCGGAATCCGTCACGGCGGTGTCCTATGCTGGTTGTGCTCACGGCGGGCCAACCGGCGCGGGCAGGTCTGGACGACCAGGTCCCCATCGTCTAGCGGCCTAGGACTCCGCCCTTTCAAGGCGGCAGCGCGGGTTCGAATCCCGTTGGGGGCACGAAACAGCGAGGCCCAGTGGCGCAGTTGGTTAGCGCGTCGCCCTGTCACGGCGAAGGTCGCGGGTTCGAGTCCCGTCTGGGTCGCCCGGTACACATTCGGCTCGGCATACACCGGGCCGGGTCCCGGCCAGGTAGCTCAGTTGGTACGAGCGTCCGACTGAAAATCGGAAGGTCGGCGGTTCGACCCCGCCCCTGGCCACCACCTTTGACTAGCCCGAACGCTCGTGTCCAACATCCTGTCCAACTCCGTTCGTCTCAGCATCTGATGGCCCTGCGGGGCCGCGCGGTTCCGCGGTGAAAATGGGGTCTCCTGCTGTTCTGCGGGTGGTGATCGTGGTTTGGGTTTACCCGGGGGCAGGGCGGTGCAGCAG
>JALZHU010000382.1 GCA_030860695.1 Actinomycetota bacterium
ACACCTGTGCCCGCTGCACCACACGATGCGCCGCACTCCGCGACCTGACCAAAGTTTCCAGGACTTCTCGTTGCCCATCAGATATCGCCAACGGCGCTGCTGCTCGACTCATACTCCAGAGTATAATAACTGTAAACTTAATTGCAAGACACTACACTAGTTGGCTTCCGTTTCGCTGCTGAATCTGAGCTTGCGGTCTTGGACAACCGGATTTATCGAACTGCACTCCAGGTTGAACCGCAATTAGTCGTGAATGAGGAAGCATCGGATTTCCAATGGTGGGATCCGTGCTCGCCACTGAGCGACAACATGAGCCCGCTCGACGCCGAGATCGGTAGACGGGTAATCGAAGGGTCAACTCAGTAGGCTGGCAGGTCCAGATCAACATGCGCGCAACCGTGCGGGTCGTGCCCTGTGACGGTCCACAAGCTGCGCGTCGATGGCGGCGAGGTGGCCGTTGTCGAGTTCGACCTTCTGTGACACCGCCAGTGCGCTTCAAGGGTCGGGTGTATATCCGCCCTCTCCCCGGGAGCTCGCTAACTGACTTGGACACCTACTCGTTCACCGCCGCAGCGGCTCGAAACTGAAGGACCGCAGCCTCCGCCGCTTAACCCGGCGTGCATGACGAAATCAACGTGCCCGACACGCGAAGGTCATCCGCAGTGCACCCGGCTACGCTGCGGTGGGTGAACTCTGCGATGAACGTCACTGTTGGCCAACGGTTGCGCCAGATCCGCTACGCGCGAAGCAAGTCACTGCAAGTGGTTGCCGGACTCGCCGGAATGTCGAAGTCCCACCTATCCAGGCTTGAACGGGGCGAGTGTGCCCTGGATCGCCAGTCGGAGATCGTGGCGTTGGCGAGCGCGCTGCAGATCTCGCCGTCGGAGCTGACCAGGCTGCCGATCCCGGCACCGGGCGATGGGCGCACCGATACCGCTATCCGGGCGGTGCGCGGTGCGCTGATGGCAGTAGCCCACGGGCGGCCCGGCGGGCAGGTGCTTCCCGTAGAGGTGCTGAGGGCAAGGGTCGAAACGCTGATGTCGGCTCATTACCGCTGTGACCGGGATGACAAGGTCAGCGCCGCGCTGCCCGAGCTGATTCATGACCTGCACAGCAGCATCGCGGCGGGCCGGGATGTGGCTGAGCTTTCGGAGCTCGCGGTGGTGCTGCACTCGGGAGCCACCCTCGGGTGGCTGCGATTCGCGGGTGCTCCGCTGGACCTACGTTCGCAGGTTGCCATGCTGGCCCGCGAAGTCGCGCAAGACTGCGGCACACCGGTGGTGATGGGCCTTGCTGTGTGGGGTGGCCTATACGTTTTAGTCACCGCTGGTGCGTTCGATCTCGCCCTAGCTGAGTTGGACTCGGTGAGGGTGCCGATGACCAGACCGGAGTCGATGCAGGTTGTGGGCATGCTCGCGCTGTGCCGATCGTTTCTGGCTGCGGCCGGCGGCCGGCCCGGTGACGTCGATGCCCCGTTGGATCACGCCGCCGAGCTGGCCGAGCGCACCGGGCAGGGTAACTCCTACTGGATGGGGTTCGGTCCTCAGGAAGTCGGGCAGTGGCAGGCGCGCACAGCGTTGGAGATCGGAGACTACGAGCGTGCGGCCGCCATCGCGGAAGGCTTACGCCCCAAGTCGCATCCCCTCCGGGGGCGTCAGGCTCTGTACTGGGTGAACTACGGCCAGGCGCTGACCCGGATACGGGGCCGTCGCGACGATGCTGTGTTGGCATTGCGTCGCGCCGAGAGAATTTCCCCGCACCATGTGCATCACCACCCGGGTGCGCGCGAAACACTCAGTGAACTGCTCATGCGAGCCAAGCACAACGCGGTGGGCCGGGAATTGCGCGGAATGGCGTACCGAGCTGGCCTGCTTGCCTAACTGACGGTCACCGCCGGAACTTGACCCTGGAGGTGCGCTCGATGGGCCGTCGGCTGCGCGAGATCCGTCGCGTTCATGGCAAGTCGCTGCAGGCAGTCGCTGGCCTGGCCGGGATCTCTGCGTCGTACCTGTCGCAGCTGGAATCGGGGAAGCGTGCTCTGGATCGGCACTGCCTGATCGTGGCGTTGGCCGATGCGCTGGGCACCTCGCCGCCGGAGCTGACCACGTTGCCGGTACTAGCGCCCGGCAATGGGGGTACCGACAGCGCTATCGAGGCCGTTCGCCAGGCGCTGCTGGCCGTGGGTCATCAACGGCCCGGGGGTCAGGTGGTCCCGGTAGAAGCACTGCGGGCCCGAGTCGCAGCAACGGTGGAGGCGCATTACCGCTGCGACCGGCCCGGCGAGGTCGGCACTGCGCTCTCGACACTGATCCGGGACGTGCACAGCTCGCTCGCGGCCGGCCGGGACACCGCCGAGCTGCTCGACTTGGCGGTGCTGTTGCACGCCCACGCGACTGCCGGATGGCTGCGAGTGGTGGGCGCCCCGCTGGACCTGCGTTCACAGGCGGCAACGCTGGCCTACCGGGCAGCGCAGGAACGCGACGAGCCGACCATGTTGGGCCTGGCTGTGTGGGGTGGCCTGTATGTGATGATCACTGCGGGAATGTTTGATCTCGCGCGGGCCGAACTGGACGCGGTGACCGTCCCCACGAACACTGTGGAATCCATGCAACTGGTGGGGATGCTCGCGATGTCCCGGTCGCTGCTGGCCGCGGTGGATTCCCGACCCGCAGACGTGGCTGCTCCCTTCGAGCACGCCGTGGAGCTGGCCGAGCGCACCGGCGAAGGCAACGCATACGGCATGGGGTTCGGGCCCACCACCGTCGGGCTGTGGCGCATGTACAGCTGCCTCGACGTCGGCGACTATGCGCAAGCCGTCCGTATCGGAGAAGGGCTGCACCCGCAGGTGCACCTTCCGCCGCTGGTGCAGGCCGACTACGGGGTCACCTATGGCCGTGCGCTAGCACGGGTGCGGGGCCGCCGGGACGACGCCGTCGCGGCATTGCGTCGCGCTGAGGAGATCTCGCCGTACCGGCTGTACCGGGACCTCTTCGCCACCGACGTGATCGCCGAGCTGATCGCGCGGTCCCGTGACGACTCCGTGGATCGGGAACTGCAAGGCATGGCCTACCGCGCAGGCGTCGACTAGAGCCCCAGGTCACGCTCGAACGCGGCGTCGGTGAGGCGCTGCTTGATGGTGTTCAGAAAGCGCGCGGCGTCGGCGCCGTCCACCAGCCGGTGGTCGTAGGACAGCGCCAGGTAGATGATCGAGCGGACCGCGATGGTGTCGCCATCCTCGCCGGAAAGCACCACCGGTCGCTTGACCACACTGCCGGTACCGAGGATCCCGACCTGGGGCTGCAGGATGATCGGGGTATCGAACAGGGCCCCCCGCGAGCCGGTGTTGCTGATCGTGAACGTACCGCCGCTCATCTCATCCGGGGTGATCTTGTTTGCCCTGGTCCGCTCGGCGAGGTCGGCAATCCGGCGGGCCAGACCGGCGATGTTGAGGTCGCCCGCGTCGTGGATCACCGGCACCAGCAGGCCGCGTTCGGTGTCCACGGCGATGCCGAGGTGCTCCGCGCCGTGGTAGGTGACCTCGCCCTTGTCGATGTCGATCGAGGCGTTCACCTTCGAGTGCTGTTTGAGCGCCTCGACGGTGGCTTGGGCGAAAAACGGCAGGAACGACAGCTTGACGCCCTCCCTGCCCTCGAAGTCCCGCTTGGCTCGATCACGTAGCCGGGCGAGGCGGGTGATGTCGGCTTCCACCACGGTGGTGAGCTGTGCGGAGACCTGCAGCGACTCCACCATCCGCTTGGCGATGACGCTGCGCATCCGAGACATCTTCTCGGTCCTGCCACGCAATTCAGCGGCTGCCGCGGGCGGCGGGGTCAAGGGCGCCGCCGCGGTGGCCGCCGGCTGCTGCGGTGCAGCCATGGATTGCATCTGTGGCTGGGGTGGGAGCTCCGGCTCGGGTTCGGGCGTTTCGACGGCGGCGAGCACGTCTTGTTTGCGGATCCGGCCGCCGACTCCGGTTCCCTGCACGCGCGACAGGTCGACGCCGTGCTCGGCCGCGAGCTTGCGGACCAGGGGCGTCACGTACGGCGCGCCGCCGGAGCCGTCGAACCCGGCAGCCGAGCCACCCTCGGTGCGCCGCTCGACCCGCGCAGAGGATTTGACCTGCGCAGAGTGTTCGGGCTGGGCAGAGT
>JALZHU010000383.1 GCA_030860695.1 Actinomycetota bacterium
GTCGAGCCGTGCACCGCGACCACCGACCCCCGGCGCAGCCCACCGCCGGGCAGCAGCGGCGCCAGCGGTTCGGCCACGGGGAACGGCGGCCGGCCGCTGGGGACGTCGAGCCGTTCGACCAACGTCGAAGCGGGTGCAACTGGCACCCGCTGCAGCATCGACGCGACGCTCCCACCCGCCATCCGGCGACCTCCTCCACAGGGTGGGTGCATGCCCAACACGGCTGGGCTGACCGCACCCGGATCCGCTGCGGGGAAGACAGCGTCGAACTCAAGACAGTATAGAACAAGCGTTCGATGAGCTGAAGTAACTGGCACCGGCGGAGAACCGGCTATCTCACTCCTGCAGACGATCTTGCCTGCCCGGGTCGCCTGCGGTGACGGCGGTTGGGGTAGCCAGCGGCTGATGGCGCAAGTAGGTGGCGACGAGGCGCCGGGTGGCGGTGGGTGCGAGGAGCGCGTCGCCTCGGGCGATGACGCGGACGGCGGTGATGAGCTCGCTGCGGTCACGTCCTTGAGCAGGAAGCCGCTGGCGCCGTCGCGAGCGCCTCATGGACATACTCGTCGAGGCCGAACGTGGTCAGCACGAGCACGCGGGTGCCGGGGTGAGCGGCGCTGATGTGGCGAGTGGCTTCGATGCCGTCGAGATGCGGCATGCGGATGTCCATCACAACGACGTCGGGGTGCGTGCGGGCGACGACCTCGACGGCGTGGGTGCCGTCGGCGGCCTGGCCGACCACCTCGAGGTCGGTGGGTCGCAGCGGTGCTGCTCCCGGTGCTCCTTGGTCCGACCGGGGCGTCAGCGCTGCGTCAGATGGCTGGCTTCCCGCTGGTGGCGAGCCAGATCGTCTCCCCGGCCACCTCCCTCACCCCGGGGGTACTGCTCGCTGTCGCCGGGGCGCCACCTCACGTCATGTCCTCGAACGTAAACAGCCACCGCCCAA
Source organism: Actinomycetota bacterium (assembly GCA_030860695.1). Lineage (GTDB taxonomy): Bacteria > Actinomycetota > Actinomycetes > Mycobacteriales > Pseudonocardiaceae. The sequence continues at coordinate 944 of JALZHU010000383.1, forward strand.
GGAACCGGGGCCTAGCTCACTTGCTCCCGATATCGCGGCGGATACTCGGCGCCGTGGCGGGCTTCGACTGGATCTCGTTGTGCACCGACTACGGCTACGCGGACGGGTTCGTGGCCGCCTGCCACGGGGTGATCGCCCGGATCGCGCCGCACACGCGGATGCTCGACGTGACACATGCGATCGGTCCGGGCGATGTGCGTCGCGGCTCGGTGGTGCTCGCCGACACGCTGCCCTGGCTGCCACCGGCGGTGCATGTCGCGGTCGTCGACCCCGGGGTTGGTACGGCGCGCCGCGGGATCGCGCTGGTCAGCGGCGACGCGGTACTGGTCGGCCCGGACAACGGCCTGCTGGTCCCCGTAGCGGAGGTTCTGGGCGGGGTGCGCGCCGCCTATGAGCTCGTCGATCCCGCCTACCGGCTGCCGGCGGTGAGTGCGACGTTCCACGGTCGCGACGTCTTCGCGCCGGCGGCAGCTCATCTGGCCGTTGGCGTGCCGCCGGAGGCGCTCGGCCCCTGGGTCGACCCGGCGTCGCTGGTCACCCTCCCGGCGCCGGTGTGCCAGGTGGAGGGCGACCGGATCCGGGCGGAGGTATTGACCGTGGATCACTTCGGCAACGTGACGCTGACCGCCAGCGCAGCCGAGCTGGACGCGGTCGGACTCCAGACCGGTGTGGCGGCGACCCTCCGGTGGCCGGCGGGCGTCGCGGCGGTACTGGTCGGAACGACCTTTGCGGACGTGGCGCCGGGGGAGCTCATTGCGCTGGTCGATTCCGCAGGGCGCCTGGCGGTGGCCTGCCGCGACGGCTCGGCGGCGCGCCATACCGGCCTGCGGCCCGGCACCGTGGTCGAGTTGATCGCTACACCCGGTAGATGACGAACCTCACCGGGGCCCGTCAGTGTGCGAAGTGCCGGGTCCCAGTGAGGTAGAGCGGCACCCCGACCGCCTCCGCGGCGGCGATCACTTCAGCGTCGCGGACCGACCCCCCAGGCTGGACCGCAGCGTGAATCCCAGCGTCGAGCAGCACCAACAGTCCGTCGGGGAACGGGAAGAACGCATCGGAGGCGGCCACTGAGCCGGTCGCTCGCTGGCCGGCTCGGCTGACCGCAAGTCGGGCGGCGTCCACCCGGTTCACCTGCCCCATCCCGATGCCGACAGTGGCCGCCTCCGCGGCGAGCAGGATCGCGTTGGAGCGGACAGCGCGGCAGGCTCGCCAGGCGAAGGCCAGGTCGGTCAGGGTTGGCTCGTCCACCGGCGCACCGGTGGCCAGCGTCCAGGACGCTGGATCGTCACCGGGTGCATCAAGCGCGTCCCGGGTCTGCAGCAGCAACCCACCGGACAGAGTTCGGAACTCGACACCACCGCGCTGTGGGGGCAAAGCTACTAGCAACCGCACGTTCTTCTTGCGGGCCAGCACGTCCACGGCACCCTCGGCATAGCGCGGCGCCACCACGACTTCGGTGAAAATCTCGCTCACCTGCTGGGCCAGCTCAACGGTGACCTCACGGTTCACCGCGATCACTCCCCCGAACGCGCTCACTGGGTCGCAGGCATGCGCTCTGCGGTGCGCGTCAGCGACGTCTCCAGCTTTGGACACCGCGATGCCGCACGGGTTGGCGTGCTTGATGATTGCCACGCAGGCACCATCGTGGTCGTGTGCAGCGCGCCAGGCCGCGTCGGCGTCGACATAGTTGTTGTAGGACATCTCCTTGCCGTGCACTTGCTGCGCGCCGGCTAGGCCGGGCGTGGCACTGTGGCTCGCGATGTACAGGGCGGCTCGCTGGTGCGGATTCTCGCCGTAGCGCAACGCCGCCGCGCGGCGCCAGGAGGCGCCCACCCAGAGCGGGAACCCGTCATGCTCTGGTGCCGATGACTCCATCCAGGACGCCACGGCGATGTCGTAGTTCGCGGTGTGCCGAAACGCCGCGACGGCCAGCGCCTGACGCTGCGCCAGGGTGAACCCACCGGCCCAGACGGCGTCCAGCACGTCGACGTAGGCCGCGGGGTCCACCACCACGGCCACCGAGGCGTGGTTCTTAGCCGCAGCGCGCACCATCGCCGGGCCGCCGATATCAATCTGCTCGACACACTCGTCAAAACCCGCCCCGGAGTCCACGGTGACCTCGAATGGGTACAGGTTGACGACCAGCAGATCGAAGGGCGCGATATCCAGGGCGGTCAGCTGGGCCACGTGCTCGGGCTTGCGGGTGTCGGCGAGCAGTCCAGCATGCACCCGGGGATGCAGCGTCTTGACCCGCCCATCCAGGCATTCCGGGAAACCGGTCAACTCCTCGATCGGGGTCACCGGAAACCCCGCTTCGGCGATCGCGTTCGCAGTCGAACCGGTAGAGACAATCTTGACTCCGGCCGTGTGCAGCCCCGTAGCCAGTTCCAGCAGTCCGCTCTTATCCGACACGCTCAGCAGCGCCCTGCGTACCGGCCGGCGATCCTCCGCAGTCATAACGCTGCCTCCGCGGGACCAAATACGTCGGCAGTAGTCACGGCAGCGAGACCTTTCGTCCGGTGACGGTGTACCCCAGGCGGGCTAGGTCGGCGACGACCTCCACCAGCAGCCGTCGCTCCACCATCTTGATCCGTTCATGCAACTGCTGCTCGGTGTCGTCGGGCAGCACCTCGACAGCGCGCTGGGCCAGGATCGGACCGGTGTCCACGCCTGCGTCCACCAGGTGCACGGTGGCTCCGGTTACCCGGGCCCCGTGCGCCAGCGCGTTGGCCACCGGGTGTAGGCCGGGGAACGCGGGCAGCAGCGCAGGATGGGTATTCACAATGCGGCCGGCAAAGCGGTGCAGGAACGCCGGGCCGAGAACCCTCATGAAACCGGCTGTGACGACCAGATCCGGCTGGTGTGCGGCGACCGACTCGGTGAGCGTGGCGTCCCAGGAAGCCCGGTCGGGATGCTGGGCCAGGTCCACGACGAAGGTCGGCACGCCGCGATCCGCAGCGCGCCGCAGCCCTGCGGCGCCGGCCCGATCCGCGCCGACGGCGACGATCCGGGCGGGATAGTCCGGGCCAGCGGCGTCCAGCAAAGCCTGCAGCAGTGTCCCGGTACCCGACACCAGGACAACGACCCGAGTGGGGATCGGCAGGCGGAGCTGAGCCACGGTTACCTGAGGAGGATCGGCGGGCGGGGATGGTAAGAGTAGTGGCTGCGCCCTGTGAGTGGCGATACGAGCCATGGCTCGTAT
>JALZHU010000105.1 GCA_030860695.1 Actinomycetota bacterium
GTCACCGGCGGCGGGGCGGTCGCCAACGGCGGGGCGGTCGCCAACGGCGGGGCGGTCGCCAACGGCGGGGCGGTCACCGCGCGCTGGGCGGTCACCGGCGGTCGGACGCTCCGGAACTATCCGATGCTCCGCTGGCGTCGCACGCTTCGTGACCCCCGGAGGAGAGACCTCCCGAGAAACATCGTCGGGCGCGGGTTCCGGCCGGCGGGGTGGCGAAGGCGCAGGGCCAGGCTTAGCAGTCGGCCCACCGACCGTGAGGTTGGTCCCGCTAGGACCCCCACTGCTGACGCGGCCACGGGCCGCTGCGCCATTGGCGCGGGACTCCTTGCCTCCATCGGCGGGAAACGAGTCACGGAGCTTACGAGCGACCGGTGCCTCCACCGTCGAGGAGGCAGACTTCACATACTCACCGAGGTCGGCGAGTTTCTTGAGAACTTCTTTGCTGGTAACACCGAGCTCTTTCGCGAGCTCGTGCACGCGGGCCTTGCCTGCCACTGCTCTCCTCACTGATGGAGCCGGCGGCAATCCCGCTCGACCCCGTTACTAATGCATGTCCATCGCTGTCAGAGCTTCACGACTGCGGGTACATTTCGGAATCGACCTGCTCTCTGCGTTAACCGCGCGCCGGGGCGGTCCCGGCGTGGGTATGTCCCCAGCGAACCGAGGACCTGTAGCCTCTCCGCACGACTACGTGAGGAAGGCGTACACCGCGGCGGTGTCGAGCGCACCCGTGGAGCGCAGTGCCCGCGGGAGGGCCCGGCGCCGCTCGGCGAGACGTAAACACCCGATATCGGGATGCATCCACGCGCCCCGACCGGGATGCCGACGCCGCGGGTCCGGGACCACGGCCCCGTCCACCGCCACCACACGCAGCAATCCGGAAGCCGCCGCCCTGGTCCGGCAACCCACGCACATCCGGACTGGCTCGGCAGGCCGCTCACGGCGGCAGCGCCGGACCTCTTCCGGGCAGGCATAGACCGTCCCCCGACGGCAGGCCATCACGATTCTAGCGCGTCCCCGTAACTGGCGGAAAACTGGCATTGGTGACCGGTACCCCAGCGCGGGAGCTGCGCACCGGCGGGGACGCCGTCTGGTCCGCATCGCTTCGAATGTCGATCTTCCATCCGGTTAACCGAGCGGCCAGCCTGGCGTTCTGCCCCTCCTTACCGATCGCCAGCGACAGCTGGAAATCGGGGACGATGACCCGGGCCGTCTTCGCTCGGGCATCAATCACCTGCACAGATACAACCTTCGCCGGGGACAGGGCATTCCCCACGAACGTCGCAGGATCCTCCGAGTAGTCGATGATGTCGATCTTCTCGCCGCCCAGTTCACTCATCACATTGCGGACCCGCTGGCCCATCGGGCCAATGCAAGCGCCCTTGGCGTTGACTCCCGGGACAGTCGACCGGACGGCAATCTTCGAGCGATGCCCCGCCTCCCTGGCCACCGCGGGGATGTCCACGGTCCCGTCGGCGATCTCGGGAACTTCAAGGGCGAACAGCCGGCGGACCAGGTTGGGATGCGTGCGGGACAAGGTGATCTGCGGTCCGCGCAATCCCCGGGATACGCCCACCACGTAACACTTGATCCGCTCGCCGTGCCGATAGGTCTCTCTCGGTGCCTGCTCCACCGGCGGGATCACGCCCTCGGTCTCGCCGATCTGGACCACCACGACCCCACGGGCGTTCGCCCTGGCGTCGCGTTGCACGACCCCGGCAACGATCTCGCCCTCCTTGGCCGAGAACTCGCCGAAGGTGCGCTCGTGCTCGGCGTCGCGCAGGCGCTGCAAGATGACCTGGCGAGCCGTGGTAGCCGCGATCCGGCCGAATCCCTCTGGCGTGTCGTCCCACTCCTGGCGGACGTTGCCGTCGGCATCGAGTTCCTGCGCCAGCACCCGGACCAGGCCGGTCTTACGGTCGACGTCGATGCGCACGTGCGGTTGGTGGCCGTCGGTGTGCTTGTACGCGGTGAGCAGCGCCGACTCGATGGCCTCAAGCACCGTCTCGAAGGAGATGTCCTTGTCTCGTTCAATGGCGCGCAGCGCGGCGATGTCGACGTTCACCGTTCCTCCAAATCCTGCCGTCTCGCGCCGTCGAGCGCAGTGAGCTCGGCGGCCGGCGGTCGGCGAAATTCCACTTCCACCACCGCACGGCTCAGCTCCGCATAACGCACCCGACGAAGGGCTCCCGACACCAGCAGCGTGACGCCCTCGTCGTCGCAGTCGCCGATCCGGCCGACCAGTTCTCCCCCGGCTACCAACGCGGCCCGGACCAGTCGCAGCCTGTTACGCCGCCAATGCCGAGGATGGGTCAGCGGCCGGTCCACCCCAGGCGAAGTCACCTCGAGGGTGTAGGGACCGGTAATCAGCTCATCGCGCTGGTCCAGGGCCAGCGACACCGCCCGGCTCACCGTGGTGATGTCGTCCAGCCCGACACCGGCGTCCGAATCGATGATCACCCGGATCAGCCAGCGCTGACCAGCGCGCACCTCCTCCAGGCACTCCAGCTCGAACCCGGTGTCGGCCACCGCTGCACGCACCAACGGTTCGATTGCCGAGCCGGGGTTCACGGGCTGGGTGGTCACCGTGGCCTCCTGACTCCAAGTGACTGCCTGTCTACGATGTGGCGATGCGGGCGACGAGCCAGCACAGCGCGCCACGGTTGGGATCATCTAGGGTATCGCGTCGCGGGACCAACCCGCGTCGAGTGGATCACGGCGCTGGACAGGCAGCGACCGGAGGCCTGGCAAGATGGCCGGCCGTGCCCGGACCCCGCCCCAGCCGCCGGCGTGTGCTGGTTGCCGGAGCCACGACGGCAGCGCTGCTGCTGGCCAGCCCGGCAGCGTTGACCGGGTGCATCGCACCAGCCCAAGCACCCGAGGAGCCCGATCCGCTGGAGGCACCGGCCCGGCGTGCTGAGGCTGATGCGATCCTGGCGGTCGCGGTGGCCCAAGCTCACCCGGTGTTGGCCGAAGCGGCCAGGGCGCTCGCTGCGGACCGTGCGGCACATGCCACGACGCTGCGCGCCGAACTGCACCGGGCCCAGCCCAGGTCGGCTCCCAGCAGCGCCGTCCCGGCGGCTTTGCCCCCGCCGGCTCCATCCCCACCCGCCAATCCCGACCTTGCTAGCGCTCGGGAGGCTCTGACCCAGGCGGTGCGCGCGGCACGAGACGAGGCAGCCCGGCTGGTCATGACGCTACCCGCCTACCGCGCAGCCCTGCTCGCCTCAGTAGCAGCCTGCTGCGCAACCCACGCAGTCCGTGATCACCCCGACATGGAGACATATCGGGGCAATCGAACCCGTACTGACCCCGATATGTCTCCATGTCGGGGTCGATGCCCAGTGCTGGTGGAGGCGCTGCAGGGAGCGTTGGGGGCTGAGCATGCGGCGGTGTGGGTTTATGGAGTGGCGGGAGCCTTCGTTGCCGAGGCGTTGAAGGCTCGCCTCGAGGAGGCTGCGGCCGCGCATCGGGCTCGGCGCAACGCCACGGAGCGGGCGCTGATCGACGCGGGCGTGCGACCCGCGCCGGCCGAGCCGGGCTATCTCGCTCCAGAGCCTGTCACAGATACTGCCTCGGCCCTGCGGCTGGTGATCACCGCGGAGACCGACGCAGCCGCAGCGTGGCGCTCGGTAGTCGAGCGCAGCCCGGCCGATTCGGATTTGCGCGGAGCCGCGCTTGACGCACTCACCGAAGCGGCCATCAAGGCAACCCGCTGGCGAGCGACCGCGGGCACCACCCCACTGACGGTGCCATTCCCCGGGGCGCCCTGAGGACGGGCACGCGATTACCGTACGACCGTGCATACCGAGCAAATTCGGATCCAGACTGGCTCCCGTGAACAGGTATACGACATCACCAAGGACTGCCACGCCTTTCTCAACCGGGTCACTACGGGTGATGGCCTGCTGCATGTGTGGGTGCCGCATGCCACCGCCGGCCTCGCGGTGATCGAGACCGGGTCGGGCAGCGAAACCGACCTGCTCACCGCACTGCGCGAGCTGCTTCCCGCCGACAACCGGTGGCGCCACCGGCACGGCTCACCCGGGCATGGCAGGGACCATCTGTTGCCCGCGCTGTTGCCGCCCTACGCCAGCATCCCGGTACTCGGCGGACAACTCGCGCTGGGCACCTGGCAATCGATTTGCTTAGTGGACACCAACCTCGACAACCCCGTCCGCACCGTCCGGTTGAGTTTCCTAGCCGGCTGACAGCTACTTGCTACACAGTTCCTGCAGATGCGCTACCACGCCGTCCACCGGCACCTCGGTGCGTTCCCCGGTGGCCCGGTCCTTGACCTCCACGACACCCGACGCTAGACCGCGCCCCACCACGAGGATGGTCGGCACACCGATCAGCTCCGCGTCGGCGAACTTCACGCCAGGGGTGGCCGGGCGGTCATCGAGGATCACCCGCAGACCGGTCGCATCCAGCTCAGTAGCCAGCCGCTCGCCGGCAGCACCGACGGTGCCATCCTTACCTGCGATCACGACATGCACATCGGCCGGTGCGATCTCGCGTGGCCAGATTAACCCGTGCGGGTCGTGGCTCTGCTCGGCAATCGCGCCGACCAACCGGGAAACCCCGATGCCGTAGGAACCCATGGTGATCCGGATCGGCTTGCCGTCCGGCCCGAGGGCATCGAGGCCGAACGCGTCGGCGAACTTGCGGCCGAGCTGGAAGATGTGCCCGACCTCGATACCGCGGGCAGCGACCAGGGTCCCGGCCCCGTCAGGTGACGGGTCGCCGGCGCGCACCTCAGCAGCCTCGATGGTGCCGTCGGGGGTGAAGTCGCGCCCGCATACCAGGTCGATGACGTGGTGGTCGGGACGGTCGGCGCCGGTGGCCCACGCGGTACCCCGGACCACCCGGGGATCGACGAGGTAGCGCACCCCGTGCTCACGAAGCGCACCCGGCCCGATGTAACCCTTGACCAGAAACGGGTGCGCGGCGAAGTCCGCGTCGTCGAGCAGCGCCACCTCGGCCGGGTACACCGATGCCTCCAGCCGCTTCATGTCGGCCTCCCGGTCGCCGGGGACCCCGACACCGAGCAGCTCCCAGCGTTGCGCGCCGGGTTGCCGGGTCTTGACCATGACATTTTTCAGCGTGTCCGCGGCACCGAAGGTACGGCCCAGACCGGCCCGGTTGAGGTGGTCAACCAGCGTGTCGATGGTCGGGGTACCCGGGGTATGCAGCACCTGGGCCGGCGGCAGGCCGTCGACAGGCAGCTCGGGTGGCACCGGGGTGGTCACCGCCTCCACGTTGGCTGCGTACCCGGACTCGGTGCTCCGAACGAAGGTGTCCTCGCCGGTCTCGGCTTCAGCAAGGAACTCCTCGCTGGCCGAGCCGCCCATCGCGCCGGACATCGCGGACACGATCACGTAGCGCAGCCCGAGCCGGTCGAAGATTTTGATGTAGGCCTCGCGGTGCGCCTGGTAGGACTGCGCCAACCCCTCCTCAGACAGGTCGAAGGAGTACGAGTCCTTCATCAGGAACTCCCGGCCGCGCAGGATCCCGGCCCGGGGGCGTTCCTCGTCCCGGTACTTGGTCTGCACCTGGTAGAGGATCACCGGGTAGTCCCTGTAGGAGCTGAACTCGCCTTTAACAGTGAGCGTGAACAATTCCTCGTGGGTGGGGCCGAGCAGGTAGTCGGCACCCTTGCGGTCGTGCAGGCGGAACAGGTTTGCGCCGTACTCGGTCCAGCGACCGGTGGCCTGGTAGGGCTCCCGAGGCAGCAACGCGGGGAACTGGATCTCCTGCGCGCCGATCGCGTCCATTTCCTGTCGCACCACGGCCTCGATGTTGCGCAGCACACGCAGGCCCAGCGGGAGCCAGGAATAGATTCCTGGGGCGACGCGCCGGATGTAGCCGGCGCGCACCAGCAGTTTGTGGCTGGGCACCTCGGCGTCCGCCGGGTCCTCGCGCAGGGTGCGCAGGAACAGCGTGGACAGCCTGGTGATCATGCTTCCGGGCTCCTCGGATGGCCGAATTGCAGAGTTCGCAGCGTATCGGGACCGCGAACTGTCAGTCTTCCCGGTTACCGTCTGCGGGCATGAACCTCTCGATCGGCACGGTGACCATCGACTGCTCGGTAGCGGCGCGCGCTCATCCCAGCCACTCCGTCAACGCGTCGCGCAGCACCCTGGCTCCGTCCTCATCCAGCCGGATCATGCACGCACCATCCACGTGCGGATCAAATTCGATCTTGCCATCCAGCTTGCGTACGACGAAGTTGGCGAACCCGGCCGGGCCCCGGTGCAGCGCACAGGTGGCGTGGATCGCTCGGCGGTTACTGGTCCGCTGCGTCGCTGGTACGTCATGGGTGCCGTCTGTCATGATCGCACCGTCGTCGATCAGCAACAGCTGCTGTCCAGACTCCTGGACATCACCCGGCCAGGCTAGACCGGCAGGCCAGCGCGGTAGGCCATCCTGCGTAGCTCACGGCCAGCTGGGGAGTGGGGGCGCGTGCGCGCGAGCAGCCCGGCGAGCACCTCGCGGGCGTAGGGGTTGCGATGCACGCGGCGCGGTGAGATCCGCTCCGCCTGGCGGAACGCCCTCACCGCGTCGTCGTGACGGCCTCGCAGCCGGGCCAGCGCCCGGCCGTAGTCCACCCAGTACATGGCCTGACAACCCCGGAACGGGTGTGCTTCGGGATGCAGGCCCTCGGCGATGGCAACGGCGCGCTGGTGGTCCCCGGCCTCCAGCGCCACATTCATCCGCCAGAACCCGACGTTAGTGGGACCGAAGCCCATCCAGTAGGCGTTGCCCTCCCCGGTCCGTTCCGCCAGCTCGCTGGCGTACTCCAGGGGCGCGGCGATGTCGCTCGGCCGGGAGTCCGCCGCGGCGACCAGCGACTGACACAGTGCGAGCATGCCCGCCAGCTGTGTCGACTCCGGGGTGTTCGTCGGCACGGTCACCGAGTCCAGCTCGGCCTGCGCGAGATCGAACTCGCCCGACGCGAGCATAAGGTGCAGGCCGCCCCAGGTGGCGAGGCCCAACGCGACCGGTGAGTCCCTGTGCTGGGCCGCCTGATGAGCCAGGTGGGCAGCTTGGGTCCGCAGATCCAACGGGGCACCCGCGACCCGCAACCATCCGACGGTGACTCCGACATGCAGCAGCATCGCCAATTCCAGCAGCTGCGCCACGTCCCGCCCGGCCGTGATGCTGGTGTGCAGGTCGCGGATCAGCTCAGGCAACGCGGCGCCGACCTCTCTGTCCTGCCGGCAGCTGTAGTGAGCGGCCAGCGTCGCCGTGACCCTTGCCCGCAGCGCGTCCAGCAGCACGACCTGCCCGCCGGGCCGGGCCCGGTTGACCGCCATCAGCGCGCTGCGCACCGCCTCCACGGCGCTGTCCGTGGGCCCGTTGGCGGGCGCCGGAAGCGGCGCTCTGATCAACTCAGAGGGGGCAACCTGGAGCGCGTTGGCCAAGGCCACGATCTCCGCGAGGCTGTCCAGGGGACGCTCCCCGCGCTCCATCTGAGACAGGGCCGACTTGCTGATCCCGGCCAGCCCGGAGATCACCCGCAGCGACTTGCCCCGCGCATGGCGGATCTGCCTGAGCCGCTGGGCGATCGTCCGCGGGTCGTCAAGGTCCACCAAGCACCACTCATTCCCCGGAGATATTGAGCCCCCTCACCGGTGCCCCGGAGAGCTACCCCGGGGCGGAACACTCCAGTGAAAGGGGTGCGCGTGCCAGGCTACTGGCCACCCTCCCGGGCCCACCCAGCGCGGGTGATCACCGCGGCGATGTTCTCGACGGTGCAGGCCTCGATCCCGGCCAGCCAGGTCAGGGAAACCCGCTTGACGTCGGAGATCACCACGCCGTCGAGCGCGTCGAGCAGCACGACCAGCTCGTTGACCTGCCCAGAGGCAGTGAGGTGGTGGGTACGGTGGCCATCGGGTTCAACCTCAACCGTGAGTAGGAGTGTCACATCTCAGGCATTGCTGAGGGCAACGAGTTCTGTGTCGGCAGCCGTCAGGAGTAGTCGGACGGCAGCCGCGTTGAGCGCGCTGCTGATCGTCGCGTTCGCCGCAGTCACGCTGCTATCCCATCAGCCGCCGGAACCGGTGCCGGCATCGGCGCCGGGCCAGGAGTTCAGCGCGCAGCGAGCGCTGGGCTACCTCCAGGAGTTCGCCACCGAGCCCCGTCCACTGGGCAGCGCGGCCAGCGATCGCGCCCGTGACTACCTGGCCGGCGCACTGCGCTCGGCCGGGTTCTCGGTGCAGATCAACCGGGCAGTCGGCGGGTCCACCACGCAAGGCATCGCGTCGTTCGGTCGGGTGGACAACATCGTCGCCACCCTGCCCGGGCGAGACCCAACCGGCAGCGTCGTGTTCGCCGCACACTATGACTCGGTCGCGGCCGGCCCGGGTGCCTCCGACGACGGTGCCGCGATCGCCGCGATGTTGGAGACAGTGCGCGCCTTACGTAGTGACGATCAGCTGCGTAACGACCTGGTACTGCTGATCACCGACGGGGAGGAAAGCGGTCTGCTTGGCGCCGCCGCATTCGTCCGGCAGCATCCGCTGGTCCAGAAACGTGCAGTCGTGCTCAACTGGGAGGCTCGCGGCGTCAGCGGCCCGTCGCTGATGTTCGAGACTTCGCGGAACAATGCTGCGCTGGTCGAGCTGTTCGCCGCCGCCGCGCCGTACCCGAACGGCGACTCCTCGATGGTCGAGTTCTACCGGCTGCTGCCCAACAACACCGACTTCACTGAATTCGCCAGAGCCGGCCTAGCCGGCATGAACTTCGCCTACATCCAGGGCGCGGCGCGCTACCACACGCCGGGCGACACCATCGCCAACCTTGATCCGGCCAGCCTGCAGCACCACGGCGCCAACATGCTCGGCCTCACTCGCGCGCTCGGGAACACCGACTTAGCCACGCTGGTCGCCGATCACGACGCGACCTACTTTCGCCTCCTCGGATCCGTCATCAGCTACCCCATCGTGATGGCGTGGCTCCTGGCGCTGCTCGCCGTGCTCGCGCTCGTTGCGTTGATAGCACTGGCCCGGCGTCGACGGCTGCTGAGCGTCCCCCAGCTGATACGCGCCACTGGGTCAGCGGTGCTCCCGCTAGCGGCCGCTGCGCTGCTGGCTCAAGGTCTGTGGTGGGTGCTTCGGGCGGTGCGACCCGGCTACGCCGACAACCCGTTTCTTTACCGACCACAGCTCTACCAGGTCGCCGTCGCCGGGCTGGCCGCTCTCGCGCTGCTGGGTTGGTATCTGCCGCGGCGCCGCCGGGTCGGCCCGGCCGCACTGGCCGGCGGCGGATTGGTCTGGCTGGCGTTGCTCGGCGTGCTGACCGCAGCGTTCGTACCGGGAACGTCGCACCTGTTCTCGCTGCCAGTGCTGGGCTGCGCGGTCGGTGGGCTGGTTGCACTGCTGACAGCGCGGCCACGCTCAGCCTGGCGGGTGGCGGCGATCATTGTCGGTCTCATCCCGTCCGTAGTGCTGCTGATGCCGCTGAGTGTGGGAACCTTCGACGCCACGGGGCTTGCCGCGGGCGGGGTCGCTGCGGCGCTGCTGACCCTGTTCGGGCTGACCCTGCTGCCGCTGGTCGAGCTGTTCCTCCCCGCGGGAAGGCAGCCCCTCGGTAGGGAGCGCGCCGTGCTGATTGCGGCGTCCGGGCTGGTGCTGGTGCTCGCCCTGACTGGCGCCGGCTTAGTCGTGGATCGGTTCGACGTGGCGCATCCTCGGCGGGCGGACCTGGCCTACCTGCTCGACGCTGATACCGGTCGGGCCAGCTGGCTAAGCCGCGACACCGAACCAGCGCCATGGGCTCGCAGGTACGTCACCGAGCGTTTCGATGATCCCGAACGCGCTGCCGGTTTAGCGGACAACCCGGTGTGGCTGGGTCCGGCTCCAGCCGTGCTTGCACCCCCTCCCGACGTGACCCTGCAATCCCGCCGAAGCGACACCATCGAGCTGCACGTCTCCTCGCCGCGCTCTGCTCCCACAGTGGTGCTGCGGATCGATCAGCACGTCGATGAGGTGACGGTCGGTGCACCCGGGCTGGTGCCCACCAGCCTTAGACTCCAGGGCACCCGGCCAGGTCGATGGCCGAGTGAAGTGCGCTTCGGTGACCTACCCGCCGAGGGTATCGACGTCACATTGCGGGTCTCACAGCAGCGACCGCTGAGGATTGCCGCCTACGACCTGACTCAAGGGTTGAGCGAGGTCCCAGGATTCGTACCCCGGCCGCCGGGCATCGAACGCCCACCGCGCACCGGCAGTGACGCCGTCGTGGTGACGCGCACTTACGAGTTCTGAGCAGTGGGCTGTGGCGCCACCTCAGTCCCGTCCGATCACCTTGGAAACATCGACCACCACCGGGACGTCAGACGTCTGGGCTTGTTTCGATGCGGTACTCAGGGCATCGACGAGTCGCTGGAGATCGTCCCCGCCGAGGACGCGGCTGGCAACCAACATGCCGTCGGCGTCTTCCAAATCCAGGGTGGTAAGCCGGGTCGTTGGGTCGGTACGCACGATGATCGTGCAGCCGTTCAAAGCATTGATCCGGACGCCATCGCTGTCGGGCGGCCTGATCGATTCGGTGGGGAACTCGTCCTCGTGGTCCACGCACCTATCGTCGCTTACCGCCGCGGTCGGGTCCGTACCGGGTGCTTGAATGCATCGCTGAAGGCGGGCTGTCACGGTGATTGCCGATCGTGCGGTCGATACGGCGCAGCGCCTCGCGCAGCAGGCGCAACGAGGTGCCGTGGTTAAGCCGGATCCGCCCATTGCCCTGGCCGACGGGTAGCGCGAAGTCGCGTCCGGGGCTTACCGCAAGGCGCCCCCGATCGAGCAGTACGGCGGCGGGGTCGTCGCCCAGCCCGGTGTCCCGCAGGTCCAACCAGGCCAGGTAACCGGCCTGCCCAGGGTGCGCCCGTACGCCGGGGGTGCGCCTGGCCCAGTCGGAAAGCTCGGCGCGGGTCCGGTCCAGGTGCACCCGCAACTCATCGATCCAGCCGCCGTCATCGGTCCAGGCCGCAATGCTGGCCGCGATGCCGGGTACCGACGCGCGCAACCGCTCGTGCTGCGGCACCGCAGCAGTAACCTGCGCGGTAGCCGGCTGTGCCTGCAGCAGCGCGCACTTCAGTCCGGGGACGTTCCAGCCCTTGGAGATGCTGGTGACGGTCACCGAGTGGGCGGCGGCCTGGGGTCCGCTCGCGGCGTACGGGGTGAAGCTGACGTCGGTGGCCAGCAACGGAGCGTGCACCTCGTCGGAGATCACATGGGCGCCCCGCGCGTCGACGATCTCCGAGACAGCGGCCAGCTCTTCGCCAGTGAGCACCCGCCCGGTGGGATTGTGCGGATGGCACAGCAGCACCCCGCGGGCACCGTCGCGCAGCGCGTCGTCCAGCCGCGGCAGGTCCGGTGTCCATCCCTGAGGCCGGTCGAGCAGGGGCCACGGCACCGCCACTCTGCCCAGCTGCCGGAGCAGCGCGAAGAACGGTGGGTATGCGGGAGTGAGCAGCACGACACCGTCGCCTGGCGTGGTGAGTACTCGCAGGGCCGCCTCCACCCCCGCCATCACGTCGGCGACCGGGCAGGCCAGCGCGGGATCGGGCCGCCATCCTTGGTACCGGGCGGCCCAGCTGGCGAACGCCTCAGCCATGCCCACCGGTTCGGAGTAACCCAGGTCGTGCGCGTCGAGCACCCCGCGGGCGGCCTCAAGCACCGCGGGCGCCAGCGGGAAGTCCATCTCCGCGACCCAGGCGGGCAGCACGTCGGGCGGGTAACGGGACCACTTCATCGTCCGGCGTGCCCGCAGCACTTCGAGGTCGAGCGCGTCGAATTCCACCAGCAGTGCGTACCCGGACTCAGGCGATGCGCACCACTCCACGCCGGAAATCGGTTGCCGGTCCTCCGGGCACCGGCCATGCTGCCCCGAGACGGAAGGTGCCCGCCATGCGGGCGCTCAATGATCGGGCAGGGGCAAGGAGGTGGCCGGACATGGCTGTCCGTGGTGTGCAGCTCGCTGGTGACCTTGCCTTCCCGTTGCGCTTCCGGCTGATTCCCGGGGGCGCCACTCCCGAGGAGCTCCTTCCGTGCCGCAGCACGACCGGCTGCCCGTGCGGCGCAGCCACTTTGATGACACTCAGAAACGACGGTATCGACGCCACTTCGACAACGACGAGCCAGTAGCACGCCATCGCAGGCCCGATCCTGCGCCATCCGATGACGGCCCACTTGATGGGGACCGGTGGTCTACCTGGGATCTTGGGCAGCACGGCCCCACCCCGCACCCGGGCTGGCTGGTCACCGAGCTCGCCGCGGTCGACACCGAGCTCGGCGTGCTCAAGACCGGCAAGGAAGCCGACGTACACCTGGTGCAACGTGGTGTGCCCGGCACGTCCCGGTGCTGCCTGCTCGCGGCCAAGCGCTACCGCACCGCCGAGCACCGGATGTTCCATCGCGACGCCGCCTACCTCGAAGGTCGGCGGGTGCGCCGCTCTCGGGAGACCAGGGCGATGGCCCGGCGCACCGCCTTCGGCCGTGACCTGCTAGCCGGGCAGTGGGCAGCAGCAGAGTTCGACGCCTTATGCCGGCTCTGGCGCTTCGGCGCCCCGGTGCCCTACCCGGTGCAGCTGTACGGCACCGAGCTGCTGCTGGAGTACCTCGATGAGCAGGACGGGCAAGCGGCTCCCCGGTTGGCGCAGCTGCGACCCGGGCCCGCGCAGTTGCACGCTCTGTGGGATCAGCTCATCGACGCCCTGCAACTGCTCACCCACGAGGGCCTGGCGCACGGCGACCTCTCCCCCTTCAACCTGCTGGTGCACCGCGGGCGGCTGGTCCTCATCGACCTGCCGCAGGTGGTGGACATCGTCGCCAATCCACAGGGACCGGCGTTCCTGACCCGGGATGTGCGGATCGTGACCGACTGGTTCACCGCTCACGGCCTGCCCCAGCAGACCGCCGACGCCGGAACCGCCCGCGTCCTGAAGGGCATCAAGTCGGGGTTCACACGGTGATCGCTCCCGCGTCCCCCTCATGGGACGCCAAGCGCCACCACGGGTCCGATAACCACGATGGCGGGTGGTCGGATTTCCCGGCTGGCAACGTCAACGGCCGCTTGGCACAGCGTGCTATGGACCACGCGCTGGCCACGCAAAGTGCCGTTGGCGATCACGGCGACCGGGGTGCCCGGCGGCCGGCCGTGGGTGATCAGGGCGTCGGCGAACGCGCCGATCCGCTCCACCGCCATGAGCAGGACCAAGGTGCCGCGCAGCCGTCCCAGCGCCGGCCAGTCCACCAGCGAGGTGGGATCGTCGGGCGCCACGTGCCCGGACACAACGACGAACTCATGGGCCACGCCGCGGTGCGTCACCGGGATCCCCGCCGCTGCCGGTACCGAGATGGCGCTGGTAACGCCGGGAACCACCGTCACAGGCACCCCGGCGGCCGCGCAGGCCAGCACCTCCTCGAAACCGCGCCCGAAGACGTAGGGGTCACCGCCCTTGAGCCGCACCACGAACCGGCCGGCTCTGGCGTGCTCGATCAGCTGCGCATTGATCAGCTCCTGGGCCATTGCACGGCCGTAGGGCACCTTCGCAGCGTCGATCACCGTGACGTGCGAACCGAGCTCATCCAGCAGCTCCCGAGGCGCGAGCCGGTCGGCCAGCACCACGTCGGCTCGGGCTAGCAACCGCCGCCCGCGCACGGTGATCAGGTCCGGGTCACCGGGTCCCGCGCCGACCAGCGCCACCCCCGGAGTCGTGACGTGGTCTTCGGCGTCCGGTGCGTCGTCCACCACGCCGGTGCGTAGGGCGTCGACCACCGCATCCCGGACGGCGGCGGAGCGGCGGGGGCGGCGCCCGGCAAGCACGCCAATGAGTAGTCCTTCGTGCTCCCCGGTCGCCGCGGTGACGGCGCTGCCACCGGTGGCATCGTCGGCCCGCACACAGAACACCCGCCGCCGCTGCGCCTCCGCGGCCACCGCGGCGTTGACCGCGGGCTTTGAGCTGCAGGCCAGGGCATACCAGGCACCCTCTAGGTCACCGTCGGTGTAGCACCGGGTATTCCAGCGTAGTTCCCCCGCCGTGGCCATCGCCTCGACGGCTGGGGTGGCCTTAGGGGCGACGAGCAACACGTCAGCCCCGGCCGCAATCAGGCGCGGCAGCCGCCGTTGCGCGACCGTGCCCGCGCCGACCACGACGACGCGACGACCGGCCAGGTCCAACCCCACCAGGTAAGGCTTCATAGCGCTGGCTCCCAGCAGAGCAGCGCGTTCACCGCCGCCGCAGCGACCGCTGTGCCGCCCTTGGCACTGCGGTTGGACAGGGCAGGCAAACCCGAGTCCCGCAGCGCCGCCTTGGCCTGCGCGGCGTCGACGAAACCCACCGGTAGCCCGATCACCAGCGCCGGACGCAGTTGGCCGTCCGCAGCGAGGTGGATCAGCTCGCGCAGCGCCGTCGGCGCGTTACCCACCGCCCACACCGCGCCTTCGGGATGCTCGGCAGCGGCCGCCCGGATCCCCGCCGCGCAGCGAGTCAGTCCCTGAGCTCGCACCCGCGCCGGAGCCAGGTCGAGCGCGACTTCACACTGCCGCGAGGTAATCCCGGCGGCGAGCATCCGGACGTCGACCACCAGCGGTGCACCGACAGCCAGCGCACGCTGCCCCGCGTGCAGCGCATCTTCGTCGCAGATCAGATCAGTGGCGTAATCGAGATCCGCGCTGGCGTGAATCACCCGTTCGGTGACCGCCCGGGCAACCGGCGGCAGCCCAGTGGTGTCTATCTGGGCGCGCAGGATCCGATACGACTCGATCTCGATCGGGTGCTGGGCCCGCGTCACGTCATCCCTTTCTGCCCTCGGCACGCCGTACCGCGCACCGCCACAATTGTGCTGGCCGAAGGCGCTGGGCCGAACGGAGACCGCTGATGAGCGTTGAAGACCATGACGACGAGCTGGTCACTCAGTATGTGCTCGCCCGGCGCCTGCGCCCGGACCTCGGCGCCGACGAGCTCGCCCGGCTGATCGTCTCCAGACTCAGCGAGGACCAGTTACTGCGGTGTGCAGGAGACGCGCTGGCTTGGGCACCACACCCCACCGACCGCCAGGAATTAGCGCTGCGCTATGTGCAGAACTTTGTGCTCGCCATGGAAAGCGATCCCGACGATCAGTAACTATCTCTCGCCGAGGCGCATGGGGTGCGGCACTATACGCCTATGAGGGGACATTCAAGCAGTGATCAATCTCACATATCGTGGCGGCGGTTCGCACTCGTCGTGGTCGGCGCCGTCATAGCTGTCATGCCGGCTGGTTGCGCGTACAAAGGGCTCAGCATGCCCACGCAGCCTGTCGAGAGGGAAAACCCGGAGCCCGGGGGCGTTCTGTTTGGTAGCGCCACGCTCACGAGGCCAAACTCCGACGCGGAAGCCGTCACCTACAACCCGGAGCTGGCGCCGGTCGGGGCGGCGATGACAGGCTTTGTGGTCCCGTCGCGGGACGGGACCACCCAGGCGTATTTGACGGTCTCCGGCCTCCTGCCCAACCGGGGCTATGCGGTGCACGCGCACACCGACGCGTGTGGGGCCACTGGCGACGCGGCTGGACCGCACTTCCAGAACCGCGTTGATCCCGCGGCGACACCCCAAGCAGAATCGACCAACCCCGAGTACGCCAACCCGGACAACGAGTTCTGGCTGGATCTGCGCACTGACGCCAACGGCGCCGGCATGTCGCGCGTCACGGTTCCCTTCACCGTCACCGACGACCGGGGACCTAGGTCGTTCGTGATCCACGAAGCGGAGCAGACCTCAACGGGTCCGGGCCAGGCAGGTCAGGCGGGCGGCCGGGTGGCCTGTCTCACCCTGTCCGAGCAGTGACCGTCAGCGCGTTACCCTGCTGAGTTAGGAGGACCGGCCACCTGGTAGCACCTCCAGATGGGATGGCCTGATGCGACTGGCCAGTGGGCTGATCTCGTTCGTGGGTGCTGGGCCCGGCGCGCCGGATCTGCTCACCCTGCGTGGCGCTTATCGGCTCGCGGCCGCCGACGTGGTGATCTGGGCGTCGTCGCTGGTGCCTGCAGCGGTATTGGAACACTGCCGCGGCGGTGTCGAGCTGCACGACTCAGCGGGCATGACCCTGGAGGACGTGCTCGCTGTTTATACGGAGCACCCGGACGCCGCGATTGTGCGGCTGCACTCTGGAGACGTCTCGCTGTACTCCGCCTTGACCGAGCAGATCACTTGGTGCACCGAGCACAAACGGGCCTTCGAGATCGTGCCCGGGGTCGGCTCGCTCGCCGCCGCCGCAGCTGCCGTTGGGGTGGAGCTCACCGCGCCGGGGGTGGCGCAAAGCGCCGTGCTCACCCGGCTCGGCGGCGGCCGGACCGCAGCGTCGATGCCTGCCGGGGAGAGCGTCGCCAGCTTCGCTCGCCATGGCACCACGATGGCCATCTACCTGTCCGCAGCCCGGCCGACCGCGCTGCGCAACGAGCTGCTTGCCGGCTACCCACCGCAGACCCCGGCCATTATCGTCGCGAAGGCCAGCTGGCCAGACGAGGCAGTAATCACCACTACGGTGGACGGCCTCGTCGAGGCGGTGACCGAATCCGGCATCCGCACCGCAGCGCTAGTGCTGGTAGGCCCGGCGCTGTCCGGCGCAGGGGCCCGCAGCCGGCTTTACGACCCCACTTATTCGCACGGCTGCCGCCGCCGCTCACTGCCAGGCAGCACCGCTGGACGGCCTATCCCCACCACCAAGCGCAGGCACCCGTGACCGGCATGCTCGCCGTCGTCGGGCTGGGACCGGGCGGTCCTGCGCACCGCACCCGGGCCGCTGAGGACGCCGTCCGGGACGCGCAGGTCGTGTTCGGTTACCACGCCTACCTGGCCTCCTGCGCCGACCTCACCGGCCCACACCAGAGCGTGGTGCCAAGCGGGATCGGCGCCGAGCAGCAGCGCGCCGAGGATGCGGTGCGCGCGGCGGCCGGCGGTGCGCGCGTGGCGCTGGTGTCCTCCGGTGACGCCGGGATCTACGGGATGGCCTCGTTGGCGTTGACCACTGCCGCCGCGCTGCCGCCAGC
>JALZHU010000384.1 GCA_030860695.1 Actinomycetota bacterium
ACCATCCAGTTACCCAGATCGCATGCCACGACGAGAAGAGCGTCTGGACACCCGCCCGGCTACAGCGTCAACACCTCCGATCCTCCACCCACTGCAACCACTCGCACCACGCGACATCACGTCGCACTCCTGATCCCCACCTGACACCTCAGCGTGTGCCTTTTCCCACTCGCTCACCACGACAGGCTTCAACTAACGCAGCAGTGGGCGGTTTGAAACCGCCCCCCGTAGGGAGGTTCCAGAGGGCCTACCCCCATCGTCTGCACAGCACCAAGTCACGAAGCTCTACCTACCTCAAGCTCCTTTCCTTGCTCGGGACACACGAACCCCACAGGATCGGGCCGAGCACGCGGTCCGGGCAAGGCGCTGAGAGCTGCTCCGACTCGACTGCGCGGCCGACAATCCAAGCCTGCGGGCGTACTACGAGCGGATCGGGTGCAAGCATGTCCGGGACGTGGCGCTTCCCAGCGCCGTGGCCCTGTGGTCGCCAGCGGGCACCGTCCTGAGCCTGTACGAGAAGTCGCTGGAGCGCGGTGGGTAGAAGCCGCTCGCCAGTCAATGGCTCAACCTTCAGGTGGTCGGTGCCGCCCGTCGTGGCACAACACCCGCAACGTGCCGCGCGTGGGCGTGTTCGCATCGCCTGGCAGAAGTCCCGTCCGGTTTCCACTGGCGTCTGATCGACGAGGGCTTCAGCGAGCTCTGCCGCGGGCCGTTCCGAGTATGGCGAGTGCGACGGACGCGATCCCCAGGCCCCCGACGAGCAGCAGTGCGGTGTGGTGGGGGACGAGGGCGGCGCCCAGGACGACCGGGATGGCAGCGGTGGGCCACGGCCAGGCCGCCCGCCAGGCGCGGCGGGTGCCGCCGAGGATGACGGCGGCACCAATCAGGTAGAGGGCCATGCCGCCAGCCAGCGTCCAGCCGCCGGCGGAGGGCAACGCGGCCGCTGGATGCAGGACCAGGTACTCGATACCGACACCAGCGATGACGATCCCCGCGGTGAGGGGGAGGTGGCCGTAGACGAACAGGTCGTGGCGCTCGTCGACGGTTGCACTGTCGTCGTTGCCATGATCCTCGGCGCGGTCCTGGAGTTCGTCCGCGCTGTGGCTGGCGGTGATGTCGAAGTAGTTCCACCACAGTGCCCCGGCGATGACG
This sequence comes from Actinomycetota bacterium, assembly GCA_030860695.1. GTDB lineage: Bacteria > Actinomycetota > Actinomycetes > Mycobacteriales > Pseudonocardiaceae. Next base: position 1,153 of record JALZHU010000384.1, read on the forward strand.
AAGCCGGCGATGCCGACGGCCACCGAGGCGCCCGCCCACTTCGCGTCGTGTACGCCTATGGCCGCGCCGCCGACGGCCTCGCCGAGCACCAGGATGACGAACAGCCCGAACCGCTCCGGGAGGTGCTCCATGTGCAGCGGCGCGCGGTCCTTCTGCCAGGTGGCGACGACGGGGCCGGTGGCGTCGACCGCGACGGCCGCAGCCCACAGCAGGTAGCGGGGGGCGCCGTCGACCGCGAGCGACACCGCCCATAGCGCGGTGCTCACTGCGGTGCTTGAAAGGTAGACGGCAATGGTCGGGCGGGCCTCGGTGACGTGGTGCCACGCTCGCGCGTGGAGTAGCAGCAGGATGATCCGGCCGGCCAGGAAGCTGAGCGCGAACGGGGTGGAGAACTCCGAGGTGGCGGCCGAGGCGCTGGCCGCGCAGCCGGCGATGGCGAGCGTGGCGGCGAGCTTGGCGATCCGGAAGATGACATCGTCGGTGTCGAAGCGGTTGGCGTAGAGGGTGAAGCCCACCCACGAGAACCACATCGCGATGAACAGGCCGACGAACGTGCCAAGACCGCGCCAAGTGAGGTCGCTGACGAACGTGCTCGCGAGCTCAAGCACAACCAGCACATAAGCGAGGTCGAAGAACAGCTCCAGCCGGCTCGCGCTGGCCTCCTGGCCGGTACGCAGGGCCGGCGGCCTGACCAAGGGCTGCAGCCGTTGGACACTGGCCGAGCTCACGACGCGCCCCTCTGCCCCATCACCGCTCGGCCGGGCACCAAGTACGAGTGGCTCAAGTTGCCAACCAGCATCAGCGCCGACCCCGATGACTCCCCCGGTGATCGCGCGGGACCGCGATGGTAACCGGGCCGGGGAGCATCAGAGGAGCAGCACAAACCAATCCCACAGCCTTTCCCCCGTCATGACCAGCACCGCCCGGCTCCGGCCACCAACACGGGTTGCCGTCGGACCAGCGTTTCCATCACCGAAAGTACCGCGAAGGCTCTCCAGAAAACGGCGGACGGTACCGCCCTGCGCGAGCGGCCCACGGAGAGCACCCACCCGAGCCAGTGTCAGCCGGGATGGGCAAATGGCGTGCGGGACGGACAGCTCTGGTTGGCATACGAGACGCAGCAGCCATCGATCCTGCTCGCTCCGTTGACGGCCGCGGAGAAGATCCAGTTGAGCAACCGGACCGGTTCCCGCCAGCCTGTGGGTGCCGAATCGGCCATCCACGGCGGTGACCTGCGGCGTCACCGGACAGTGAGGATTAGGCATGATCGCTGCCCGTGACGGTACGACTGCTCTATCTCATCTTCCGACAGCTCGTGGCCTGGCTCGGACTATTAGCTCGCAGCTCCAAGTCGAAGAATGCGGAGATCCTGGTGCTGCGCCATGAAGTTGCCGTGTTACGTCGTCAGGTCCGGCGGCCGCGGCTAACGTGGGCGGATCGGGCGGTGTTCGCGGCGCTGACCCGATTGGTGTCCCAGGCTGGCCGACTGCAGCGCATCGTCACCCCCGCGACGGTGCTGCGGTGGCACCGGGACCTGGTGACCCGGCGCTGGACCCAGCCTCGACGCCGCCACACCGGTGGTGTGGGGCTCGAATACTCGATGTAGCGTCCTGACCTGTGCTGCTCGTGTGCTGATCGGTCGTGGATGATCGTCGGATGCTGCTTCTGTCTTGTACCAGTTCGTGCGCTGGCTGCTCGGTCTGACCGCGGTGCTGGGGCGTCGAGGTCTGAGTAAGGATGCCGAACTGCTGGTCTTGCGTCACGAGAACGCCGTGTTGCGTCGACAGATCAGCCGGGTCCGCTACACGCCGGCCGACCGAATGTGGCTGACCGCCCTGTCACGGCTGTTGCCGCGCCGCCGCTGGGCCGAGATTTTCCCAGTCACTCCCGCCACGATCCTGGCCTGGCACCGCAAGCTTGTCTCGCGGAAATGGGACTACACTGCGCGCCGCCGACCCGGACGTCCCTCGACAGCAGCGGTGATCAAGCAGCTCATCATCCGTATGGCCACCGAAAATCCCACCTGGGGACACCGGCGCGTGCAGGGTGAACTGGTCCGTCTCGGCCACCGCATCGCCGCCTCCACCGTGTGGCAGATCTTGCACGACGCCGGCATCGACCCCGCACCTCGCCGCTCAGGCCCCACCTGGTGCCAGTTCCTCACCGCCCAGGCCAAGGCCGTCTTGGCCGTGGACTTCGTGCATGTGGACACCGTGGTGCTGCGACGGATCTACGCCCTGATCGCGGTCGAGCACCGTTCCCGCCGGGCACACCTGCTCGGCGTAAGCGCGCACCCGACCGGTGCGTGGGCCACCCAAGCCGCCCGCAACCTGCTCATGGACCTCACCGACCGCGCCTCCACCATCACGTTCCTGGAGATCGAGATTCCCGGTTTACCAGGGCGTTCGACGCGGTCTTCGCCGCGAACTGCTCGACAGGATCCTGGTCGTCAACGAACGCCATCTACGCCGGATCCTCACGATCTACCTGCACCATTTCAATACCGCGAGGCCACACCGGACGCTTGGCCAACTCGCACCGGCTCAAGCCGATACCCAGCACCCACCAGCGATCAACCTCGCCGACCACCAGGTCCGCCGCAGAACAATCCTCGACGGCTCGCCAGCGAGTATCAGATCGCAGCATGATCGAACCAGAGCCGTAAACCTGCAGATCAAACCCACAATCGTATACCCGAGCCCCACACGATGGAATCAGCCTCGACACCGCCTGTGGGGTTCCAGAAGTCGGCCTGTGCCTATGACGTGGGTGATCGCTGTGCCCGGCCGGCAGGGCATGATCGTGTGCCGTGTCGTTGCGTCTGTTCTACCTAATCTTCCAGCTTGTGAACCTGCTGTTGTTGCTTGGCCGCTCGTCGAGGTCTAAAGATGTCGAGCTCCTGGTACTGCGTCACGAAGTCGCCGTACTACGCAGAACCACCCCGAAGCCGCGCCTGGAGTGGGCGGATCGCGCGGTGTTCGCCG
>JALZHU010000106.1 GCA_030860695.1 Actinomycetota bacterium
GGTCCAACCCTCGCGGCGTTTCGTGCGCTGGTTGAGGTGCTGCGCCGTCCCCACATTCACACCGTGATCATCCCTGCCCCTGAACACTTCTCGCGATTCGACGGCATGTACCAGGCCATGCGCGCCATCATCGACATGGAAACCGGCGCGGACGTGCTGATCATGTCCAACAAGGGCGGGGCTGCATCGTGAGCGTGCCCGACCCCCGCAAATTGCAAGAGGAGTACGCGCGAGAGCTTGCCGACTTTGTCGACTCGGTCCGCTCCGGGGAGGCGTTTTCCGACCAAGCAACAGCCGAGCGGTTGTCGATTCGGCTGGTGGGTGCGTTGCTGTGGTTGCAGCAGTGTCACCGCGTAGATCGCCATGGCCGCTGCCCGATCTGCCGGGCGATCCCTGGCTGGTGGTGGCCGTGGCCGAAGCGCGTTCCCTGCACGGTTCATGCCGCTTTGGTTTTCTCTCTGCGTCAGCCGGAGCGGTTTTTACTGTCCGTCATCACGAAGAACTCCGCCAGTGTTCGGGGCCGGTCGTGACTACGCCCGCTCATGCCCTGTATCCGAACTACGCGGTGCCGCTGTCTCCGTATCCCCGGCGAACCTTTGAGGATTTAACACTCATCGCAGCGGATAGCGCTAAACGGTTCTCGGGATTGTTCGCTCGGGGCGTCGCGGTGGCGTGGGGCTTTCGGCACCTGGCCATCGATGCCGAGACATTAGCGGTGGAGCTGGTAACCCGCGCGGTGGAAACCACCGGCAACCCGAACCCGCGCCCATGCTTTACCGAATTGTCGAGGAATCGGCCACCGAACATCGGTATCCGCATAACCCAGCGAGTTCACGGCCTGCTCATCGAAGTATGGGACAGCGGCTCCACTCCGCCACGAGGCGCAGACGCTCATCTGGCCATCGTGGCGAGCGTCAGCCAGGATTGGGGCTGCTATCGGCCACGCGGCGGCGGGAAAGTCATCTGGGCTGAACTCGGCGTGCGGCGCCAACACCACGCCGGGCATACGTGTGGGGTCTGCGCGTGATTCCTCCTAGCTGGCCGTATCCGGCGGAGACCTATGAGGCGTTCGCGGCGTTGAGACAAGCGGGGTTTACCGCTTATTGCTGTGGGGATCGTCGTATGCCGCATGTTTTGGTGGCGGTCTATGACTGGGGGGATGGCTATGTCGATGTGGTCAATATGCGGGGAGCGGATCGGGTCACGGCAGCTCGCTTACCGAAACACTATGACCTAGATATCTTTGCACCTCACGAGGCGGTGTGGCATTACATGGGTGCTGTTGAACCCGCTGTAGCGGCGCTGCTGCGACTACCACGTCCCGGCCATCGGGACGCGCCAACGACTGCTTATCAAGCGCCACTGACGCTGTTTGTTTCCTCCCGCGAGCAACGTCTCATGACCGTCAAACCAGGCAGACACGCATGACACTGGTTAAGGAAAGGGATGCTATAGCGGATGGGTGGACAGGATGTTTGAACTACGATCCCATCCGTTTGCGTGGTTTCCGCTGGCCGGTCAGTGGCACGCTATCAACCGCGACGACCGTCACGTGCCGCCGGGAGCGCCTATGCGCTGCCTATGCGGCGCGGCGCGGCCCACCCCTGAGGACCGAGGGTGAGGCAGCGCTGTTGTGTATTCCTATAGCGGTGCTGTCGAGGATTGCTGCACAGGCCATAGCTTGGCCACTGGGTCCTAGCTTCGCCTCGGTACACCTACTTGCCCGGTCACGTTGAGTCAATACTAGCGACGATGCAGTTCACGGTGGCAACGGGAATGATCTTTTTATGAAAGGCCGGGGGGCTGCCAACCCTGCTGGCGCTTCGTTCGGGGTAGGTCTCGCGGGTGGATCGTGGCTGCGGTCCTTGTGGTGGCGGGGCGGTTGTGTTGGTTTTTCACCGCTGCGGTGAGGGCGCGTATGGCGGGGCGGCTTTATCGGGTGGAAAGTCGGCGGTTTGAGCGTGCAGTCTGCTGTTGAGACGCGCATTGTTGGCTGATGTCCAATGCTGCGCCGTCCACAGTGCAGGGTGTGGATTAACGCCTAGTTTGTCGCGTAAGTAACCAGCGGTCTGCTCAATGGCGTGAGGATCGTTGGGTGGGGCGGCCCTGATGATCCCATCGTTGTACCTGGTGAATGTCACCATTGCGGCCTCAACCTCGTTACTGGGCCCGGCAAGAGGATTATGGTCTTCTTGAATCTTTTCGTGAATGGCGTGCGCGGCCCATCCGAAGTCTGCCAGGGTTGGCTGATCAGCTACTTCCTTGGCGTCCTCTCTATCCACGACCGGTTGTTGTGTTCCTTTTATGATGAGGCCGCGTAGCCACTGGCCGCCCTGCTCGGGGTCGAGGAGGTCATCCCAATATTGCCATCCTTCTTTTTCCTCCCGTCCTATCAGGCGGGGAAAATAGGTCAACGACGTGTATTCGAGCCTCTTACGGGGATCGGATTTTAGTATTTGCCCTTCCGGGTTGATGTTGAGCAGGCAGCGTTGGTATCTATCGGTTTCTCGGGTGAAGGTGGGGTGGAGGGTGGTCATGAGGTAGGTGAATCGTTCCGGCGTCATGGGCTCCCACAGCTTGGAAAGCTGCTCGTTGTCCCGCAGAGAAACCGTGTGGATGCCCTCGGCGTTTTCCCACCTCACCACCCCTGTTTCCAAGGAGTACGTTAGGGGGAGGTCGTATATGTCCTTCCACGTGGTGAAGTCCATGAGCACCAGGAAGGTAAGGGATTTTTTGGCAAAATCATCCGGGCCGGGGAGCTGTATGCTGGAAGGGGTTTTGTCGAGCTCCACATGATCAGGCTAACAATCAGCTCGAAATCACGGCGGGCATTTCTCCAGAACTTTCTGGCGCCGGTAGTATTTCACCAACCAAGGCATACGCAGGCAATAGCCTGAAATGGGATAGATTGTCCATCTGAGGGGGTATCTTCACTGGTGGCCTACGCGGCGATGCTGACTGCAGGCGTGTTGTTATGTCGTTGTATCCCCGTACCAGAAAACACTATGGCGCGCTTGTTGTTGCGGTCTTATCCCGAACTTCCGCCGGTGACATTTTGGACGGTCATAAAAGAACTGATCGGGACAATCTGCATATTCGGCGACTTTTGCCGTGAAGGGGGCGTCGGACGGAAGGGAGTTTTTGCAGTCGGCGTAAAGGTCAATCAGTAGTTTACGGGCGTGTGATATGGCGGTGGATTTGCGACCACGGTTAAGTAGTACCGCTACCCAATATATGTGCTCCAATCGCACTTCGAAGATTCTACCGCTGTCTTCTGACGTGTGCCGCTGATATTCACAGATGAGATGACGCCAACGCGTATCCAATTTACGGCGCATAAGCACCCGAAACCGCATGTCAACTTTCGACCCCGCGGAAGCCTCGGTCTCAATTTCCAGATACCTACGTTGGGTCGCAAGAACCAATGGGTGACCCGGAAAGCAATTATGTTCTACCTGTGTGGCGATTTGCCTATACAGATTCGCAGCGTACGCATAGTCTTTAGCATCGTAGAATATTTCAGCTTTGACGCGAAGCCGCTCCAAAGGCTCCGGTAAGTCAAGCACAGAGAAGATACCAAGCGGCTTCACAGGTAGGTCAAGCACAGAAATACGAGGCTCCGGTAGCTCAAGCGCAGATGATTGCGCAGGATACCCGCAAGCATCGCTTCGGCCGCCAGAGCCCGAGCTTCCGCTTCCTTTACAGCGGCCGTGAGCTGATCAATACGTGCCTCTGCCGCCGCAAGGTTTGTCGTGAGCTGGTCAACCTGGTCCTTAGATGCCGCGAGGGCAGTGGTGTCCTGGTCAATCTGGGCCTGAGCTGCCGTGAGATTTGCGGTGAGCTGGTCAATTGTGGCGAGTAGGTGCTGCCGTTCCTCCTGACAGGTGGGCCTGTCTGGTGCCACGGCAATTTTCCATGCTTTCCACCAACTGTCTAGCTCTGCTTCGGGAACATTGCACGCCAGCACGAACAGCCGCACGGTGTCCCATTCCGAATAGCTAGAGCGGGCCAGGGCTTTTTCGCCAATTAGATCACTGAGGGTACTGGGCCGCAATTTACCCCCGGCGAACTTATCGAGCTTGCTGTAAGAGGGACGCCCAGCCTCGACGCGTAGCTGCCGAAGGCAAGACACCAGCTCCGTCCAGCATCTGACGTTATCCAGGTCGATGCCGCTGGTGTCCGGTGCCCCCATGCCCCCCACCATCCGCGTCTATCCGGTGCTGTTCGGCGTGACCAGCAGCATAGCCGCACCGGCGGTGATCCCACGGCCGGACAGCGGCGAGGGCCTGTCGAACAACCCCCTGACCAGGTTAATTCACCCCTCGGACGACAAGCCGGACACCCGCTCACCCCGGTTGACTGCGGACACCCCCGCGCAGCCCCACCCCGCGACGAGGTGGTGGACGGGACAGGGTACCAGCAGTACGAGCGAGTAGGGAAGGAGTGGTCCAGGTGGTGTATTTGCCGCGTCGTCTTAACGAGGCTGCTAGTGGTTTTTCTGGGCGTGAAGTGTTTGACGTGTTGGGTCGGCGCCCGGTGCCGGCACATGTGGAGCGGGCGGTTAATCGTGGCGTGGCGGTGGAGCACGGGCGGGGTATTGTGCGCGCCGCTCAGGCACGGGCGGTGGAATATGTGGCCGAGGAAGCCTTGCAAGCCGTGGGCCGATTGGCGCGCACGGAAGCCATGTATGCCCGCCACGTGCCGCACGCGGCGGCCCGGTTGCAGGCCATAGCTGATATAGCGGCGATGAATCTGGCCGACATTGTGGCCGAGACAGGACGGGACTGACATGAACACGTGGATGCTCACCGTCGCGGTAGCCACAGTGGTGGCGCTGATGTTGGTGTGGCTGGGGTACCAGCTTGCCCGCGACAGAACGCGGGATGAGCACGCCTGGATCGCACAACAAAAAGCAGCCTTGGACGCCGAATGGCGACAGCTGGATCAGACCCGGCGTATCCGCTCGGTGTTCTGGGCAGCAAGACAGGCCATGCATGCCGAGGCAGAAAACACCCTGCGACCACCCGTCACCGACGACATGACCACGAACACGAAGAGGAACGACGACCAGGAGAGTGCCCGATGAGCCAGGACCACACACATGAGCCGGGTAGGCAGTCCGCCGCGCCGCCCCTATGGGCCGAGCCAGGCATGGCACCCTCACCGTTTTTCACCATACCCACACCATCGACCAACAGCGACATAGCGCCCTCGTATTCACAGATGCCGGAAACGACCCCACAGCAGCCATGGCCGGTATCACCACAACCGGGACCGGCGACAGACCAACGAATAGGGCAAAGGTCAGACCAGCGACCCCAGGCGCCGCAGCAGGAGCAGGGGTTAGCGGCCCAGAACCCGGCGCGGTTGCGGCGCTTGTGTCGCCGCCTGCAGGAAACGCACCGCTGTCCCGGCAGGTGTGTGCTCTCCGGCGGCCGTCAAGACCGCACGCTAGGGCAGGTCCCCGACATACGGTGAACAGATTCCGACCATACAACAACAGGCCACCCGTGACGCCCGAACTGAACGCGAACCTCGGCGGCACTGGCCGCACGAGGATGCCGATCCTACTAACCAATGAGTAGATTTCCCCGTGACGACACTGCTCGGCACCCGTTCACCTCGTCGCCCTTGTGCTGATGTCTGCCCATAGTCGAGCCGTGCTCTTCGGCGCGGTGGTATTCGCCCTCGCCATGGGTGCCCTAGAACACGGCGGCTGGTGGTGGGCATGGTTCACCGCCTCAGCGGTGATACTGCTCCGCAAAAGCGTCCATCTGCCCCCGATCAGTGTGAAACTCCGCCGGGATCATCGCTCCATCATCCGCGAAAACCGCCGAGTCCGCCGCCACAACCGCGAGCTAGCCCGACACCAACGCCACAGGCAACGACAACAACACCGCGCCCGACGCACCCGCAGACGACAAACCCAATAACCACGCGGGGGCAAGAATTCTAAAGTTTTCAACGAAATCCCGTTTAGCCGCACGGGATTTGGAGTTACGCTGATCTTTCCCTTCGAACATGTGTACGCACAAGCGTCTGGTATTGCCTCGAAGGAGTGACCGGAGTGTTGCGTCCACAATCACTGTATATGACCCCTGTACTGCGGCCCCGGTATGCACTTAGAGAGGTGACAAGCATGCCGTGCACACCAACCTGCGACGGTACCGTTGAGACACTTCACCGGTACCTACGACACTCTGTGAGGCGAGGCGCCCGCGCATCGCGGCTACTGCAACACGTGCCGGAAATCGTTGACCTCTTGTATCCCCCCGTCGACTATCCACACCTGAGCAATTTCGAGCGCGCATTAAGCGTAGAAACCGACATCCGACACGTGATAGACCACGACATCGGCGGGCCTCCCGGAGAGGCTCTCGCAACCGTCCTATGTCTTAGATCAGGAACCGTAGGGCGGACGCTGGATGACCGCCGACGCATCGCCGCCACCTTCCTCAACATCGACGCCCAAACATTCCGCCGCGCCCGACACGAAGGCGCGCTCCTGCTCGATCTCGCTTTCCAAATCCACCACCGCCACACACCACAACAGCCCAGCAACCACTAACCCGACCTGCTAAAACCACGGACGCCTCACTAGAGGCGTCCTTAGTCGGGGGTAACGGTGGTGGCGGCCGCGCCGAGGTAGCGCTAACTTAGCCCAGATGACTTTTCCGCCACTCTCGACCGGATACCAATCCTACCCGCTGACCCGCCCTGTACACGGCTGCTAGGTGGGGATCAAGAGGTGTCCCACATGATGACGGCGGCGTGGACGGGTCGCTGTCCCACACTATGATGCGTAAACGGGGCGCGTCCCAGCGGACCCAGATGCCGATCTTCCGCAGCCTGCGAAAAAAGCAGGAATGAGCATTTAACGCACGAAAGGGTAGCTACAGCGCACGCTGTCTGCCCGAGTGGTGGTCAGTTTCGGGTCACTGTGAGGCCAGTTTCGGGTCACCTGTGGACCACTGATTGACCGGTCTGAGGTCAGACTTTTACCAGCTCCCTGATTGACGATTGATCCCTGTGACCGGTTGATACGCGACCGGAAGCGACGGGGAGGTTCCAGTTCCATGGCGTCACGGGTGATTAATAACGAGGTAGCTTACGCGGTTCGGTTGTTGCTGGGGGCGGTGCCGAGTTTGCGTGCGCCGGCTGAGCAGCGCAGCGATTTCTACCTTCTCAAGGCAGAGGTCTTTGAGCTGCTAGCGGCGACCGATCCGGTTATTGCCGCGCAGGCATTGACCTTGGCGAGCGCCGCCCGCCGTGAGGCTCACGCGATAACTCTCAATTACTGAGCGCGCGTTGCCGTGGCTGATTTTTTGTGGCTGCTGCTCGCTGTCGCGTGTGGACTTGCCGGCCTGGCCCTGTTCGCATGGGGGGTTCGGGTGCTTGCCCATGAGCTGCACACGTGGGCGTGGCGGCGTTCCCTGGTGGCGTTTGAGCTGCGTATTCCTCGCGCCGTGACCGCTGAGGATGTGGCGCGCTGGGTCGGGCTGTTGCGCTCGCTGGTGCCGCAGCGGCGCTGGTGGTCAGCCTTGCCGCGCTCTCCGCTGTGTGTGGAAACCACGGCCACGCATGAGGGCATCCGGCACGTCGCGGTCATTCCGGGGTGGCGGCAGACAGCAGTGCTGTCCACCCTGTCGGCAGCAATACCGGGCGCGCGGCTGGTCAAACTCACCGACTATTTGACCGGTTGTTACGGGCCACGGTTGCAAGCCGCAACCGAAATCCGCCTACGCGGCGGTGGTGAACTGCTGGCCACGGATCGGGCCGCCGACACCAGCCGCCACATTGTGGCCGCGCTACAGCCGCTACAGCCCGGCGAAACCATCCGCATCCAATGGTTGTTCACGGGGGTACGGGCACCGCGTTGGATTACCCGACCCGCCGTTGACGCCGATATTCCGGACCTGTGGCAGGCCGGGCCGGTACTAGGTGCGGTGGGCCGCCTAGCCGTGGCCTCACCGCTGGGCCGGGGCCGCGCCAAAGCTGTGCTGGGCCGGGTGTGGGCGGCGTGGGGTGCAATGAACACGCCGCAGACGCGGGTGGCGCGACAGTGGTGGTGGCCCCGGTTCACCGTCGCGGCGCGGCTGGTGTTGCGGGTGGTTCCGCGCGGACGCTGGCCCGTGGTGGCCACGGCCGACGAACTCGCCGGACTACTCGGGCTCGCCGTAGGTATCGATGTGTTGCCGGGTGTCCCTACCGAGATTTCCCGCACACTGCCGCCCTCGCCGTCCATGCCACCCGGAGGGCTGGTGATCGCCCGCTCCAACTACCCCAGCACCGCCGCACAGCTTCACTTGTCCACGTCGGATCGGTTGCGGCACACATGGATTCTCGGCCCCACCGGCACCGGCAAATCCACGTTGCTGTGCAACATCATCGGCCACGACATCGCCCACGGTGACGGCCTAGTGCTCATCGATGCGGGCGGGGATTTGGTGGCCGATGTGCTCGACCGGATACCCGACAGCCGCGCCGACGACATTGTTGTTATTGATCCCACGCACTCCGATCACATCGTGGGGCTCAACCCGCTCACGGCGGGACCACCGGAACAAGCAGCCGGGTTCACCTACCACGTGTTGCGGTCGCTGTGGGCGCAATCCTGGGGACCACGATCCGCAGATATCGTCCGCGCCTGCCTGCTCACCCTCACCGCCACCACAGCCCCCAACGGTTCCGCCTTCACGCTCATTGACATACCCGAGCTGTTGACCAATGCCGGGTTTCGCCGCTACGTCACCACCCAATCCCTACCGCCTCAGCTGATGAAATTTTGGCGCTGGTATGACCGGATGCCCGAACCCCAACAGGCAAGCATCATCGCCCCCGTCCTCAACAAACTGCGCACGTTCACCTTGTCGAGTGCGCTGCGCGCCACGCTCGGGCAATCCGATGGCGTGCAATTCTCCGACATACTCGCCAAGAGGCGAGTAGTCCTGGTGGCGCTGAAAAAGGGAATCCTCGGCGCGGAAGCGTGCGCCCTCATTGGCGCACTCGTGATGGCGTCGGTGTGGCAGGCCGCGCAAGCACGCGTCAACCTACCGAAAGCCCACCGTACGCCTTTCTGGCTCGTTGCTGACGAATTCCAAGAAACCGTCCGGCTACCCCTCGACTTGGCGGATATGGCCGCGCGTGCCCGCAGCCTTGGACTCGGCCTCGTGCTCGCCCACCAATACCTAGCCCAACTCACCACAACAGTGAAAACCGCCGTACTCGGCACCATCCGCACCCAGATCGTGTTCCAACTCGAACGCGACGACGCCACCGAGCTAGCCCCCGCCTTCACCCCGCTGACCGCGACCGACCTACACCACCTCGCCACGTTCGAGATCGCCGCCCGCCTCTGCACCAACGGCGCCACCGGCCCACCCGTCACCGGCACCACCTACCCCGCCCCCGACCCCACCCGCGACGGCGCCGCGCTCGCCGTTGTCAGCCGACAACGCCACGGCCTACCCCTGCCTGATGTGGATGAGCAGATCACCGAGCGGGCCACACCACCGACCGCGCGCGCCACCACTCGATGGAACCGCATCCCAGGCGGTGAGCAGCCATGACCGCGCTTGATGTCGCGTCGGGCGTCGGATCGGGCGTCGCATCGCGTCGACTCGCCCACAGCATCAGCCCAGCTCAGCAGTGCTGCGAGCGCGCGCAAGGGCAACGACACCCCGTAGGGGCCGCGAGTCCCGCGCGTTTATCCCGACAGGTCAGCCGTACGGCGGCAATCCCGCAATTTAATAAGGGGGAAAGCGGTGAGTCATAGCGTCGGTGACGGCTGCGTCGAACCCATTTACCGCAGCAGCAACGTTGCTATCTACCAGGGCGACGCGTTGATTGTCCTACCCCGGTTGGCGCCAGCGTCGGTGAACGCGGTCATCGCTGACCCACCATATTGCTCCGGGGCCATCAACAACGCTAATAGAATCCGCCAGTCCCCCGGCCGCAAATACAACATTTCGCCTCACGTCACCCAGGACCTTCCTGACTTTGAGGGTGACCAGCGGGATCAGCGTTCCTTCACCTACTGGTCCACGCTTTGGCTCACCGAGTGTCACCGCGTCACCACACCTGGCGGGGCGCTCATGGTATTTACCGACTGGAGACAGTTACCGTCGATAACCGATGCGGTTCAAGCCGCTGGGTGGATTTGGCGGGGCATCATCGCTTGGCATAAACCGGCAGCCCGAGTGCAGATGGGGCGATTCACGAACTCATGCGAATACATCGCGTGGGCCTCTAAGGGTCCGCTGCCGCGAACACAAAAGCCGCCTCTACCCGGCATATATAGCCACTCGGCTCCCCACCACAGCAAACGCATCCACATCACCGAAAAGCCGGTCCCGCTGCTGCGGAAACTCATCAAAATCGTCCCCAACGGTGGCGTCATCCTCGACCCGTTCTGCGGTTCCGGCAGCACTGGCACCGCAGCCCTCCTCGAAGGCCATCAATTCATCGGCATCGAACTGTCCCACCACTACGCCGAACAAGCAGCCACCCGACTCGACACAACCCAGCACGGCCAAACCCCTCCAGATGAGTCCGACGCGTTCGCCCCGAAGACGGGCCGATCATGAGCGGCGCGCGGCTCACCACGGCGCGGCTCCGACAGCTCGCCGCCGAGCTACCCGACCGTTACACCGAGCCCGTGCTGCACCTGTCACGGGCACGAGCACTTAGCGGCGGCCAACTCGACCGGCTACTACGGCAACCCGGCACCACCCCCAAAACAGCGGAACGGGCACGGCAACGCGCCATGACCCACCTGTGCCACCTCGGCCTAGCCGCCACACTCGAGCGCCGCATCGGCGGCGTCAGAGCAGGCTCAGCCGGATACGTCCACGTGCTCACCCCAGCCGGACACAAACTCGCCGCCCTCCTCACCGGACAGCAACCACCCCGGCGTATCCGCCACTCCCGCGCACCCGGCCCCATGTTCATCGCCCACGCCCTCGACACCGCCGAAATCTACGTCCAACTCACCGAACACAGCCGCGCAGGCAGTTTTCGCGTCGCCGCGTTCATCACCGAACCCGACTCATGGTGGCAAGAATCCGGCATCGTCCTGCGCCCCGACGCCTACACCCGTCTAGCCACACCCACTCACCGGGATTGCTGGTGGCTCGAAATCGACCGAGACACCGAAAGCATTCCTCGTCTGCGCGAGAAGTTCCGCGACTACCTCGACCACGCGAACTATGGCGGAACCGGCCCCGATGACGCGCTCCCGCGCGTGCTGGTCACCGCACCAACTCCGCGCCGTTGCGCCGTTACCTCGGACCTGATCACCGGCCTACCCCCACCGGCCGCAGAGCTGTTCGCCGTCTGCGAGCACACCCAAGCCGTTCGCGAACTTACCAAAGCCCTGCACGACCAATAGGAGGAAACCATGTCACCGCTCACCTTCGAACAACTCAACGCCCTGCCCACCGTGGTGGACCTCATGACCGCTGCCCGCGCCCTCGGTATCGGCCGCACCAAGGCATACCAACTCGCCGCCAGCGGACAGTTCCCCGTCCGCATCATCCGCGTCGACACCGCCTACCACGTCCCCACCGCCGAACTCCTTAAAGTCCTAGGCGTAGCACCCGTTGCACTGTCCAAAGGAACTGCCGAGGACGAAAGTCCGGAGACACGACTGCGAGTTTAAGGGTGCCAGCTTTATGCACAGAGGATTGTAGAGGTCGGACTACCTTCTGGAAGTCCGACCTCTACCTTAATCGCCGAACTCGGAACTCAACAACACCTAAACACTTTGTTGACTACCCTTTAATTGGACTGGAGCGCATCTCGCAAGGCGTTATATCGCCGTTGAATGATGTCTACAACTTCTCGTTCGCGGAGCCTTCCAGCAACCGATGCCGCTATCGGCAGTAAGTCTGCAGGGGCGATAGTGATCATCCTTGCCAGATAAGGAACTAATTTATTATCGCCAAGCCTGCCAATAGTGCGAACGAATGGGCCAGGATGGACCTCGCTGGCATGTTCATAGTCCAACTGACCGTCTCGAGCCATGCGTTCGAGAATTACGCTTTGGTAGTAGTTTCCATCCCATTCTTTGACGGGATTGGCATTATCTACAAAATCGCAGCATGTGTATCCGGCTAGACCGCCTGGCAGCTTGGCTAGCAGTAGCATCGCCTCATCGTCCCCATAATTCTCTACCAGTGATCGGAGAATATTGCGGTCCTCATGTCGTACTCCGAGTCTACGAAGTAGGGTTAAGGCCGTACGGTGACGATTAACCAAACGGTGTTCGGCTTGAGCGACAGCCAGAGATCGAGCTTTTTCGACTCCCAGGAGCCCGCCAAGATGAAGAAGTAAGCGATCACTGCGCTGCCGCGCAGCCGGAGAAAGTTGGCGACGAAAATCATCGGTCAGAGCTTCGCCTAGGCGAACAAAGAGATGCGCCTGATTCTGCTGGGAAATACTTCCACGTTCTTTGAGCGCCCGGATCGCTAGAAAATTTCCAAGTTCGGGATCATCAAAGATTTCGTCGATCAATTCGCGGTCTGACAAACAACGGACCTGCGCAAGCGCGATCGCACGCGCAGTCTCATCAAGACGTAACTCCAGATAGTAACGATCTGGGGGCTCGTCATCATCGCATATCATTAACAACCCAGGCTCTCCGTCCATTCAACGATTAGTTGCTACCATTCGTCGCTAGGTACGTCGCTAAGGAAGGGCCTATGGGTCATAACGCTTCCTTCTTGGAGATTGACAATGATTGTCTTGGCTTCCGCCCGAGCTTTCGGTGCTCTCCGTCGGCTATGCTCAAGCGCTTCTTTTAACTCGGCTTCGGTTGTAATGGACAAGTCACTTCCGTAGATCAAATAGAGGGGAGTCCTATCCCTCAACTCTTCATCGGAGTAAATCAGAAGATTGATGAGTCCGCTGGTATAGCCGTAGATGTAAGCGCCTTCCCAGTAGCGACCTTCTTCAAGAGAGCGGTCACCAAGGTCGTCATAGAATTCGATCATTCGTGTCACATGGCTTGCATCGGAATACTCGCCACTGCCGCGACGGCTTAGTATACGACCGCAGGCGTCCAGTAATCCGTCATGGTAAGCCCAACAATGAGCGAGCGCCGGATACTTCTTATGCGAGTAGCGCGCCAGGACGTCCTTGGCGCGAAAAACTCGGTTTTGCAGCTTGACAATTGAAATGTAAACTTCATCAGGCAGGAAGTGATCATTAATCAATTCAGACTTCAGGGTCCGGAGGAAATGGACTCCACTGGTCCGAATCTCCTCTAAACCTAAGTCGGTCGCCTCCGCGCTTGGGAACGGACTAACGAAATAGGCACGTGGAGCTAGCTTCCCCATATCATGGCGAAGCGCATCATACAGGCGCCGAAAGTTCCAGTCGCGGAGAAAATAGCCGACAAATACCACGGTCTTAGTCGCTAGCAATTGTCGGAGAGCGCCACCCAGCACGTTGTTTCGCAGCTCTTCAAGCCGGGAGGCATAGTCACTTTCTGTCAAAACAACGGTCGAAAGCGCAGTCATTGAACCATGAATCTTATACACTCGCCTTCCCGGCATTCCATGAAAAGCGAAGTCTTCACCAGAGACGAAGGGGGTGGCAAGGCACTCCGCCTCGAAATACGTGTCCCAGTTCGTCGTAATAACATCACGCAGGTAGGGCATCGTCGCAAGTTCGCGGTGAAACCTGCGCGCCCTTAAACGGAGCGACGGAAAGGAGTCAACGTAGTTGAACCGTTGCTTTAACGTTCGCATTAGAACCTGGCGACCGTGTTGATCCTGCGCGAGCTGCATCAAGCTAGGGAAGCTCAAGTCGTCTTCAATACCAAGCCGCACCTGCACTTCCTCGTAGAAAGTTGCAGGAAACACGGCTGGCGCCTCAGTGCTAATCCCGGCTCCCGCAAAGATGACGAGGTCTTTTCTGTGAGCGATATCTATGAGGCCGTCAGGAACTCTGAAGTCGAAGTCAAGTGCACAGTCAATACAGCCTTCGTTATGCTGATGCACGTCTTCTTGTCGCTCCATCGCCGGTGTTCCATCACCCTACCCATAGCGAATGTATCTCTTAAGATAGCAATACCGTCAGTCACCGACACCTTGCCAGTGCAGGCTTTGCGGTCGGATCGGACGTAGGCCGCTGATAGCGGCCTGGCCAGGTTCCAGGGAATTCAGAACGAAGCATTCCCAGTCGGTGGTCTTAAGCCACGGCTTGCCCATCAGATGGGCGCACCAGTGGAGGTAGGCAGGCCAGGTACGGATGCGCTCGACAGAAATGGTGTAGGCCCAACTGGGCATATCGTGACAGGCAGTGTGCGTGGTGTGCCAGGTCACATCGTCGCTTTCTAGGAAATCAGCGAGACTCTGGGGGGCGTCGGGAGCGGGGAGTGTGCTACGGGCGGCAGTGTCGGCAGCACCCTGGTCAACCCATACATAACCCTCGCCATCGGCGATGGGCTGAAGGCAGACGTCGCAAATCGCCTGAAGGTCGGGGCTGGGCGTCGCATCAGTCACATAAGGGCTCCGCTCGTGAAGTTGTGCACGATCAGCACTTCGGGAGAATCACGGATACAGTCAGCCACTCGGCCCACGGCCGTCTAGCCGAGACATCTTACTGCTCGTCTGAACCCTTCCCTCTTACCGCGCCCGTGGCGGAGCCATCACTATCACACCTTAAGGCTTGTGCCGCCAGCGACACCTGATGATCAAAAAATCGGGTACCCGTAGGAACCGTGTCTGACCTGACCTGCCGTTCACCGGGTCCGTCGGCGGTTGGTTAAGGATGGTAACGACCACCACGTGACGTTCCCTCCCACGGTCAAATGACGGTCAAACGATCAAGAGGCCGAATTCTGCAACGTAGAATCCGGCCTCTGAGCTGCTGAAATGGGTCGGGGTGGCGGGATTCGAACCCACGGCCTCTTCGTCCCGAACGCGCGTAGAGCATGACAACGAGTATCAACGGGTGCTGTCACGTGCTCTCGAGTCACCGCGTCGGGTGCTCTGGTAGCAACCCGTACCGGTCGGTTGCTGATTTTTTGCTGACTCTGGTCAGCTCGGCTCCGCGGTCGAGCTTCGACGAACGAGAGCTCTTATGTTCTAGCCAAGGACAGTATGGAGACTGCCGGGACTAGCCGCGGATGGGTGGCGTGGACCAGGTGCGGGACCTGGTGTCGCGCGGGACAAGCACGTGAGATCAGAGGGCGCACCCGCCCTCTGAAAGGCGCCGTCTGAAGTCCCGGCTGCGGTCGATGCGTGGTCTCCAGCGACTGCGCTCAGCGCAAGTGATCAGTGCAGGACATGCATTCGTTCAAAACTTGCGCCGCGGTCACTACGAACTGGCTGTTGACCTCCACCCCAACCACCGAATCTCAGTAGCCTTCACCGAACTCGCTCTCGCCATCTGACCAGCACACAAACGGCCGTCGACCGTGCCCACCTTCCGCTAACGCACAGCGCTAGCCGGACCGCTGGCAGGAACTCGCCAACCAACTGGCAAGGCAGGCGACGTGATGGATAACACCAACCCAGACAAATCGGATAGACGATTTGTGAAGCAGCTCCCAGGCGCCGTGGTCATTGCTGGTCTACTGTTCGCCGCCGGCTGCGGCGGCAACTTCGTGGACCAGGCCAGGGAGGATGGCCTGACGGTCACCGACCCCGCAGGCGCGCATTACACGGTCAACCGGATCTGTCAGAACATGGACCGAGGCGCGCGTGTCCCGGTTGATGTCCTGACCAGCCTGCCGGGCGGCGATAGCAGCAACGAACTACACCTGGTGAAGCTGGGAGTCGCTGAGCAGTGCCCGCAGCACAACGACGTTTACGCCCGCGTGTTGCAGGTATTAGCGGACGCCGAAGCGGCTGCTGAGCAGGTCGAGGTCGACTACCGCAACAGCGACCCGAACTTCAACGTCGGCCCGGACGGGTACTGCACGGCCACGCCGTGCGGGTCGAACGGGAAACTACCCGAGGGGCACCAGCCGTAATCGTCGAATCAGACAACACGATCACCTGTGATACCTGCGGGTGGGATTACGACCCCGACGACGCCCGGGAGGCTGCTGAGCACACTGAGCCGGTTCGGTGTGGGCACAGCTGCTGCGGCGGCAAGCCGGCGTGCAAGAACTGTGGGCGGGGCTTCTGCGTGTGCGGGGTTCACTGATGGTCACGGTCACCAACGGCACCGCGAAGCCCCTGGACCTGATCGCGGTGTCGATACAGGCTACAGCGGGTGAGCAGGAAGCCGGGCAGGTGTACGACTCCGCTAAGGACATCACTGGTGTCTCGTCACAGACACTGGCCCCCGGTAAGCGGCAGACGTTCGGGTGACCGGCGCATGCAGAGTCCCACTGTCTGTCATTTGAGGAGCGGGCCTCAGCGCACTGAGGGCCCGCCTGGACCGTTTCCCCGTAACTTCCTAGCCGACTTCGGTGATATAGGACAAACAGCCTGAACCGACGTGCGACCGCCGGCCGGGGCCTTGATCCACCTGACTGACACAAGAGCAGATCAATGTCAGAGCCAACCAACCCCCAGCCCGCTCAGCAACCCTCACCTCCAGGTGACCAGCACCCAACGCAGCGCCCGAGACGGAAGTGGGCGACCATCGTCGCTACTGTCATCGGTGGCTTGGCCGTGTTCACCATCGGCTACGCCACCGGTACCGCAACCACCGAACCGTCATCTTCCACGACAGCCCAGAAAACCCCAGCTCCGGCCACGTCCTACGCCGCACCCAGCACGTACGACTATGCGGCCTCGCGTCCGTTGCCGAAACCCTCGGACTTCACCATCGACGTGAAGATCCTTGAGAAGAAGTGTTACGGCTCCGCTGGGTGTTTGGTCAGGTATCGGATCGAACCGACGCATGTCGGGTCGTCGCCGCTTACTGATCCGAAAATTATGTCGGGGACGGCGTGCTTCATTACCCGGCGGAGCGTGAGCGGAGCCGGGTTGGTGTGAAGGTGACGTGTTTGCTGGCGGTGGGTCAGGCTGTGGGTTCGA
>JALZHU010000107.1 GCA_030860695.1 Actinomycetota bacterium
GTGCCCGCCGCTCTCGACCTCGCCCGCCGCGTCCGGCGGTGTCGCCATGGGCACCGGCAGAGTCACCTTGCCGGCGTTGCGGAAGTGGAACGTGACTGGGGTGTTCAGGCCGGTGGGCAGCGGCTGGGTGGTGATGAGCACGACGCGCAGCTCCCCGACCACCAGCGGGCTGGTGGGTTCGGCTGAACCGGTAGTGCTGATGACCGTCGTACCAGGGGGGATCTGCGTGGTGCCCGACACCAGCCCCTGGCTGGCTGCCGGGCTGGTCACCGCGACCAGCTCGTCGGTGGTGTTGCCGTGGTTGATGACGGTGAGCAGTACTGGCACGGCCGCCCCGGCGGGGTAGGTGCCCTGCTGGTTTTGCGGGTAGGGAATCAGCACGTTGCGCAACGCGATGCTGTTGCCTATGTCGCCGAAGGCGCCGTCGACAGCAGCTACCTGACTATCGGTCTGGGTGATCTGGCCCGCACCACAGCCAACCAGCGCCAGCGCGGCGGCACAGCAGGCCACGATGCGAGCCGCGACGGTGAGAGGGACCCGCATGATCGCAGCGTATCCGACAGCTTAGGGCCCCTGTTGCCGGATCCCCTGACCTGCGACGACGCCCCGCGTACCCCGCGCGGCCCAATTTTCGGACGTGGTAACCTAGGTACAGCGAAAGGGGCAGAGGACACATGGTTTTCAAGGTCGGAGAGACCGTCGTCTACCCGCACCACGGTGCCGCTCTTATCGAGGCCATTGAGACTCGAGTGATCAAAGGTGAGGAGAAGAAGTACCTCGTCCTCAAGGTCGCTCAGGGTGATCTGACCGTCCGTGTTCCCGCTGCCAACGCCGAAGTCGTCGGTGTCCGGGACGTGGTCGGCCAGGAAGGTCTCGACCGAGTTTTCGAGGTGCTGCGTGCTCCCCACACCGAGGAGCCAACGAACTGGTCGCGGCGGTACAAGGCCAACTTGGAGAAGCTCGCCTCTGGCGACGTCAACAAGGTGGCGGAAGTGGTCCGGGATCTCTGGCGTCGCGAGCGTGACCGCGGTCTGTCGGCCGGCGAGAAGCGCATGCTGGCGAAGGCCCGCCAGATCCTGGTGAGCGAGCTCGCACTCGCCGAAGGCACCAACGAGGACAACGCCGAGGTGCTGCTCGACGAGGTCCTCGCCGCAGCGTCATGAGCCGCCGCACCTGACGACGGCGACTCGTGCCCTGGTGACCCGAGTCGCGGCGGTCCGCGTCGCGGCGCTGGTGCCGGCCGCTGGGCAAGGTGTGCGGTTGGCAGCCGGGATGCCCAAGGCCTTTGTGCCGCTACTTGGTCGTCCATTGCTCTGGCACTGTGTGCAGGGGCTTTTGGCGTCTGATTGTGTCGAGGTTGTGGTGGTTGCGGTCGGTGCGCAACACCATGACCAGGCCAGAGCCGCCATCGTCGATACCGAAGATCGGGTGCAGATTGTCACCGGCGGAGCGCGCCGCTCGGACTCGGTCCGTGCGGCGCTGCACAGCGTGCCGGATGCCGAGGTGGTGTTGGTGCATGACGCCGCCCGCTGCCTCACCCCGGTCAGCGTAATCCGAGCCGTGGCGCAGGCGGTACTGGCTGGCCAGCAAGCCGTGGTACCAGTCCTGACGGTAGTGGACACGATCAAGAGGGTGGATCCCGATGGTCGCGTCGTGGACACACCGGACCGGGCGGCTTTACGGGTGGCGCAGACCCCGCAGGGGTTTGCCGGGGACCTGCTGCGGCGAGCCCACCAGGCACCCTCTGGGCCGGTGACCGACGACGCCGGGCTCGTCGAGGCGCTGGGGGCGACGGTGACCACCCTGCCGGGGCATCCCCATGCCTTCAAGATCACCACCCCGTTTGATCTCGTCGTCGCCGAGGCGGTGGCCGGGGCGAGGGCGGCCGCTCGGGCATGAGGGTTGGGATCGGCACCGACGTGCACCCGGTGCAACCTGGCCGGGACTGCTGGATTGCCGGGCTGCACTGGCCCGGGGTACCGGGTTGCGTCGGGCACTCCGACGGTGACGTCGCCGTGCATGCGTTGTGCGACGCTGCGCTGTCCGCTGCTGGCCTGGGTGACCTGGGTGCGGTGTTTGGGACCGGCGAGCCGCGGTGGGCCGGCGCGCACGGTGCCGATCTGCTCACCGAGGTACGCCGCAGGTTGGCCGTCCAGGGCTGGATGGTGAGCAACGGCGCGGTGCAGGTGATCGGGAATGCGCCGCGGGTGGGCAGCCGCCGCTTCGAGGCGCAGCGGGTGCTGTCCGAGGCGTTGGGCGGGCCGGTCTCGGTGTCCGGCACCACGACTGACGGCCTCGGGCTGACCGGCCGTGGCGAGGGCGTCGCCGCGGTGGCGACGGTGCTGATCGTGAGTGCGTAGCTGTTGGCCACCGCAGCACCGGTCGTGCTTTTCCTTACATCTTCGTCTACCCCTCCGACTGCTGACCCCTCTTCGCTGCCCTCTCTAACGCTGCCAGCGGCAAGGACCAACGTGTCAGCCAGGCCATACGCCCATTTGTTGATGGTGTTGAAAGTCGCCGGACAGACGAGCATGGCATCGGGCGGCGGTAACGGATCTGCTGTGTTCTGTTGGCCGTACTCCGAACGCACCGGGTAACCGGTTTGCTCTTCCAGCGCGGGCGGGTTGATGGATTTTAAAGCTTGTGGCGTAGGGATAACACAAACTGTCCAACCGCGTGCTTGGGCACGGCTGGCAAGTTCACCAACACGCCGGGCACGCGGGGAAGCGCACACAATGAGGTAGAGCACGCGGCCAGCTTCCGCCTCAGCCATCCGCTAGCCCGATTCGCGCCTCGTACTCCCACCCGAGATTAATTGAGACAAGCCGTTCGGTGCCCTGCATGGCCAAGCAACCAGTACCTTGAGTCAGCTCAAGAGCCTACCGGCACAAGATCACCATCCCGAACCGGAACATTAGACACTTTGTACGACGGTGCTTGATCACCAGGTCCGTAGCGTCGCTCCCAAGGCCCCAGGGCCGGAACGACGAGCTAACCCCAGCGCGCGGTTGGTGTCCTTGCCGATTGGTCGTGCGCTCTCCCCAGCGCAGATCGAAGTACTGGCAAGCACCCATCCCCGAACCGCGCACTGGGATGGACTCGCCCGGTCCTGGGTGCCACCCAGCGAGGCGGATGATCGTCAGCGACGCGAGAAGGGCACGTCGGTGAAAGCCTACGGTAGGGGCGGCGGACATGGTTGATCCAGCACATACCCTGCAGGCGTTGTCCACCCCTGGTCGCTTGCCGGAGGGCATCATCACTGGCGACCACACAGCATCTGTGGCCCGACGAATCACGCTCTACGATCGCGGCGTGAGCCTGCACCTGTACGACACCGCGACGCGCAGCCTGCGGGAGTTCGTCCCGCTGCGACCCGGCATGGCGTCGATCTACGTCTGTGGTGCCACCGTGCAGGGTGTCCCGCACATTGGGCACGTGCGTTCGGCGTTGAACTACGACGTGCTGCGTCGCTGGCTACTGGCCACCGGTCATGACGTGCTGCTGGTGCGCAATGTCACCGACATCGACGACAAGATCCTCGCCAGGGCTGCGGAGGCGGGCCGGCCGTGGTGGGAGTGGGCCTACACCCACGAACGGGCGTTCGAGGATGCCTATACGGCGCTGGGCTGCCTGCCGCCGTCGGTGCTGCCGCGTGCCACCGGCCATGTCCCGCAGATGGTCGAGCTGATGGCGCGGCTGATCGATCGGGGGCATGCCTATGCCGCGGACGGCGACGTCTATTTCGCGGTGGCCACCATGGACGATTACGGGTCACTGTCCGGGCAGCGCCCCGACGACGTCTCCCAGGGCGAATCCGCCGCGTCGGGCAAGCGCGACCCCCGTGACTTCACGCTGTGGAAGGGCGCCAAGCCCGGCGAGCCGTCCTGGCCGACGCCGTGGGGGCCAGGCCGCCCCGGCTGGCACCTGGAGTGCTCGGCGATGGCCACCACCTACCTCGGCCCGGAGTTCGACATCCACGGCGGCGGCCTGGATCTGGTCTTCCCGCATCACGAGAACGAACGCGCCCAATCCTGGGCCGCCGGCAACGGATTCGCCCGGTACTGGTTGCACAACGGCTGGGTGACCCTGTCGGGCGAGAAGATGTCCAAGTCGCTAGGCAACACGTTGTCCATCCCGGCCATCCTGCGCCGGGTCCGTGCCGTGGAACTGCGCTATTACCTGGTCGGCGCGCATTACCGGTCCGCCATCGAGTATTCGGACGGCGCGCTGGACGAGGCGGTGGCCGCCTACCAGCGGATCGAGTCGTTCGTGCACCGAGTTGGGGAGCGGTGCGGGACACCAGAGCCGGGCCGTTGGAGCGCCGAGTTCGTCGGGTCGATGGACGACGATCTCGGCACGCCAGCAGCGCTGGCGGTGATCCACACCACCGTGCACGAGGGCAACGCAGCGCTGGATGCCGGGGACCATCCGGCGGCGGTGCGTGCTGCCGGCGCGGTGCGCGCGATGACAGGCGTGCTGGGCCTAGACCCGCTGGCTGACCAGTGGCGCTCGGCATCGGCGTCAGATGCCACGTCTGCGGCGCTGGCCGTCTTGGTGGACTGGCTGCTCGCCCAACGTGCCGAGGCTCGTAACCGCCGGGACTACGCGACCGCCGACGCGGTGCGAAATCAACTGCTGGCGGCAGGGATCGCCGTCGAGGACACTCCCGATGGTCCGGTGTGGACGGTCAAGGGGAGCTGATTTCATGGCTGGTAATTCCCAGCGCAGGGGCGCGATGCGCAAGCCGGGCTCCAAGAAGGGCGCCGTCGTCGGCTCCGGCGGGCAGAAGCCCAAGGGGTTGCGTGGGCGCGGTGCCACGCCGCCAGCTGAGCTGCGGCCCGGCCACCCAGCACAGCGCCAACCGGCCCGGGGCCACCCTGCCCAGGGCGGTCTAGTCAAGCGTCAACGAGCCCAGGGCGCTGACCTGGCCGGCGCGGCCCGCCGTCGCAGCGGTAGCGAGCCGGGGGAGACCGTGCTCGGTCGCAACGCGGTGCTGGAATGCCTGCGTGCCGGGGTACCGGCCACCGCGCTGCACGTCGCCATCGGGTTAGACCTGGACGATCGGGTCAGGGAGTCCATTCGGTTGGCCGCCGACGCTGGTCTGTCCATACTAGAAATACCCAGGGCCGACCTCGATCGGCTGGCCGGGGGTGCGCTGCATCAGGGATTGGCGCTGCAGGTGCCGCCGTATGAATACGCGCTTGCCGAGGATGTGCTGGCTGCCGCGCAAAACTCTGGGGCGCCGCCACTGCTTGTTGCGCTGGACGGGGTGACCGACCCGCGCAATCTGGGCGCCGTGGTCCGTAGCGCCGCCGCGTTCGGCGCGCACGGGCTGTTGGTACCGCAGCGGCGCTCCGCGGGGATGACCGCCGTCGCCTGGCGGACGTCGGCGGGCGCAGCTGCTTACCTGCCAGTGGCCCGGGCCACCAATCTGGTGCGCACGCTCAAGGACTGCGCCGCATCCGGCTTGATGGTTGTCGGGCTGGATGCCGGTGGCTCGATGTCCCTGGACTCCTTCCCTCTGGCCACTGGATCTCTGGTGCTCGTCCTCGGTTCGGAGGGGCGGGGACTGTCCCGGTTAGTCCGCGAGACCTGTGACGCCACGGTGTCGATACCCATGGTGGGACCGGTCGAGTCGCTGAATGCGTCAGTCGCTGCCGGTGTCGTGCTCGCCGAGGTTGCGCGCTTACGCCGCGCCGGATGAAGCGTTCTGCAGCTTAGCGTGGTGAAACGGCGCTTCGGCATGCCGCGGGATCGCGTCGCCGGGCGGTGTGTATCTTATCGCGGTCAGCGTTCACGACACGGCAGTTGCGACTATGCCGCGTTCGTCTAAAGGAGAATCCATACCCGTGGCTCAGAAGACCATCGTCACCTTCATCGACGACCTCACCGGCGAGGAAGCTGAGGACATTACGACAGTCGAGTTTGCGCTTGAGGGCGTCACGTACGAGATCGACCTAGCCAACGACAACGCCGCCAAGCTTCGTGACAACTTGGCCCGTTACGTCGCGGCTGCTCGCAAGACCAGTGGGCGGCGCGCGGGCACTCGTGGCACCGATCGGCCAGCCGGCCGTGCCAACGGCAACGGTGGTGTCGCGCGGAGTGGCTACAACCCTGACACGCTCAGGGCCATCCGCGAGTGGGCTAAGCAGAACGGCCACAATGTTAGTGACCGTGGTCGGCTGCCGCTCAACGTGCTGCACGCCTGGGAAGCACATCACCAGACAGGGAAGAACGGCGGCAGGCTTCCCACGTTCTCGGGCTAGCGCACTGCTGGTATCGGGACTGGGACTTTCCGCATGTCGCATTTCCGGCCCTCCGCCCCGGACCTGGTGACGATGTGGTTCTCCAGCGGGGGAACGGAAAAGCTGTGGAGGGCTGAGGCACCGTGGAGGTTGGAACGTCAGGGTGGCTGACAATCACCATCGCGGGGATTTTCTCCCTGGCTGGGATTGTGGTCACGGCCGTGGTCGGTCCGATGGTCGTTGAGCACCGACGATCCGGCCGGATCACCGGCGAGTTACCGGAGCCCACGGTGATCGCGCAACGGGCCAGCGACGCTGTCGGGCTCATCCAGTCTGAGATCACCGACCTGCAGAACCGAGTCGGACGGCTTGAGGCGCTACAGATGGCGGTTGCCCATGACCGGCATTGATGGGCTCAGCCAGGGCCTGAAGGAACTGCGGGACTCAATCGCGCAGACGGCCCAAGTAGCGCCACAAGTCGCGCGGCGTGTGCCGGATTCCTAGGTGCTCACCGCGGCGTCCACGGCACAGGTCGCGGCGCAGCTCGCCACTCGGGCCATCCAGGTGCCGAGCCCTGAGCAAATTCGGTCGGAGGTTGCGGCACAACTGGCCAAACTGCCCCCGCCGCCCGTGGGACCCGCTCCCCAACAGCTCGATGAAGCCGTGCAGGCTTACATCACGGCCAACATAGAGACGTTGCGCGGCCCCCAGGGCGAGCAGGGAGAGCCGGGCCAGTCTCCGCCGTGCCTGGCCGAGCCCACCCAATGCCAGGGCGCCGCAGGGGAGCAGGGTCTCCGGGGTGAGCCTCCCGTGGGCTGGACAGTCGATGAGGCCGATGGATCCACCACCATGTGTGAACGCGTCGCTGATTTTGATCCGGCTGCTCCCCGCTACCGGTGCTCCCATGCCGCATCGCCATCCCCCGCCACCACGCAACCACCACCGCCAATGGATGACCCCTTCACAGAGGTCGGGGATAGTGGTGGTGGCGTAGGGTGACAGTGCTGGCCGGTGAACCGATTGAACGTGGCCCACGAACAGTGAGATGCTCGTCGGCGACTCGCGAGCGGCCCGGTGGGCAAGGTTGAGGACCTGACCTCTTTCGTGCTCACCGGGTTTCCACACGCAGCGCCGGTGACGGGTCTGCGTTATGCGCTGACCGGCCTGGCAAGTACTGCTTGCCGCAACTCTGGCAACTCTGGCAGCGCGATAGATACCAACGGGCTAGGCGGAGGCGAGTTCCAAGGAGAGAGAAGGGTCGAACTCGCCGTCGACGGCGCCGAAGCGGAAGGCGGTCCACTCGTTCTGGTCAAAGACTAGGGTGGCGCCGGTTTCCACACTGCGGACGGTCCACGCGTTAGGCGCCACGGTGACGGTGACCGCACCGTTGGTGTTGGTGAGGTGATCGGTGGTGACCTCCGCCAACCATGCTGACCACTGCTCAGTAGTAAAGGTGATCACCGGACTGCCGGCAATCTTGCTATGCCTAATCTTCACGCCCGCGCTGATGAAGTCGACCTCGACACAGCCGTTCTGAAAGTCCGAATAGGTCGACTTGCGCCACCCCGCGCGGCGCTTCGCGGTGGCCATCGTTTCCTCCGGGGGTTCAGCTCAGGGTGGATAGGCGCGACCGAATCACCTCTGCGGTGCGAGCTGGGGGCAAGGCGACCGCGCGAAGCCGGTCAACGATGCGAGTGTACCCCGCTACCTGCTGCTGATCTTGCACGTAGACCGCACCGTTGACGATTTCTACGTACACGATGGACTGGGCGGCGGCGAAGTTGAGCAGCGTGAAGGGACCGACCAGCCCATCATGGGCGCCAATGGCGGTGGGTAGCACGAGTATCTCGACGTTGTCCCGCTTGGACATCGCGATTAGGTGCTCCAATTGGGCCCGCATGGTGGCGGTGCTGCCAATCGGGCGGTCCAGCACCGACTCCTCGATCAGAGCGGTGAGTTCCAGCGGTTCTGCGTCGCTGAACAGCCGGCGTTGCCGCTCCATCCGCAGGCTGACAGTACGCTCGTCATGATCTGGCCGTACCCGGCCGCCGCCGGTCGTCACCCCGAGCGAGTAGTCCTCAGTCTGCAGCAGCGCCGGCACGCCGGACGCGGCGTACTGCGCCACGTGTGAGGCGAGGCCCTCCAAACCGACGAAGGTGCGCAGCCAATCGGGTACCACGTCGGTCCACGGTGCCCACCAGGTCTGCCGATCGGCGCTGCCGGCCAGCGATGCCAGCCGCTCGATATCGGCGAGGTCAGCGTCGTAGAAACGTAACAGCCCGGTGATCTCCGCCGGCTGCTGCTGGTTGCGACCGCTCTCCAAGTGGCCGATCTTGCCAGCCGTACAGCCGATCGCGGCTGCCGCGGCGGCCATCGTCTGACCGGCCCGCTTGCGGTAGTTGGTCAGCTGCACGCCAATTAGCCATCGCAAAGCGGAGGGGTCTGATCGCACCGGCACCGCTGCTCACCTGGCTATCTCACTCAAGCGAAGCTGGTATGGACTTTCGTAGAATTATACGTATACTTCCCAGTAATGAGCACAGAAAATCCTACACGGCCGCGACTAGCTCCCATCTCGGTCGGCGATCTTGAGCCGACCGGCGGCGGTCGACGCACTTCTCAATGCCGTCGACCACTCACGAGCTGCCCGGTGGGCAGGGGTTGACGGACCTGACCTCACCCCGCCCACTGGGTATCCACACCGGCCGCGCTCGGTGTGGCGTCATACCGTCGCCGTATGAATAACATCAAGAGCACGACCATCGACTGGAACCACCAGCTCTTCGATCAGCTTGACTGGCATTGGCAGCACCACCTGCGTCCACGCCTGAACGGCCTCACCGACGAGGAGTACTTCTGGGAGCCGGTGCCGGGCTGCTGGAACGTGCGTCCGCGCGGTGCATCCACCGCTCCGATCCAGGCTGGCAGTGGTGCGTTCACCATCGACTTCGCGTTCCCTGAGCCCGACCCCCCACCGGTGACAACAATCGCCTGGCGGCTGGGCCACATCATCGTCGGCGTGCTCGGCATGCGCGCCAGCAACCACTTCGGCGACCGTTCCGTCGGCTACGAGACCTTCAGCTACGCCGGCACCGCCGCCGGTGCGCTGCGTCAGCTCGATGAGGTCTACGCCGCGTGGATCG
Organism: Actinomycetota bacterium; assembly: GCA_030860695.1. GTDB lineage: Bacteria > Actinomycetota > Actinomycetes > Mycobacteriales > Pseudonocardiaceae. The sequence continues at coordinate 9,389 of JALZHU010000107.1, forward strand.
ACGGGGTGCGCACGCTCGGCACTGATGGTTTGGCGCGCCCGTGCGGTCCGGACGAAGGGCCCTTCGCCGACTATCCGATGGCCGCGCTGGTGCTGCATATCAACCGGGAGACGATCCACCACGGCGCGGAGATCACATTGCTTCGTGACCTGTACCGGCACACCGCCGTCACCACGTCACAGGCAGCTCCACCAGGCCCCCGGTGAGCAGCTCGTCACGTCCCCGCAGGGACTCAACCGGCACCGCCAGGCGCAGCGTCGGGAACCGGTCGAGCAGAGCCGGGAACAGCGTCTGGAGCTCGATTCGGGCCAACGGTGCACCGACGCAAAACCGTGGTCCGTGGCCAAAGGTCAGGTGCGGGTTGGGGGTGCGGTGTACGTCGAACCGGTCTGGCTCGCCGAAAGTGCGCTCGTCGAGATTGGCCTCGCGGAGCCCGAGCATGACTAGCTCACCGGTCCGGATGGTGACGCCGCCGAAGGTGAAGTCGGTATTGGCATAGCGCGGCAATCCCCCGGCCTGCTCGGTACCGGAGGTACGCATGGGCAGCCACGAGCGGAGGATCTCCTCGACCGCCGGTTCGATCAGCGCTGGATCGTGGCGCAGCGCATCTGCCTGCTCGGGGTGGGTAAGAAGCAGGATCACTCCGCGATCGATCGCAGTCACTGTGGTCTCGTGCCCGGCAAACAGCAGCGCAGCGCTGAGGCCCGCGATGCCGTCAACGGTCAATTCCGGGTCGGCGACGGCCGCAGCAACCAGATCGGAGATCACATCGTCGCCCGGCTCGGCCTGCTTGCGATCCGCCAGCGCGCGCATGTAGTCCCAGAGTCTCATGAGTCCGGTTTGGGAGCGTGCGGCGTCGGTCAGGTGCGCGGCGTCGTCGCACCAGCGACGGAAATCCTCCCGGTCGGCGTAAGGCACTCCGAGGAGTTCGCAGATCACCAGCACCGGAAGCGGGAAGGACACCACCTCATGGAGATCAACCGGCTGAGTCTGGTGCGCCATGGCGTCGAGCAAGTCCGCGATGATTGCCGCTACCCGTGGCCGCAACCTCGCCATCTGCCGCGCGGAGAACGCCGGCGCAAACAGGCGGCGGGTCCGGGCGTGATCTTCGGCCTCGGTCGACGGGTGGCCCATCGGTCCACCGAAGATCGCTGACTGGGAGGCGCGGGCCGCACGCTCCGGTTCGGCATGCGAGCGGCCCAGGCGGGGATCGGACAGCAGCGCCTTCACGTCGTCGTAGTTCGTGACCAGCCAGGCGGGATCCCCGGCCGGCGTGGTCACCTTGTGGATCGCCGTGCTCACCATCTCGCCTCCCGTGAGCCTGCATACGACGCGTCTTATGCAACGTACCCAGCCACGGTGATCGAACTCAGCCATGAGGCGGACATGAGCCACAGCACGGTGTCCGGGACCTCGGCTAGGCTGCGCCGCCGCCATGTCCTTCGCCAGCCCGCTGTTCCTGTGGTACTTCATGCCGGTTGTGCTCGCGGCTGTGTTGATCGCGCCCCGGGCCTGGCGCAACGGCATCGTGGCGGCCGCGAGCCTGATCTTCTACGCAGTGGGGGCGGGCCCGACGACGCTGTTGCTGTTCGCCTGCATGTTCGTCAACTACATGGTGGGTCCGGCGTTGGAACCCAACGACTGGGACCTCGATCCGAAGCGCCGCCGCCGGATGCTGACTGGCGTTATCGTTTTCGACGTCGCGGTGTTGGTTATCTGGAAGTACGCCGGTTTCGTCAGCACGCAGGCCGCCGGGCTGGCCGCGCTCACCGGACTCGACCTGCCGACCGTTTCTCTCATCCTGCCCATCGGGATCTCCTTCTACACGTTCCACCACATCTCCTACGTAGTGGACGTCTACCGCGGTGAACGCCCAGCGCTGCGAAATGGAGTCTCGTTCGTCGCTTATATCGCAATGTTTCCCCAGCTGGTGGCGGGACCGATCGTGCGCTACCGGGAGATTGCAGATCAGCTCGCGCAGCCGCGCAGCCACCGGCTAGACGACATCGCCGCCGGATTCCCGCGGTTTGCCCTCGGGCTAATCAAGAAGGTGGTGATCGCGGACTCGCTTGCGCCCGTGGTGGACGCCTGCTTCGCCACCCCGACCGACCAGATGACCACCGCGACCGCCTGGCTGGGGGCCATCGCTTACACCTTGCAGCTGTATTTCGATTTTTCCGGATATTCAGACATGGCCATTGGCTTAGGGCGAATGCTCGGATTCAAGTTGCCGGAGAACTTCGCGCGTCCGTACTCCTCGGCGAGCATCACCGAGTTCTGGCAGCGCTGGCACATGTCGCTGTCCCGATGGTTCCGCGACTATGTGTATATCCCGCTCGGGGGCAACCGGCGGGGAGCCCGGACCACCTACCGCAACCTGTGGATCGTATTCGCGCTTGCCGGGCTGTGGCACGGCGCGAACTGGACATTCCTGCTCTGGGGGCTGTACCACGGCACGGTGCTGGTGATCGAACGCCGTCGCGGCTGGACGGTTGCGGCCGCCGAGCCGGGGCGTTGGTTGGCACGCCGGGCGCTGACCATGCTCATCGTGGTGGTCGGCTGGGTGCTGTTCCGATCACCGGATCTGAGCACCGCGCTGGTCTTCCTGCAGCATATGCTGATCCCCGACTTCGGCGGGTTGACCGACGTGGTGAGCGCCTCGCTGACCAACCAAAGACTGGCGATCCTGCTACTGGCCGCCCAGGTGGTCCTGCTGCCGGCCCAGCCGACTACCGGCGGCTACCTCGAATCGGTGCGGTCGCGGCCCGCCACCGCGCTTCGGGTCGGCGTGATGACCATCGGCCTTGCCTACTCGGCGCTACTGATTGCCACCGGAACCTTCAGCCCATTCCTCTATTACAGCTTCTAGTGGATGGCCGCGCCCGACCTCGGCAGGAACCAGGCGCATCGTCGCTAACCTGCACGGATGTGCTCGATAGTTGTCGTCGTTCGTCACGCCTTGCCAACGTCTCACGGCATGGAGACGGCATGATCTTGGTGAGGGTGCAAACGCGAGCCCCAGTTGGAAGGCTGTGCCCGGTGCGTGGTTGGGGGCTTTAATCTGCGGTCAGCCGCGCCACTGCACCCGTTGTTTGCCGTGGTTGACCGGTCCTATAGCACGCCAATGGCACACGCGGGGGTGTTGGCCTGCCGCAGGACGGGATACCCGCGCCACTGGGTGACCCACCAGCTTCGCTCCCAGCTCTGGGCGCCATCCCGGAGCGGAGGCCCGCCGGAGGCACCTGTGCTTGGTTAGAGCTTGGGAACCCTATAGTGCTGCCCTGGTCTCGGCCTTTACCTGCAATCGGCCGTGGTCATGGGTGACCCCAGTTGACCGTTACTGACCCCGTCTTGTGGCACGTGTGTGGCATGACGCATCGGCCCGGTCGCCGCCGTGCAAAGGTCGGGACTGTAATGCTGGTGGGCAGGGAGGGTTCCCATCCACGTTTGGAAACTATGTCCTGCCCGCGTCATCGCGAGCTGAGCGTCGTGTCACTGGTTGTTCGCGGTGATCGGGCGGGTGGTGGTGTCTTCGTGGGGAAGATGCTGCCGTGGGAGCTTGTTGTGGTTCATGTCGGTGCTCCCTTTTTCCGGCGTGGTGGTGGGTCGGTGTCAGTGAGCCCGCGGTGGGGGTGTGGGGCAGCAGGACCACCCGCACTCGGGTGGCGAGGGTAGGACCGTTGGTGGTCCTTGCTGGTGGCAGGGCGCCCAGGGCCTGATGCTCAACGAAGCGGATCGCGGCGGGGGTGACCCCCAAGGTGGCCACGATCTCGGGCAGGGGCATCCCGACCACGTGCCGTAACACGATGATCTCGCGCTCTGGGCTGGGCAGCGTGGCGATCAGCGCGGAAAGCCGGGTGCAGCACCCGGTGTCGGGTGCCCATGTGCGGTCGGGGCAGAGCTTGGGGTGGTGGTGGGCTTCGGTGCGACAGGCGACAAGATAGGTGGTGGCGCCCCCGAGGCCTCCCATTCCCCAGGGTGGCCACCACCAGGACCGGCCGCTGCGCTTATCCGCCGAATCGGCCGCCTGGGGTTGCGGCTGCTGGTGGCGGGATCCGGCCGGGTCGTGACCCACCGGAATTCGTGCACGCCCACCCCTCAGTGCCCACCACGCCGAGCGAAACGGTGAAAGCCAGCCAGGAGATGGGGGCACACCCGCCTCAGGCGGGAGCGCTAAACGCCGTGAGGATCGGGGAATGCGCATGAAACACCTTCCGATGGCAGGTGCTGCGGCGCGAGTCGCCGAGCAAAGCCACGCCGAGTTCGGGGCCGGCGCCGCCCGGTAGTTCGTGCACCTGCACGTGCATCGAGGGGAACGTAGCGTGTAGTGCTTCACCGCGTCAATGTAGGTGCCTCTGCTCCCGTCATAGGTACAAAACGAAGGCTCCCAAACTTCGGCGCCATATTGATCATAAGCTTGGGAATTTATCTACCGTGCCAGGTGATACATGCTGACCTGCCGCGGCCCGACCCCCGCCGTGCAAAGGTGCGGACTGTCACGCGGCGTGAGCTGGGAAGCGTTCTGATGCACGGTCAGTGAGTTTCTATCCGCCAGAGCCGGTGATTCCCTGTGAGTCCCACGTGGAAACGGGCGCGCAAGGGGCACGAACCAAGATCGGTGAGTGCACGGGGTGTGGCGGCCGGCCGCAGGACAGGAGGGTCGAGAGTGGGTATCCCGTCGCGTCGGCGGGCTTGTCCCGGAGTGGGCCAGGGGCAGGGGTCCATGTGGAGCACCCGGTGGCTGAACGACATGGACCCCTGCCCCTGGTTTGCTACGCCCTTGGCGCCGATGTGGCGGGATACCCGCGCCCTGGTGACCCACCACTCTTGTAGCCAAGTCTTGAGGCCATCCCGGAGTGAGGCCCGCCGGAGGCACGGTGTCTGGTGTTGTCGTATCAGGCTGTTGTTGAGGGGAACACCCCGGCAGCAGAGTAGTTGATCGAGGTATTGCAGTAAGTGTCGGTGAGTCACAGCTCAGTAGGATCTGACTGTGGACCCGTTGACCGCGCTGTCGGCTCAGTTTGACCCGCTGCGCCCGCTGGAGGCGGATGAAACCGATCTATATGTGGACTGGCAGGATCAGCTTGACACCGCCGATGACGTCAAGGTGCGTTTGGCAAACTCGATCGCCCGCAGCCCGGGGCCGGTCACGCGCTTGTTCACCGGGCACCGCGGGGCCGGCAAGACGACCGAGTTGAACCGGGTGCGGCAGCGTCTTGAGGACGGCGTCGGCGGTCGGAGGGTGTTCGTGTCGATGCTGTTCGCTGAGCGCTGGGTCCATCTCGACGATGTCCAGCCGGAGGATTTGGTCTATCAAATCGTCCGTCAGCTGGTTACGGACCTCAAGCGGGTGGGCTTTAACTTGGCCGAGACGAGGTTTCGCAATGCTCTGGAAAGCGTTCGTGACTTTTTCCGGGGAAAGGTCACGATCGAAGGTGCCGATGTGGGAATCGATCCGCTGAGCGTCAGCCTTCGGTTCGAGGAGTTTCCGACTGCGCGTAAGGAGTTCCGGGACCTGCTGCAAGGCCTGCTGCCAAGGATCTATGACCTGACGAACACCGAGATCTTGGGAAAGGCGAGGGCGTGGTTAGCGCAGCCGGAGCACGGTGGTTACGCGGATATCGCGATCATCGTCGACCAGTTCGATCGTATACCCCGCAAGCCGATCAATGGTTACACCAACCATGAAAACCTCTTCCTCGATCACGCCGGGCCCCTAAGAGCGTTGAACTGCGACGTGCTCTACACCATCCCGATCGAGCTGGCCTATAGCCGCGCTTATGCCCGGTTGCAGGACGCATACGGCAGCGCGATCCTGGCACTGCCCGCAGTCCCGGTAAGCACACGTGGCGATAACGAGTTTCCCCCCGGGGTGGAGGTCCTGCGCGAGATCGTCCGGCGGCGCGCAGACAAAGCTAGCGTCAACCTCGACGAAGTGTTCGCCGAGTCGGACCTGCTTGATGAGGTTTTGCGACTCTCGGGTGGGCATATCCGAGGGCTGTTCGTGATGCTGCAGTCGATCCTTGACCGTGCCGCAGAGCTGCCAATCAGCCGCGCGATCACCCAGCGTGGGCTGCGGCGAGCCGCTGCGGATCTTGCTGTGCCTTTGCGGAAGACAGACTGGGAGCTTCTGGCGCAGGTGCACAAGTCCCATGACAAAGTAGGAGAAGATCACGGTGTTTGGAACGAGCTGCTGCGTGACCGGTTCGTGCTGGCCTACGAGGACGATGACGGCCACTGGTATGACCGAAATCCGCTGTTAGCACTGGTCGAACCGGGCAGGCGTCGATGAGTGCGATGGTTACAACACTTGCGGAGGAGAACCGCCAAGAACTAGAAGCGCTGTGCCGGATGCTGACCCGGGCCAGCGGTTTCCGGCTAGGATTCGCCGTCGCGAACCATCCGACGCTGCGGAGCCGGATCGCCCAGGACTGTGAGCGGACCTGCGGTCTGCGCCCTTGGGAGGTCACTCTGGACGGGCGTGTCCCGAAAGGGATCGTCGCGCAGCTGGAGCGTGCGGTCGGCGAGGATCAGCCGGTCGCGCTGTTCGTGTATGGGCTGGAATCCATGCTCGATTTACGCCTACGTCAGTCTCTGGTGATGGATCTGCTCAACCTCAATCGGGACTACTGCTGGCAGCGCTTCCCGTGGCCGGTCGTGTTTGTTGCGCCGCTGTTCGCCGTGCGCGAGTTCGCTCGTCAGGCTCCCGATTTCTGGTCAGGCCGGACAGGCGTGTATCGCTTCACCGGCGATCGTGACGACATCAAGGAAACTTTGGCCGGCCTTGGAATCGATTACGACTGGTCGCTTAAGGCTGGAGCCAAGCTTGAGCGACGTGCGATTCTGGAACACCTCCAGGCAGAACTCGACGACCGGCCGGACGAGGATCCTGCGCTTACGGTGGAGTTGTTGTCTTTGCTGGCCCGAGCAGCCTCCTTCGAGCACGATTGGGCGACGCAGCAGCGCCTGCTGGCACAGGCGCTGCCGGTCTACCGCCAGATCGGCGACCGGCTCGGCGAGGCTAATGTGATCAAGGCGCTGGGTGACGTGGCGCTGCAGCAGGACCGCTACGAGGAGGCCGCTGAGCGCTACGAGCAGGCG
>JALZHU010000385.1 GCA_030860695.1 Actinomycetota bacterium
CGCCCCTGGCCTGCCCGCAAAGCTCGATGTGAGCCCTCACGAGGGTCCCAGGTCAAGCCGTGTCGCGATGACCACTAGAGACCACCCAGCTGAGCATCTTCACAGGATCACCGAGGCAGCCGTGACGTGTAGGTAGTTCGCTCCGCACACAGAGTAGGCCAGACTGTCAGCCCACAGGGCTGCAGGCCGTAGATAATCTAGTTCGGGCTCATCGGCCATCATCGCCAGCGCGACGGCGACGGCCCCGTGGAACCTCCACGGTGGCGGAAACCAGCAGTTCACGGCGGCTACGGGAGTGTGCAGATGCTGTACGAGCCGCGGCCCCCGCTACCAGTCGAATGCCCCTACCGCAGGCCTGCGGTAGGGGCATTTCGATGTCTGTGTAACCCAACTTGTAACCAGGTTGCCTCTCTCTGGCCTGGTCGCGGGTCACTCCATCGTCGCCGGCTGTCTCCGATCCGGTGCGGCTGTGCCCGGGATGCGAATTGCATCTGACGATCTCCTTGGTGGAGATAGTCGTGTCTGTCAGACTGCGGGCTATGTCGATCCGGTGGCGCCTGGTGTGGTCCATAGTGAATCTGACGCTTCTCGTGGTGCTGGTGCTCGCGGTGCTGCGATATGTCTTGACCGCGACGGATCCGGCGACTGCCACGGCATTGGTGTCCGCCGTGGTCGCCGTGCTGGTTGCTGCTGGATCGGTGGGGAAATGGTTGTGGGTACGAGGAACACATCGCCAAGAGATCTCCGATTCCTCGCTTGCTCGCGTCGGTGACCTGTCGGCCGAACAGGTCCGAGTGACGGATACACCGGAAGTCCACAACGAAGTCAGCGGCACAGTCACGGGCGCAGTCGTCCAAGCCGGCACCGTTCACGGGGGGAGGGGCCATGTCCACCCCCTGCGCCCCGATCCAGTGACACCGCGTCAACTTCCCGCAGCACCCGGGTCGTTCACCGGCCGGACCGAAGAACTCACCGCGCTCACCGACGCGCTCAACGCCAGAGCTGAGCAAGGCGCGACGATGGTGATCTCGGTGATCGGTGGGTCAGGCGGGATCGGCAAGACCTGGCTGGCCCTGCACTGGGCACACCAACACGCCGACCGGTTCCCCGACGGGCAGTTGTTCGTTGACCTGCGGGGCTTTTCTCCTTCCAGCGAACCAATGTCGCCGACGGCGGCGATACGGGGCTTCCTGGACGCCCTCGGCGTGGACCCAGCCGGGATCCCGGTCGATCTGGATGCCCAAGCGGGTCTATACCGCAGCCTGGTCGCCGATCGGCGGATGCTGATCCTGCTGGACAACGCCCGCGACACCACCCAAGTCATGTCCCTGCTACCCGGGGCCTCGACTTGCACCGTGCTGGTTACCAGCCGCCGCCAGTTGGCCGGTTTGGTCGCCAGGCACGGTGCACGTCTGTTGGGTTTGAATGTCCTCATGGACGCGGAGGCGCGGGAGTTATTCGTCCGTTATGTCGGACTTGAGCGGGCGGCTGCTGAACCTGAGGCGGTGGCGGAGTTGTTGGGGTGGTGTGCGGGTTTGCCGCTCGCGATCGGCATTGTGGCCGTCCGCGCCGCTAAGTATTCCAAATTCCCGCTGGCGGTGCTGGCCGAGGAGCTGCGGGCGGAGTCGGCACGGCTGGATGCCCTGGATGGTGGCGAACTTACCGTGAACCTGCGTGCGGTGTTCTCCTGGTCGTACCGTGCCCTTGATCGTGAGCAAGCGATGGTGTTCGGGTTGCTGGGCCTATCACCAGGGCCGGACATCAGCTTGTCCGCCGTCGTCAACCTCACTGGCCTCACCGTTCCTCGGACGCGCACGGTGCTGGGTGAGTTGGAGGGTGCGTCCCTGGTCCAGCAGCCTGTTCCAGGCCGTTATCGAATGCACGATCTGATCCGCCTGTACGCCGTCGAATGCGTCCTCGCCGATCTCGATCTGCACGACCGCGAGGCGGCCCAGCGGCGACTGATCGACTACTATATCCACACCGCCCACATCGGTGACCGGCTGTTGCACCCGCACCGCGATCTAGTCCAGCCTGACCTGCCTAGTCGTGGCTGCCACCCCGATCCCCTCGTGGACGAGATGGCGGCACTAGCGTGGTTTGACGCTGAACATCCGTGCCTGCTGGTCGTCCAGCATCTGGCACTCGAACAGTGCTGGCATCGGAGCGTGTGGCAACTGGCATGGACACTGGACACCTTCCACTGGCGGCGTGGATACCTGCACGACGACCTCACCGTCTGGCAGGCTGCTTTGGCCGCTGCCCGTCAGCTAAGTGAGCCGATCTTCCAGACCAAGGCCCATCGGCGCCTTGGTCTTGCCTATGCCAGGATCGGCGGACACGTTCCGGCTTTGGACCATCTCCAGCAAGCTCTAACCCTCGCCGAGAAGATCGGTGACACCAACGAACTAGCCCACGTCCACTGGTGTCTGGCATGGGCATGGGACCATCAACACAAGGATCAGCAGGCCCTGGAACATGCCGCCCGCGCGCTGCATCTATTCCACGTCCTTGACCAGCCAGCGTGGGAAGCCGAAACGCTCAATGAAATGGGCCGGTACTGCGTCCGGCTTGGCCTTCTCCAGGATGCTCGCACACATTGCGAGCACGCTCTTACCTTATGCCGCCACCACAACTACGGAGAAGGTGAGGCAAGCGCGCTTGATGCCCTCGGCTATGTCGCCCAACACTCCGAGCAGCACATCCCGGCCATGAACTACTATCAGCAGGCCCTCGTTCTATACCGCGACCTCGGCTACAGCTACGAGGAACCTAATGTTTTAGACCGTCTTGGCCACGTTCATGCTGCTTTCGGCAGTTACGATGAAGCCCGTCAGACTTGGCGGCAGGCCCTGGAATTGTACCGTACTCAGTACCGTACTGCCGACGCTGACCGCATGCAGCAGCAGTTGGCTGCCCTTGACGAGCCCCCGGATGCCATACAGCAGTGACCTCTCGGCGGTTTCAATGATCATGGCGACACAATGCTTCGCGATCAGCTCTTCGCGAAGACCTCGATCGGCTTCTTCCAGTTGAGTGTCCTATCGTGGTCTACCATTTAATTCTGCCGCTATTCTATCAAGTTCTTCTTGGGTGTGCAAGGACAGGTCGGTACCCTTCGGAAAATATTGCCGGAGAAGCCCTTTGGTGTTCTCGTTAGTGCCGCGCTGCTATGTGAGTGTGGGTCGCAGAAGTAGACGGGCAGGCCGGTGCGGACGGTGAACTCGGCGTGGCGGGTCATTTCCTTGCCTGATCCTAGGTCATGCTATTACGCAGGAACTCGGGCAGGGTTTCCATTTTCCGTGCCAGGAGTGCGGTGACGCGCTCGGTGCATCGGTCGTAGGAAATCTTCACGAGCATGGTGAACCGACTGGTCCGCTCGACCTGCGGGGTGCCAAAACCCATACATCCCCGCGGTGACCTGGAGTTCCCTTGGCTACACACGATCATGACATGATCACCTGCTGTGCTGTTCCGGCTGCTGTATTTGATCGCCCTCAGGGTATTCGGCTGGTGGCTCGGGTTGCTCACCCGCCGCGCCGTGGCTAAGGACATCGAAATCTTGGTTCTGCGCCATGAAGTCGCGGTCCTGCATCGTCAGGTCAACCCTCGTCCGTCCTAGTACGGCAGCCGCACCTTGTGATGTTTGAGGCGTTGTCGCTGGTAGTGGCTTCGTTTGGCGCGGGTTTGGTGGGTCTGTCGCCAGGTGGACCAGTGGTTGGTATGGTGGCGTGGGTGGGGTGGTCAGGGTGGCCCAGAGGCGTCGGATTTCGTGGCAGGACAAGGGGATCAGGTGCTCGACGTTGCCTGTGGTGCCCCTTTTTGATTGTGGAGTTGTTCGGTGTGGGCGGTGATGGCCAGGAACGCGGCGGCGAGCATGGACAAGGTGATGTGCCGGTACCAGGCGTGGTAGCGGCGGACCTGGTAGTGGTCCAGGCCGTGTCATTTTTGGCGAATTGGAAGGTTTCTTCCACGGCCCATCGGGATCCGGCGACGCGGACCAGTTCGACGAGGGGGACCGGCGTGTGAGCGGCCCCGCGTTTTCCGGATCTGGCGTACCCGCCGGCCGATCGTGCGGGCATCGTCGTCAGCGTCCACCGCGGACCCCTCTCTCACCGAGAC
>JALZHU010000386.1 GCA_030860695.1 Actinomycetota bacterium
GCCGCGGCGAGCCGCGGCGTTGTGGCTGGCACCGGCCATCGTCGGCGGCTTCTGGTGGCTGGTCGCGTTCCTCTGGGGCAACGACGCCGCACACCCGACGCTGAGCCTGTTGCTCGACCCGGTGCTGGACACGTATCCGGCGCGGGTTCTCGGCTACGTCGGCTGGCTGGCGGCCGGCTGGTGGCTGGTGACCCGATGACCCCGTATGCGGTGCTCGCCACTGGATTTGCGCTAGTGTGCGCCCTGATGCTGGCCATGCAGCTGCTCGCGATGGCGGGGTGGGAGCCGTTCCGGTCGCTCGGCGAGGCACTACACGCCGCCGTGGTCAGCGCGACCGGACGCTGGGTTGTCCTCGGTGTGTGGCTGTGGATCGGGTTCCACTTCCTGGCCCGCTGACGGGTGCACGGCGTCGTCTGCCGGTCACGGGGCGGGCGCAGCCCTTCACGTAGGACGCCGCCGGCGACGGGATGTTCAGCTGATTCTGGTTGTGCCTGCGGTCTTGCTCGTGGCCACGATGGGAGAGATGGGATGCTATGTGTCGTGGCACGGCCACGGCGCGTATTTGTGAGTCATACGTCGGAGTTGCGGCGGCTTCCGGTGGGGCGGTCGTTTGTGGCGGCGGCGGAGCGGGCAGTGTCTCGCGCCGGGGACGCCATCGTTGATATGGCGTATTTCGGGCCGCGAAATGAACAGCCGGCGCAGGTGTGCCGGGACGCGGTGCTGGCTGCGGATGTGTATGTGGCGGTGGTGGGGTTTCGCTATGGCTCGCCGGTGGCTGATCGCCCAGAGCTGTCCTACACGGAGTTGGAGTTTCAGGCGGCCAGCGAGGCTGGTTTACCGCGGCTGGTGTTGTTGCTGGGCGAGGAGGCTGAAGGCCCGAGGGATCTGTTTGTCGATCTGCGCTACGCCGCTCGGCAGGAGGCCTTCCGGAATCGGCTGAGGGAGAGCGGGGTGACCACGGCGACGGTCACGACCCCGGAGGAACTCAGCGAGGTGCTTTTTGCAGCGTTGCGGGATCTACCGCAGGCACGGCCGGCGGATGCGCCGGCGGGGCGGGTGTGGAATGTGCCCGCCCGCAGCCCGATGTTCACCGGACGCGATGAGCTGTTCACCGCGTTGCGGGCCACCCTGCAGGATGAGAGGCGTTCGATGGCGGTGGTCCAGGCCCTGTACGGGATGGGCGGGATCGGCAAGACCGCACTGGCCATTGAGTACGCCCACCGCTACGGGGCCGATTACGACGTGGTCTGGTGGGTCCCGGCGGAGGAGCCAGCGCTGGTGGCTGACCGGCTGGCCGAGCTGGCCCAGGCCCTCGGTCTGGCGACCGTCACCGATCCGGTGGCCGCGGCGGTGGCCCGGCTGTTGGGGGCGCTGCGGGAGCGGGATCGGTGGCTGTTGATCTTCGACAACGCTGAGGAACCTGCGGCGCTGGCTCGGTATCTGCCTGCGGGTGGCGGACATGTGGTGATCACGTCCCGCAACCCGGGTTGGCATGAGCTGGCCACCCCGGTGGGAGTGGATGTGTTCGACCGGGGTGAGTCGATTGCATTGCTGCGCCGCCGCGCCCCCCAGCTCACCGAAAGCGAGGCCGGGTGGGTCGCGGAGGCTCTGGGCGATCTGCCGCTGGCGCTGACCCAGGCCGCCGCGTACCTGGTCGACACCGCCACGGGCGTGCCAGACTACTTGGCTCTGCTCGCCGAGCGGACCACGGAGCTGCTGGCCCACGGCGCCTCAGCCACGCATCCGGTGTCGCTGGCCGCCAGCGCGCAGATCGCCCTGGACCGGCTGGCTGCCCAGTCCCCCGCTGCGCTGGTGCTGCTGTCCCTAGCTGCTTACTTGGGACCGGAGCCGATCCCGCTCACCCTGTTCACCGCCCACCCCATTCAGTTGCCCGATCCCCTCGCGGCTGTGGTCGGGGATCAGCTGGCGTTCGCTGAGTTGACCCGACTGCTGCGCCAGCACGGGATAGCCCGCGTCGAGTCCTCAACCCTGACGCTGCATCGGCTGCTCGCCGCGATGCTGCGCACCCGGTCCCACCAGCAACAGGAACTTCCCACCCGGGCGGTTCGACTGCTGCGTGCCGCAGTCCCGGCCGACGATCCGTTGGAGAATCCGCCGGTCTGGCCGGCCTGGCACCAGCTCCTCCCGCACGTCCTGGTCGCCACCGACTTTCACCGTAACCTGACCGGGGCCGAGGAAGACGTGGCGTGGCTGCTTCACCGCGCCGCCACGTACCTGCACACTCGCGGGGAACTTGCCCGCGCCCGGCCGCTATACGAGCGTGCCCGAGACCTGCGCCGTTCCCGGTTGGGCGACGACCATTCCGATACCCTGGAATCGGCCAGCAGGCTCGTCCTTAACCTGTGGGCGCTGGGGCACTATGAGAAAGCGCGCCAGCTCGCCGAGGACACCCTTGCCCACTACCGCCGAATTCTGGGCTCCGACCACCCCAAGACCGTGGAATCGGCCCTTACCCTTGGTGCCAACTTGCGCGAGTTGGGGGAGTTTGAGCAGGCCCACCAGCTCACTGCGGACACCTTCACTCGCTGTCGCCGGGTCCTGGGCGACAACCACCTCGTCACTCTGCGCTCGGCTTATAGCCTCGCTATCTGCATGCGAGAGTTAGGGCAGTACGAGCGGGCCCGCCAGCTCGGCGAGGACACCTTCACTCGCTGTCGCCGGGTCCTAGGAGCCAACCACCCCGACACTCTGCGCTCTGCCCACCTCCTCGCTCCGACTCTGGATGCATTAGGCCAACACGAGGACGCCCGCCAGCTCGGCGAGGACACCCTCACCCGCCGCCGCCAGGTCCTGGGAGCTGACCACCCCGACACTCTGCGCTCGGCTTATAGCCTCGCCCTCTTCTTGCAGCAGTTGGGGCAGTACGAGCGGGCCCGCCAGCTCGGCGAGGACACCCTCACCCGCCAACGGCGGGTCCTGGGCGACGACCATCCTGACACTGTGCGCTCTGCCCACCACCTCGCCACTGTCCCGGCGACTCTGGGTGAGCACGACCAGGCTGGTGCGTTGGAAGAATGAATCAGGTTTCAGCGTGGACATTGAACTGGCTATCGGGCACTCCCAGCCCATGCGCGGCCTTTCGTCAGCGTCCTGGCAGAGGGTGGAATACTGGCCCCCTGTGTCCACGGTCGGCACCGCATTGGCTACGTGTGCGCTGCTGCTGAGCGATAACACTGGATATTGCCGTGAGCACCTCTCGGTCTAAAAAACGCCCGAGACATGGACTTTCATCGACGAATTTCCACTAACCGTGTCAGGCAAGGCCGGCAAGAACGTCCTGCGTACACGACTGACTGACCACTACAGCGACCAAGGAGAGTAAAGCGACCTGCCTTAACCGTTGCTTTGTGTCATGGTGGTCGAGCGTTCTGTCGGTTATGGGGTTGGTGGCTGGCAGGCGGAACTCGTACCGTGACCGAGTGGAGGGCCTTCAAAGCACATCTATTACCAACAAGCTTGCTGAACACCTTCGGCGCGGTGAGCTGCTCGACCTTGCTCCGGATCTGGCTTTGGGGTCGCCAGCCGACGAGGCAGTGATGATGTCCTGGGATGGCACGCACTCCATCGCTGCCAACGACATCCGCGAGCTGCTTCGCGGTCGGATCGTCACCGACCCAGACCCGCGGGGTTGCGCCTGCGCGCTGCCTGCATCCGCGGTCGGCTTGACCTGGACAACCTGACTACAACCGTTAAGTTGACGTTGCTTGACTGTCTGCTGGATGAGGGCATCACCGCCCAGGCCGCACACCTGCCGGGCTTGTCGTTGCGGCGATGCCGGCTGGTCCACGCATCGGAACCGGCGCTGTATGCCGACGAGCGGCTGTGGGCCAGAATCACTGGCATCACCCTCGGCTACGGTTATCAGCCTTGGCGAGCCCTACTGTTCCTGGTGAGCGTCGTGGTCACCTCGGTTGTGCTTGCTATCACCCTCGGAGCCCACGGAGCGCTTGTCCATCCGCTAGTGTAGTTTCTTGAAATTGATTTTACAGTGGATTATGCTGTAAACATGAGTCGAGCAGCGGCGCCGTTGGCGATATCAGATGGGCAACGAGAAGTCCTGGAAACCCTGGCCAGGGCGCAGAGTGCGGCGCATCGT
>JALZHU010000108.1 GCA_030860695.1 Actinomycetota bacterium
GCCCGCGGCCAGCGGCCGGTCTCCGGTATTCGGCACGCTGCGTAGCGGGCTGCGCGGTCTGATCGACGCGCTGGTGACCGCCGCGGCGGTGCGTCCCCGGCTCGGACTCCCGGTGCGCGGGCTGGCCCGTACCCCCGACGGCTGGCGACTGGTGTTGGGTAGCGCTGATCAGGCCGAGCACCTCGACGTTGACGCCGTGGTGCTGGCCGTCCCGGCGCCCGCCTTACGGCGGCTGCTGGCCGATCCGTTGCCCGCCGCCTCGGCCGCCGCGAGCCGGATCGAGGTCGCCTCCAGCGCGGTGGTCGGGCTCGCGCTGCCGCTGGTCGCCGCGCAGGCCCTGCCGATGAATTCCGGTGTGCTGGTGGCTGGCAGCGATGTCCTCAACGAGCCGCTGTCAGTGAAGGCGTTCACCTTCTCCGGGCGCAAGTGGGCGCACGCTTGCTCACCCGAGGTACTGCTGGTCCGGGCGTCGCTGGGTCGTCACGGCGAGGCCCGGGTGCTGCAACGTGACGACGCGGAACTGGTCGAGCTGGTGCGCGCCGATCTCGCTGCGCTTACTGGGATCACTGCTGCCCCAGTGGCCACCGTGGTGGCACGTTGGGGCGGCGGGCTGCCGCAGTACGCGCCCGGGCACCTCGACGCCATCGCCACTCTCGAACGGGCGGTGGCCGGGTCGGCTGGCTTGGCGGTCGCCGGTGCCCTCCTGCATGGGGTTGGCGTGCCGGCGTGTATCGGGACCGCCGATGCCGCAGCCCGCCGCATCGCCAGATACCTGGATAGCCGTAGCCCAGCAGCCGCGGCGCGCGGTGGGACGATGGGGTCATGACCCGCCTGGACTATGCTGCGCTGAACGCCACCATTCGCTACACCATGTGGTCGGTCTTCCGGGCCGAGCCCGGACGGCTGCCCGCCGACCGCGCTGAGCCTACCCGTGAGGCGCAGCACTACCTGGAGGCTCTGGAGGGCAAGGGTGTCGCAGTGCGCGGGGTCTACGATCTCGCTGGCCTGCGCGCCGACGCGGATTGGATGATCTGGTGGCACGCCGAGGAAATCGAGGCGCTGCAGGCTGGCTATGCCGACCTGCGCCGCGCCACCGCGCTGGGCCAGGCCAGCGCACCGGTGTGGTCGGCGGTGGCACTGCACCGCCCGGCGGAGTTCAACAAGAGCCACGTGCCCGCGTTCCTGGCCGGTGAGGAGCCCAGGCGGTACGTGTGCGTCTACCCGTTCGTGCGCTCCTACGAGTGGTACCTGCTGCCCGACGCGGAGCGCCGCGAGCTGCTCGCCGAGCACGGCATGCAGGCCCGCGACTATCCCGACGTGCGAGCTAATACGGTCGCCTCGTTCGCGTTGGGCGACTACGAGTGGATCCTCGCGTTCGAGGCCGACGAGCTGCACCGCATCGTTGATCTGATGCGCGCGCTGCGGGCCAGCCGCGCCCGCCGGCACGTCCGCGAGGAGGTGCCGTTCTTCACCGGACCTCGGGTGCCGGTCGCCGAGCTGGTGGCCGCGCTGCCTTAACTGCTCGGCTGATCGCTGTCGGGCACCAGCCGCAGCGAGATCGAGTTGATGCAGTAGCGCTGATCGGTGGGTGTGTCGTAACCCTCACCCTCGAAGACGTGCCCGAGGTGGCTGTGGCAGGTGGCGCAGAGCACCTCCACGCGCTTCATGAACATGCTGCGGTCCTCGCGCAACAGCACCGCGTCACCGGCCAGCGGCGTGAAAAACGACGGCCATCCACAGTGCGATTCGAACTTGTGATCGCTGCGGAACAGCTCCGCCCCGCACGCCCGGCACTCGTACACGCCCGGGGTCTTGGTGCGCTCGTACTCTCCGGTCCCCGGTGGTTCGGTGGCTGCCTTACGCAAGACGGCGTACTCCTGTGGGGTGAGCTGCTCACGCCACTGGGCGTCGGACTTGACGACCTTGGGCGTCATACCCTTAACCGGATCCATAGCCAACACGCTACGCGGGAGCCAACACGCTACGCGGACTTCAGCTCAGCGGGGCGGTGGCGATGAACACCGCTGCCTCCCACAGCGGGGACGAGCAGAAACGGTTGCTGGCGCGCACTTGCGCTGCTGACGCACGTGCAGTCAACCGACATCCGCTTCAACAGGGGATTCCGGCGCTGCTGGGCGGCACGCTGGAATATGCACTGAGCATGCGGCTGGTCGGCGCCGTTGCGGTGCCAGAGCGGGAGGTTGCGACACCATGACCGCCCCTGATCCACGTTTCGATCGCACGGTGATCGGCCGCGAGGTGGTCACTGCACCGACCGCGGCACCGCCAACGACCCCGGAGGCGGCGCCTGTCACCCCACCATCTCTCAGCACTGGACCGCGCGGACTGCCCGTCATCGACTGGCAACTCACCGGGCATCCAGGACTTGCTCCCCACCCAGTGCCGACCACTACGCCCACCGACCACGCACCGCTGCCGCGCGCTGACGTCGTTGTGATCACCTGGACTTCGGCGGAGTGGGACGCCCTGCACTACGTCTTCACCAACTCACTAGCCCCACTGCCGCAGGACCCTGATGACAACGACGCCTGGCGGGCACGCTGGCACCCGTACCGCCGGGACTTCTACACCGTCTTCACCGACCTGTGGAGCCGTCGGCTCATCTCCGCGGCGCGCAACACGGCTCAGGGGGCACCCGCGCTGCGCGCCAGTAACCTGCGCTGGGGAAGCTACACGCTGGCTAGCGTCGGAAATCGCACCGTGCTGCTGTTCAAGTCGGAACTCCACCTCAACCAGGACGGAGAGCGGCTGCCGCTGGTACAGATGGTGCGCCAGATCATCGAGGACACCCAGCCTATGCTGCTGTTGTCCATCGGCACCGCTGGCGGGGTCGCTGATGACCAAGCGCTGGGCGACGTGATGGTGACCAACGCCGCCAAGTTCCGGCTCGGCCAGGAATTCGAGAGCGCGGCGTTCAACACTCGCGAGTACCGGTCGGCCTGGCAACCGCCGACGGCGCTCTTCGAGGCGGCCGACCGCCTGCTCGTCGGGGTGCCGGAATTCCCGGTGACTCCTCCCACCGCGCATTACCCGGCAGAGAGCAGGCTCGTCCCTGAGTTCCGGCAGCCCAGGATTGTCCGCACCGACAAGCCGATTCTCACCACTGACTTCTTCGAGTTCGGCACCACGGAGAACCGGCTGGACCGAGAGGGCTGCGTGGTCGAGATGGACGACGCGGTCCTGGCCATGGAGCTCGAGGGAATCAGGGAACGGGGTGGACCCGACGTGTCGTACGCCTTCGTCCGCAATGTCTCTGACCCGGTGATCAACGGCGACCTGCCACGGCAGTTGCAGACCGCGTGGGCGGTCGTCACCTACCAACGTCAAGGTTTGCTGACCAGCTACAACGGGGCGATCGCCAGTTGGGCGTTGATCGCCTCCGACGCCGTGGAGGTCGCTTCGGATGGGCAGTGAACCCGCCACAGGCCGCGTGCTCGTGCTCAGCTGGTTTCACCAGCAGCAAACCCGATCCAGAGCCGACCGCCTCGGCGATCCCTTGTGGGCCGCGCTCGACGAAGCGTTGTCGATCGGCCGCGCCCGTCCGTACAACCGTGGCTTGCACACCGTGCTCCCCGTGCTCCAGCTGCGACAGCTAGTGCTGGAGGAGCGGGACGCCTCCTTCCGGATCCAGCCGCAGATGAATAGGCGATGGGGCACTTTCCACGACGCGCTCGACGGCAGCGTCTCGGTCTTTCGTTCGGACCGTCGACTCAACACCGATGGCCCCGCCATGCCTGTCCTGGACATGCTGGCCCAGATCGTTACCGAGCGTCGGCCTCGCCTCGTCATCTCGGTCGGCCTGGGTGGCGGTGTGCGGCCCGAGCACCAGGTCGGCGACGTCGTCGTGACCAGCCGGGCCCGCTTCGACCTCAGCGGCGAGCTGGACTCCTACGAGGACAACGATCGCACGTTCGGTACCGACGCCGTCGTGTCCGATGACTGGTTCGCGGATCTCCGCTTCGACGAACTCCGCGAGCCGGCCCTGCTCGGTTCGAGCCCCGCCTTCCGCCCACCCGCGGCCGGCTGGCCGCAACCGCCCGCCCATCGGCCGTTGATCCGCGTCGACCGCGAACATCCCGTCTGGACCCGACCTGCCCTTGACGTCAACGCCTTCAACCCCGCGCCCGCCCGGTCGAGCCCGCGCAATCCGTATCTCGGCGACGACGCCGCAGCGGTCGACATGGACGCCGCCGCGGCCGCGAAGGCTTGCCAGGACGCGAACGTGCCCTTCGCGGCCGTCCTCGGCCTGGTGGTCCCCGCGCTCGAGGTGATGGAGGACGACTGGAACCGCTCCCTGCGCGACGCCTGGGCCGAAGTGTTCACGCAGGAATACTCGACCGCCGCCGCGACCAATGCCGCGGCCGTCGTTCGGCGAATCTGTGAACGCGCCTGACGTCAGCCCAGCAGGATGGTGACCAGAAACGTCGCAGCCTCCCACAGCGCAACGGCCACCCCGAGCAGGATCAATCCTGCCACCAGGGCGGCTGCCACTCGCCGCGCGCCCTGCGCGCGGTTGGCTGACTCAGCGAAGTCGCTGACGCCGAACAGGACGCCCTCGACGGTGAATCCGGGACGCACCCGGTGGGCTCGATCCAGGTGTTCGGAGAAGGCCTGCACCTCGGGATCGTCACGGTCCAGCCCGATCATGTCCTCGTCCAGCCGACGTCGCTCCTGCGCGTCAGACGGGTGGCCCGGCCGGTCGGGCTGCGGTTCGCTGCGCACCACAGCGCCACGGTAGCCTCTGCGTCGGCCGACTGTGCGGTAATTTGCCGGTCATGGGCCGCAGTGACGCGCTGGAGCTCACGGTGCCCGGCCCGGCCGGCGAGCGCGTCGTGCGGGTGTCCAACCCAGATAAGGTGTACTTCCCGGAGCGCGGCATCACCAAGCGGCAGATCGTGGATTACTACCTTACGGTGTCTGAGCCGCTGCTGCGAGTGCTTGCGCAGCGCCCGGTCACGCTGAAGCGCTTCGTCGACGGGGTGACCGGGGAAGCCTTCTACGCCAAGCGGGTTCCCCGGGGCGCCCCAGCTTGGGTGGATTCGGTGGAGATCACCTTCCCGTCCGGACGCACCGCCCGCGAAGTGTGCCCCACTGAACCCGCCGTGCTCGCCTGGGCGGCGAACCTGGGCACCTTCGACTTCCACCCGTGGCCGGTGCGCCGTCCCGAGGTGGATCATCCCGACGAGCTGCGGGTCGATCTCGACCCGCAGCAGGGGACCGGCTTTACCGAGACCGTCGCGGTGGCCGGGGTGCTACGCGAGGTGCTCGCCGAGGCGGGGTTAGTCGGTTACCCCAAGACCTCAGGGGGCCGCGGCATTCACGTCGCGGTCCGGATCCGCCCGGACTGGACGTTCGTGCAAGTCCGCCGGGCGGTGATCGCGCTGGCTCGCGAGGTGGCGCGGCGGATTCCGCAATTGGCCACCGTGTCGTGGTGGAAGGAGGACCGTGGTCAGCGAGTGTTCCTGGATTTCAATCAGGCAGCCCGGGACCGCACGATCGCCTCGGCGTGGTCGGTACGCGGCACCCCGCGTGCCACGGTGTCGATGCCGGTGCACTGGGACGACCTGCCGCAGGTGCACCCAGACGACTTCGACATATTCACGGTGCCGGCGTTCCTGGGCGAGCGGGGTGATCTGCACGCCGGGCTGGACAACGAAGCCTTTGGCTTGGAGGCGTTACTGGACTGGGCGCTGCGCGACGAGCGCGACCACGGCCTCGGTGATCTGCCCTATCCCCCGGAGTACCCGAAAATGCCTGGTGAGCCCCTACGGGTACAGCCTTCCCGCGCTAAGCGTTCTAGCAGCGACAGAACTCCTCAGTGATATGGGCTGGTGGTCAAGGTTGCGAACCACCAGGTTGGCGAAGCCGCGCGGGCCCCGGTGTAACGCACAGGTGGCATGGATCGCTAGGCGGTTCTCGCGGCTGGGCTGCCGGTCTTCTTTGTCGGGTACGTCGGTCACCCGACAAAGGCTGTGGTCTAGATCGACGCTGGCCGCGCCGGTTGAACCGCGCGTGCCTCGTTCCAGCATCGACAAATAGGCCCCATCACCCGTGCCCGCAGCACGTCCACCGCAGCCACCTGCCCGCCGGGCTGGTCATGGGTGACCGCTATCAGCGCATGCCGCACGGCCTCGACAGCGGCGTCGGTATCCCCGTTCCCGGGTGTCGGTACCGGCAGCCTGGTCAGCTCAGACGGTGCGATCTGTAGCGCGTTGGCCAGGGCCACAGTCTGGGATCGGCTGTCCAGGGCGCGTTCCCCGCGCTCGATGCGGGACAGGTGCGCCCTGCTGATCCCGGCCAGTCCGGCAATCACTTCCAGCGACTTGCCGCGGGCGTGGCGGATTTGCCGCAGTCGCCGGCCTATCGTCAGCGGGTCGTCCTCGATGTCCACGGACGTCAGGCTACTGGTCAGCCCTTCCGCGGCTGCGTGACCTTCCGTGCTCGGATGATCACCACGGCGATGTTGCGCACGGTGTCCGTCTCGAAACCCGCCAGCCAGGTCAGCGAAGCGCGCTCGGCATGGCCCTCCGAACTTGCCTGATAACTCAGCGCACGGTGCTACCCGATTACCAGCGTTTCCCCCCGGGGTCAGTACAGCGGTTACGCGGTTGGCTACCCGACAATGCCCGTCGAGCCACTACGGGTACAGCCGAGTCGAGCAAGACGCCTTAGTAGGAAAAACCGATCCGTTAACTGGAGCAGTGCCCGCGGCGCTGCGACCTGGAGGCCTAGCGACGTTGGGGATATCACCCGGCGTCGCATTTGCCCGCAAGAAGAGCGCGCCGGGTTTCTGGCAGCGGATCACCGCGCTTTCGTCCATCGTGGACGCTGCGGCGGCGCTGGCCACGGCGCCCGAACGGGTCAGGAGCGAGGACGCGCTCGACGCGTTGGCCGCCGCGTGGTCCGCGCGGCGCTGGACCGCGGGGTGCGCCGAAATGCTGGGCGGCAAGCTCGACTACTACGCCGATCGATGCGGATCGTTGTGTGACCCTTCCGGAGGTCTACGGCGGGCACAGTGTGCCCTGCCGTGGTATCGAGGCATCGATCAGGAAGCGGGTGGCCAAGTCGATGATGCAGGAGCTGCGAGGTAGTGCACCATGCGCCTGGCCCTGCCAGATCACCAGTGTCGCCGACGGGAGCGACTGCGCGGTGCGCTTGGCCCCTTCAGCCGGGGTTACGGGGTCTTCGGCGGTGGCCACCACGAGCACCGGCGGAAGCCTGCCGCCCACCCCCACCGGTGGCGGCGAGGGTACCGGCCACGCGCTGCACAGCAGTAGCCGCGCCGCAAACAGCGGCCCGAAAAGCGCGGAACGCTGCTGCCACTGGTGCACCAGCTGCTGGGCGCGCTCGGGAGGCACCCGGGTCGCGGTGTCGTTGCAGTGTGTTGCCAGCGCAGGGTCAAAGCGCGCGGGCAGCCCGCGGTCTGTGACCAGCAGCGGTGCTATGAGTGCGGCCAGCTCGGTCCCGTCCCCGTCGCGGGCGGTGGCCAGCGCGTGGGAAAGCTGCGGCCAGCGCGTGGGATCACCGATAGTCTCGAGCACTGCTTGGTAGGCGGTGCCCGCGGTGATCTGCTGCCACCCGACTTGCAGCGGGGCCCGACGCAGCGTCTCAGCCAACGCTGCCATGGCGGCGCGAGGATCGGATCCCAGCGGACAACCTCGGGCCACGCAGTCGGCGGCGAACGCGGTGTAACCGGCGTCCGCTGCCACCAGCTCGGCCTCGGTTGTGGCCACGTCATCGAGGGTGGGATCTACGGCACCATCGAGCACTACCCGCCCCACCGAGGTGGGATACCGGCGCATAAACTCCGCCACCGCCCGGGACGCCTCGCCGTGTGAGACCACGTTGAGCACTGGCGCGTTCAGGGTAACCCGGAGCTGTTCGAGGTCGTCGGCCGTGCCCGTGGAGTTGATCGCGGTGAGTACCTCGCCGAGGTCCTGCACACAGGTCTGGATGGCGGCGCGGGTGGTATCGAGCAGCCAATCCAGCCGTCCAGCCTCGCCAGCGCCGGGATCGAAGCCGACGATCTCATTCCGGGTGGTCCTCGGTATGCAGTCCAGCGGTTCGCTCGGGCCGGTGCCGCGGCGGGCCAGCCCGATCAGGGTGAAACGGCTCAGGACGTCAGGAGGCAGCTGCTCGGCCAGCCGGGCGGCTCGAACTGTCCCAGGCTCACCGGATGCCTCGCCGAGCACCACAAGCGGAGCCGGACCGCCGCCGATCCTGGTGAGATCCAGTTTGAGGGAATTCCCGAACATGGGCCTCGCCACCGTGGCGTCGACTCGAAGTTCGGTGCACTCGACCCGTCGTGGGCTGGCCATGTCGAGCGCAGTGGCGATCGCGCTGGTGCAGTCGCGCCACGGCAGCGAATCCCGGTCGTACTCGCCGGTCGGTGGCAGCGGTGGGCTGCTGGGCGCAACCTGTGGAGGGCCTTGCGGGGGCATGTTCGGCTCCCGCACCGCCACCGCAGGTCGGTCCGAGGGTCCTGCGGTGCAGCCCGCTATCAGCGCTGTCAGCAGCGCGAATAGCATCACCGGCACCCCCAGGCCCCCCAGGCCCCGCAGGATCCGGGCTGGGCCGACAAGCACGAACTCTCCTCGCTACGGACTGGCGTTGGCCGATGCTGACAGCCCCCCAGTGAGCCCCCAGTGAGCATGCTCCCCACCGACCACGATTCGGCTCCGAATGGTGCCCAGGGTAGGGCAGGTCAGCGGGTGAGTACGTGGATGATGGCGTCTAGGCCGGTGTCTAGGTCGTCGCGGCTGATCACTAGGGGAGGAGCGATCCGCAACGTCGAGGAGTGAGCCTCCTTACACAGCACCCCGCAGGCCATCAGCGCCTCCGCCGCCATGCGTCCGGTCAGTCTGCCAGGAGCGATGTGCACCCCGGCCCACAGTCCCCGGCCGGTGACCTGCGCCACCCCGTACCCGATCAGCGTGCGCAGCCGGGTGTGCAGGTGCGTGCCTAGCTCCCGGGAGCGGGCCTGGAACTCGCCGCTGGCCAGTAGGGCGATTACCGCGCGGCCGACTGCGCAGGCCAGCGGGTTGCCGCCGAAAGTTGATCCGTGCTCCCCAGGTCGCAGCACGCCCAGCACCGCGCGCCGCCCCACCACGGCCGAGACCGGCAGGATCCCCCCACCTAGCGCCTTGCCCAGGGTGTACAGGTCGGCCCGGACCCCGTCGTAGTCCAGGGCCAGCAGCTCTCCCGTGCGAGCCAGCCCGGATTGGATCTCGTCGGCGATCAGCAGCGCGCCCGCGTCGTCGCAGACCGCGCGGGCTCCGGCGAGATAACCCGGCGGCGGCGCGAGCACTCCCGCCTCACCCTGTATGGGCTCGACGAGCACTGCCGCCGTCCGGGGTGTGATTGCGCTGCGCAGCGCGTCCAGGTCGCCGTAGGGAACCACGACGAAGCCAGGGGTGAACGGGCCGAACCCAGCCCGGGCCACCTCGTCGGTGGAGAATGAGACGAGGGTGGTGGTGCGGCCGTGAAAGTTTCCACCCGCTACCACGATCTCGGCGGTACCGTCGGGGACACCCTTGACTCGGTGAGCCCACAGCCGGGCCACTTTGATCGCGGACTCGACGGCCTCGGCCCCGGAGTTCATCGGGAGCACCATCTCGGTTCCGGTCAGCGCAGCGAACTCCCGGCAAAATGCGCCGAGCAGGTCGTGGTGAAACGCCCGCGAGGTCAGCGTCACCCGCTGCATCTGGTCCACCGCGGCGGCCACCAAGGCAGGATGCCGGTGCCCGAAATTCAGCGCTGAGTAGCCAGCGAGGAAATCGAGGTATCGCCGGCCGGTCACGTCGGTGACCCAGGCGCCCTCACCGGAGGTGATCACCACCGGAAGCGGATGGTAATTGTGCGTACTCCACTGCTCGTCAGTCGCGATGAAGTCGTCGGTGGTGCACCTTAGTGTCAAGGGCGGTCATGACTGCGAGGTTATTCCGCCGATACTGGCCCACTCGGCCGTGTGGTAGGTCAGCTGGGAGCGCGGGGCAACCGCCGATCCTCGGCGCCGGGATTCAGCAGGTAGACCGTCCCGCCCTCGGCACTGCGCTGGATCGGGACTGGGGGCGCGGGACCGTCGGGGCGCTCCAGCGTGACCTGCTCAACCTCAACCGTGGCCTCGCGGACCTGCTCAAGCGCCTCCGCCAAAAGCTGACGCGCGGCGGCTACCGCAGCGGTGACCTCGGTGCGCAATTTCTCGAGCGTGGCCACCTCGCTGGCAACCTGGCCACGCAGCTCCCGCAGCGCTGACTCGTCTCGTTCGACCGCGCAGACCCGGGTCGTCAGCTGCTCGCCAGTCGCCTGCAGCATGAGATGCAAGCGGGTGAAGCTGCGCAGCTCGCTGTCCCGGATCCGGGCGCTCGCCGCGGATTCATGTTGTGCGATCGCCTGCGCTGCATCCTGCTCGGCGGCCTCCCGGCGCGCAGCGGAATCCGTCTCGAGTTGCTCGCATTGCCGTCGGGCGTGCTCCAGCAGGGACTTCGCCTCGCGGCTGGCACGTGCGCGCATGCTGGCGATCTGCTGGTCGGCACCGGCTCTGAGATCGGCGATCTCCTGCTCGGTGCGCGCCCTCCTCGCGGCGATTTCCGCCTCGGCGCCGGCCTTGAGTTCGGCTGCCTCCTCCTCGGCCAGCCGCATGATGTGCTGGATCCGGATGCTGACTTCGGCCATCGGACTAGCCAGGATGCGCTCGACCTCGGACGTCGCCCGGCCTGCTTCCCGGCGCAAATGCTCAAGCAGCTCGCTCTCCAACCGGAGATGGTTCAGCACCTTGCTGAGCTCAGCGACCTGCGCCAGGGCCGCATCCCGGTCAGCCGCAACCATCGCGATGCGACCATCAAGCGATTCGAGGTACTCCAGGACCTGCCCTCGGTTGAATCCGCGTAGTGCTGTCTCGAACGGCTGGTGCAGGGGGACTAAGTCATCGCCATCCGGGGATCCGCGCACGGGTATCGATCATAGTTCCGGTCACGATCAGACAACAGATTCTCTTCCTCACATGCGCCCGGGGCATCTTCCGGGTCCGTGCCCGATGTCGATCACCGGGTTGTCCGAGATCTTTACCGCCTACCGATCAACGTCGAGGCCCTGGCCTCCCCCGGCGCCTGACCGTACCCGGGCAGCTCGCCTCAGCTTCTGGTCTAGTCAGGCGGGCGCCATCATGGCTGGAAAGATGCTAAGCAGGCGTATAGTGTCAGGCGACCCATTAACCACATCTTCGAGATGACCGCGCCCGGCAAGCGCGTCGATGGTTGAAAGGATCGGGCCTTGGGGCACTGTGCCTACGGCTGGTCCGGGCATCTCCACCTCCACGTGGATCGTTTCTCCGATCTCCATTCGGTAGTGTCCCCCCCCCGGGCCATCAAGTACGACGCCACAGCGCTGGGGGGTCGTGGTAGCGGAAGAAATGGCGATCCCTGCGAGCAGGACCGCATAGCTGGCAACCAGCCGTAATTCATCTGCCGGATAGGCTGGTGATTCGTTAAGAGGTGCTAGCACGTCGCGCTCATGGAGCCACGAATCCCAAAGGATGTGCAGGACCGCGAAGGTTAGTGAGACACGTCCGATCGGCGTTTGCATGAAGGCATGACCTGCTTTGTGGACCCTTTCGACCGCCTTTAGCAGTCTCTCCGTGCCCGTCGCTAGGTCCTCGACGACCTTTTCTCGGGGTCGACCGCGAGCTGCCTTGACGTACTCATGAGGAGTTAAACGATTGTCAAACGTCGTCATGAACGAAGATTCAGTCCCTCTATGGGCCGCTTGCAAACCCGCCAAGCCCCATCGATTGCCATCTGTCAGGTGGGAGACCACATCGGCCACGGACCACAGGTGGCAGCGAGTGGGACCGTTCCACTCTTTCTCCGTTAGCTCGGATAGCTCTGCGATCAGGCGATCCCGGTGGGCGCGGAAGGTGGCCTCGACCTGATCTAGTTGGACCCGCAGCCTGAGTGCTTTCCCGTTAAGGGCAGTTCCTTGAAAGTCCCAGTGCCCTTCGGCTGACTCCGAGCGTGAAGTTCCTGGCGTCACAGTCCTCGTCTCCTTCAGCTACTTTCCGCGACTGCTCTTTCTCGCCAAGGCCACGCCGCAAGGTGGATTCAGACAGCTTGATTCTCGGCTAAATAGTCGCTCCCCCAAATGCGAGCCGTCAATACGCTGTTTGAGTCGACGAGCTGGTAGTGCCCGGCGACCCGATCGGGTGGCCAAGGCGATCTTGGCAAGGGCCTGGTGACGTGGTACCTGCGATCAATGGGTGACCACGACAGCTGCCGGCGGCCAAAGATCAAGAGAGGTCTTCAGGAAAGACCGAAAATCCTTTGTGGCCCGCGTGGGCGATACTGGGATTGAACCAGTGACCTCTACCGTGTCAAGGTAGCGCTCTCCCACTGAGCTAATCGCCCGAGGCGGAGGCGGGAATCGAACCCGCGTACAGGGCTTTGCAGGCCCTTGCCTAAGCCACTCGGCCACTCCGCCGCGCCTCATACCGGAGGGGTTTCCACGGCCGACGGTCTGAGGTCGTCGCCCCCGAAGACCCGCCCCTGGGGCGGCCCGGCGTGGAGGGCCGCGCAGAGCGGACGACGGGATTCGAACCCGCGACCCTCACCTTGGCAAGGTGATGCGCTACCAGCTGCGCTACGTCCGCATGCTCCCGACGGGATGTGGCCCTGCTCCCCGCCCTAGTGCGTGCCAGAACTGTAGCCGAGCCGGCCAGCCAGGATCAAACTGCCCCCACACTCAAGGCAGTTCGTTGGCGATCATCTGGCCGAGTGCATCGTCGACGTTCATCCACAGAGTCTCGTCTCCGGGTAGGACAATGTCGTAGCTAGCGTCGAGAAACTCGGCGAGCCGCTGGGCGCTGGCCTCGAAAACGGCGTGACCTGATGGGGAGTTGAGCTCTACTACGACGATCTCGGGGTCACCTAAGCCTGGCCGGATGCGCACGTCGCCGTCTCCCACTTCGGCGATGAGACCGTCGGCTAGCAGGTCACGGGAAAATACCCACTCGACCCAGCCAGCCCGCCCAGTACGGAAGGTCGCGACGATGGCGTATGGGTCACGAGTGTCGTAACGGAGTGCGACTTGAACAGGCACCGGGGGAGTGCGTGGCGCCAGCAGATCAAAGACCGCCGATGAACGGAGAGTCACGTGGTCGTTACGCATCGTTGTCGCCCCTTTCTGCGCCTTGGCCCCTGAAACGATTGACTCTGGCTGTTGTGACGCCGGGACGCCTGAGCTACGCCCGGATGCCTAAGACAGACCACCCAGACGGGGCAGAAACGTTCATCCGAGTGGCAAGGTTCGTCGCTCGCCGTTCGCTACCTGCCGCCGCCTGCGGGGATAACCTGAGGCACTAACCTGAACCGGCAGGTGGTGCCCGGCGTAGGTACGACGTGAGGATCTCCCTGGTGGCCGATGACGCTCGACCGAGCGCCCCGCGGCCTGACCAATGGCAAGACACTGCGGAACCGGCACCGCCAGTTTCCAGTATGGCCGAGGGACCTTCCGACGCCGAACTTGTGCGAAGACTCGGGGATGCCGACGGGGCGGCACTGTCCCAGCTCTATCAGCGCTTCGGCCGGTCCTGCTACTCGCTAGCCCGCCGGATCTGTGCCGACGAGGGTCTGGCTGAGGATGTGGTGCAGGAGGTGTTCTTAACCCTGTGGCGTGATCCGACCCGGTTTGACCCATCGAGGGGCGGTTTCGCCACGTGGCTGCTCACGCTGATCCATCACAAGGCCGTGGATGCGGTGCGCCGAGAAAGCACCATTCGTCGGCGCATGGTCACTGCGCCGGAGGCAGGCGAGGACTGGTCGCCAACGCCGGTACCGGGCGCCGACCAGGCAGCGATGACACGTGTCGCGGCCAGTCAGGTGCGCGCGGCGCTTCATCGCCTGCCGCTTGAGCAGCGGCAGGTGCTGGCGCTGGCCTACTTCGGCGGGCACACCCAGCGGGAGATCGCGGTGCTGACTGGTGTCCCGCTGGGCACGGTGAAATCCCGCATGTTTACCGCGGTGCAGCGGCTGCGCTCGCTGTTAACCGACCAGTTGGGGCCGGACACCCTGGTCGCCGAGGCCACCATGGTGAGGAAGGTGAACCGGTGAACGACCAGCGCCGTGTTGCCAGCTGCCCGCACCGCGAGCTGGCGGTCGGCTGGGCGTTGCACGCCCTGGAGCCTGCCGAAGAGTCCCTGGTGGCCGCACACCTGCCAGACTGCCCGATATGTGCCCGTATCGCCGCGGAGACCGAGGAGGTCTGCGCCACGCTGGGCCTTTCCGTCCCGGAGGCAATCCCCAGCGCCGAGCTGGAGCAGCGGGTGCTCAGTGCCACGGGCGCCAGGTGGGAAGCGCCAGTCGTGCCACTGGCACCGCCAGCGCGGCCAGGAGGACACATCACCAAGCCATCGTGGTTTCGCACTGGGCAGCTGGCTGCCGCTGCGGCAGTGAGTCTGGTAGCCGCCACAGTGGCGCTCGGGGTCCGGGTGGCGCAGCTCAATGGCGAACTCAATCAAGCGCAACGTCAGGTCACGGACATGTCCCAGGCGATGCAAAGCGCCGCGGACCCAGCGGCGATCCGGGTTCCCCTGGTCACCAAGGACGGCCACGCGGTGGGCATGGTGCTCGCTGGCCCGAACCAGCTCAAGGTGGTGCCCACCCGTTTGCCAAGCAATCGGGTGGAAAACCAGACCTATGTTTTGTGGGGGCTTACCGACGGAGCACCAATTGCGCTGGCGGCGTTCGACGTAGCACCGGAGGACGCTGGACTCTATGCCGTACCCTCAGCCGCGGGAACGCGGGGGTTCACCGGCTACGCGGTCTCCCTGGAGCCGGGTCGGGACATCCCTGCGGCACCGACTGAAGTCGTAGCGAGTGGGCAGGTGACACGCTGACGGTCGAAGAGAAGTCGTCCCGGCGCTTGATGGACCGGGCTCGGCACGAGAACCGGTACACCCGGTTTCGGCAGCGCGTACGCAGCCGGCCAAGCATCGATCTCGCCTACCGGATCTTGGTGGGTGTGGTGGGTACGGCGGTGTTCGTCGCAGGCATCCTCGCCATCCCGTATCCGGGTCCGGGATGGCTGATCTTGTTCGCCGGCCTTGCGATCCTGGGAACCGAGTTCCTGTGGGCCCAGCGTGTGCTCAGCTGGACCCGCCGCCGCTACGACGCCTGGACCGAGTGGGTGCGGCAGCAGTCACGCGTCGTCCGGTGGGCGGTGCTCGCCCTCACCGGCGTCATTGTCCTGGTCACCCTCTGGCTGGTGAACGCCTACGGTCTGATCGCCGGATGGGTCGGTTTGCCGTGGGATTGGGTGCGTTCGCCGCTGGCGTGATCCTGTATGGTAATCCCGCTACTGTAGCCGGCGAGGGGCGATTAGCTCAGCGGGAGAGCGCTTCGTTCACACCGAAGAGGTCACTGGTTCGATCCCAGTATCGCCCACCAGGTCAGCGCCCTGATCAACGATCTTGCCACTTTGGTTTTCTACTGAGTACGGCAGCAAAGTACAGCAGTAATTGGTCACCCATGAAGGCTGTCTCCCAGCCGCTTGAGCGCGGCACGAGTTGCCTTCGAGGAAGCTTGCGCGTAGATCTCCATGGTCACTGAGATTTGGGCGTGGCGCAGGATGCGCATGACCTCGCGTGGGTGCACGTCAAGGTCCACTAGCAGTGTGGCGCACGTGCGTCGACCATCGTGGACGGTGATCTTCCGTACGTCGGCCTTGCGGCAGCGAAGATCCCATGAGCGATTGAAGTTGCGGGGTTCGATGGGGGTGCCCCACTTGGTGCTGAATACCCATTGACCGCCCTGCCACATGACTCCGGCAGCCTCTCGGGTTGTTGCCTGTTGAATCTGACGGTGGCATAGCGCGGCAGTGCAGAGATCAACTAGCGGCAGCCTGACATCGTCGGACGTAGCGGTTTTGGTCTCTCGGTGCAGGAGTTGATGGCGGACTCGTTGGAGTTGTCGTCCCATGGTGAGTTCACCAGCGTCAAGATCGAGGTCATCCCACAGCAGGCCCAGTACCTCGCCTTTGCGCAGACCGAGTGCGAGGACGAGCGCGTAACCGGCGTAGAGCGGGTCGTCGTCTGCTCGTGCTGATTCCAGGAACCGGCGCGCTTCTTCGCTGGACCAGGCCTGCACCTTGCGGGTGCGTCGCCGAGCAGAGGGAACCTTGATTGCGGCCGCTGGGTTTTTACTGATCAGTCCCCATGTCCCCGGTGGGGGCGCCGCGCGGGCGTGAAAACTGGGCGTGGGGCTGCCCGCCCGACGCCGTTGTGTCCTTGGCAGTTGAGGCCGTTGATCAGTCTGGCGC
>JALZHU010000387.1 GCA_030860695.1 Actinomycetota bacterium
CTTGTGAGGGATTTCTCAATCTTGGGTCCTCCGCTGGGCAGTTGTTGGGTCTAGTCTCGTTAGTGATCCTTTTTCGTCCCACCGCCCGTGTTTCACAGGGGCGGTCTTCGGTGTTCCCGCAGGGAGACGAGTAGTGACTGCAGCGACCATCCTGGGTCTCGATGATGCCCCCACCAGCCACGCGCGTTTGCGCAACTGGGTGCGCGAGGTGGCCGAGCTGACCACGCCTGACCGCATCGAATGGTGCGACGGATCCGAGCAGGAATGGGACCGGCTCACCGCCGAACTGATCGACACCGGCACGTTCACCCGGCTGGAGCGCAAGCCGAACTCGTTCTGGGCGACCTCGGACCCGTCTGATGTGGCTCGGGTGGAGGAGCGCACCTTCATCTGTTCGCGCTCGGAGCAAGACTGCGGTCCCACCAACAACTGGATGCACCCGGACGAGATGAAGTCGATCATGGCCGAGCTGTACCGGGGGTGCATGCGCGGTCGGACGATGTACGTGGTGCCCTTCTGCATGGGTCCGCTGGACGACCCGAAACCCAAACTGGGCGTCGAGATCACCGATTCCGCCTACGTGGTGTGCTCGATGAGGATCATGACCCGGATGGGCACAGTGGTGCTGCGCAAGTTCACCTCGCCCGACGGGCACGAAGCAGACTTCGTGCCATGTCTGCACTCGGTCGGCTACCCGCTGGAGCGCAGCCAGGCTGATGTGCCCTGGCCCTGCAAC
The DNA here is from genome assembly GCA_030860695.1 of Actinomycetota bacterium. Taxonomy (GTDB): domain Bacteria; phylum Actinomycetota; class Actinomycetes; order Mycobacteriales; family Pseudonocardiaceae. The sequence continues at coordinate 737 of JALZHU010000387.1, forward strand.
GACACCAAATACATCAGCCACTTCCCCGAGGAACGGTTGATCTGGAGTTACGGCTCCGGCTACGGCGGCAACGCCCTGCTGGGCAAGAAGTGCTACGCGCTGCGGATCGCCTCGGTGATGGCCCGCGACGAAGGCTGGCTTGCCGAGCACATGCTCATCCTCAAGCTGACCAGCCCGCAGCGGGTGACCCACTACGTCGCGGCCGCGTTTCCGTCAGCCTGCGGCAAGACCAACATGGCCATGCTCGAGCCGACCATCCCCGGCTGGAAGGTCGAGACCCTGGGTGACGACATCGCCTGGATGCGCTTCGGTGCCGACGGCCGGCTCTACGCGGTGAACCCCGAGAACGGGTTCTTCGGCGTGGCCCCGGGCACCAGCTGGAAGACCAATCCCAACGCCATGCGCACCCTGCAGTCCGGCAACTCCATCTTCACCAACGTCGCGCTCACCGACGATGGCGATATCTGGTGGGAGGGCATGGAGGGCAGGCCGGCGCACCTCACCTCGTGGACCAAGCAGGACTGGACGCCTGCCGATGGCGCTTCCGGGCAGCGCTGCGCACACCCGAACTCCCGGTATTGCACCCCGATGGTGCAGTGTCCGGTGCTCGCCGACGAGTGGGACGATCCGGCCGGCGTGCCGATTTCGGCAATTCTTTTCGGCGGCCGCCGGGGCAGCACCATCCCGCTAGTCAACGAGGCCTTCGACTGGCAGCACGGGGTGTTCCTGGGAGCCACGCTGTCCAGCGAGAAGACCGCCGCGGCGGCCGGCAGGCCCGGCGAGGTGCGCCGCGACCCGATGGCGATGCTGCCGTTCATCGGCTACCACGTCGGCGACTACTTCCAGCACTGGATCAACCTCGGCAAGCGCGCCGACGCCAGCAAGCTACCGAAGATCTTCTACGTGAACTGGTTCCGCCGCGGCGCCGACCAGCGCTACCTGTGGCCAGGATTCGGGGAGAACGGACGCGTGCTCAAGTGGATTATTGAGCGGATCGAGGGCCGGGCGGCCGCGGCCGACACCGCGATCGGCCGGGTGCCCACCCCGGATCAGCTTGACCTGTCCGGGCTGGACACGCCCACCGAGGACGTCGGCGCTGCGCTCGCGGTGGACATCGACGAGTGGCGGGCAGAGGTGCCGCTCATCGAGCAGTGGTTCGACAAGATCGGTACCGCCCTCCCCAGCACCATGCGCGACCAACTCGACGCTCTCAAGGTGCGCCTTCACCGCCCGTGACCCGCGTTCAGCAAGCTCAACGGGGTTATCCGGCCTCGTTACCCCATTAAGCCCGCTGAATGCGCATAATGTCGGGATGCCGTCCCGACCCCCGGCGCTGCGCTGGAATAGCTGGAACCTGTTGCTCCTCGTGCCGCTCCTCGTGCTGGTCACGCCGCTGTACAACAGCGACGAGCCGCATCTGTTCGGCTTCCCGCTTTTCTACTGGCTGCAGTTCCTGTTCATCCCGCTCGGCGTGATCTGCGTGGCCGTGGTGTATCGGAAGACGCGTGATCGGTGATGACCTTGCACTGGACCGAGCTGGTCATCTTCACGCTGCTGTTCGCTCTCGTCACCGGGCTGGGTTTCTACGCCGCCCGGTGGAAGCGCGGTGGCACCCTCGATCACCTCGATGAGTGGGGGCTCGGCGGGCGCAAGTTCGGCTCGTGGATCACCTGGTTTCTTATCGGTGGCGATCTCTACACCGCCTACACCTTCGTCGCGGTGCCCGCGCTGATGTTCGGTGCCGGAGCGATGGGGTTCTTCGCGCTGCCCTACACCGTGCTGGTCTACCCGCTGGTGTTCCTGCCGCTGGTCCGGTTGTGGTCGGTGTCGCGGGTACACGGCTATGTCACCCCGGCGGACTTCGTTCAAGGCCGCTACGGGTCGGCCACGCTGGCACTGCTGGTGGCAATCACCGGAATCGTCGCGACGATGCCCTACATCGCCTTACAACTGGCCGGGCTGGAGGCGGTACTACGCACGATGGGCCTCAACGGGGCCGGGCTGGCCGGGCATGCCCCCCTGCTTGTCGCCTTCGTGATCCTCGCCGTTTACACCTACCAGTCCGGGCTGCGGGCCCCTGCGCTGATCGCCTTCGTCAAGGACGTGCTGATCTACCTGGTGATCGTTGCTGCTGTGATCATCTTGCCGGCGCAGCTTGGCGGCTGGGGATTGATCTTCGACGCCGCGGACGCAAAGTTCACCGCCACGCCGTCGGGTAGCGACGGCATCCTGCTAGGGGCCAACAACCAGCTGCAGTACGTCACGCTGGCGCTGGGCTCGGCGCTTGCGCTGTTCCTCTACCCGCATGCGGTGACGGGCGCACTCGCTTCCCGGAGCCGTAATGTGATCAAACGCAACATGGTGGCACTGCCGGCGTACTCGCTGGTTCTGGGGTTGCTCGCGTTGCTCGGCTACGCCGCGATCGCGGCGGGCACGACACCGATCGTCAATGCGGCCACCGGTCGACCGGACTCCAACACGGTGATCCCGGTGCTCTTTGAGGCGCAGTTCCCCTCCTGGTTCGCTGGGATCGCCTTTGCGGCCATCGGGATCGGCGCGCTGGTTCCTGCCGCGATCATGTCGATCGCGGCGGCGAATCTGTGGACCCGTAACATCTACAAGGCCTATCTGCATCGCGGCGCTACCGCCGAACAGGAGGCCAAGCAGGCCAGGGTTGCCTCGCTGGTGGTGAAGTTCGGCGCGGTGGCCCTGATTGTGTTGATCGACCCGCAGTACTCCATCGACCTGCAGCTGATCGGTGGTGTGATCATTCTGCAGACATTGCCCATGGTGGCGATTGCGCTCTACACCCGGTGGTTCCACATCTGGGGGCTGATCACAGGCTGGATGGTCGGTATGGGATGGGGTCTGATAATGCTTTATGGCATTCCCAATCCGGCCAGCGGTAGGCAACACTTCGGTGGGTCAGCACTCGCGTTGGACAGGTTGTCGATCCTGGGCTGGCATCCATTCGCAGGCTCGCCGCTGCAGATCTATGTCGGGTTCGTTGCGCTCATGGGCAATCTCGTGGCTGCCGTGCTGGTGACGATGGTGCTGCGCCAGATGCGGGTCTTCAACGGTACCGACCAGACCAACCCTGCGGACTATTACGAAGACGAGGGCTCCCCGCGCCTCAAGCCGGTGGCGGGAATGCTGCAGCAGACCTCGACCTAGCCTCGCCCGTTTCGTGTCAGCTCTGATGTGGTCTGCGCCTTCGCGCCAGCACCAGCCCGAGGTCGAGGTAGGCAGTTGCGAGCCGGCGGGGCCGCCCGCCGACCTCGTAGCATGTGGCGGCGTGCCGGGCGATGTCCTCGGCGACCGGGTCGCCTGACCAGCTCAACGCGGTGCCTGTGTAGAGC
>JALZHU010000388.1 GCA_030860695.1 Actinomycetota bacterium
TGGTCAGGGGAGGCGGCGTGGTCAGGGGAGGCGGCGTGGTCAGGGGAGGCGGCGTAGTGCCGGGTGTCGCGGTCGTATGCGCCGGGCGCTGTGCACTCGACGTCAATGCTGGGCGCGGTGGTACAAGTTGTGCTACGGCTGCTGGTGCGTCCGTAGCTTGTGGGGCGCCGCTGGCCAAGATCGCTGCGCCGCCGTTGCCGTTCGTGCCGGGGGGTACCGGTCCTGGCGCCGGTGGTGTGGGGATGACGCCCGACAGGTATGCCTGTGCCCAGCGCAGCACAGCGGTCACATATGCCGCCGAGTGGTTGTACCGGAAGACGGCCGCTTGTAGTTGGGCCGGGTCGGCAAGGTCTGCGCCACTGGCACACAGGTAGCGGCCGGCCGCCTGGGCGGCGTCATAGAGGTTGTGCGGGCTGGCTATACCGTCGCCGTTGCCATCGATGTCATAGCTGCGCCAGCTGGTCGGGATGAACTGCATTGGACCCACCGCGCGGTCCCACACCGTGTCGTTGTCCAGCATGCCGCGGTCGGTGTCGGCAATGGCGGCCACGCCCGGTGATCCGTCTAGCGGGGGACCCAGGATCGGCTCGAGGGTGTTACCGACGACATCCACCCTTCCATCCCTGGCGTGGCCGGACTCGATCCGCCCGATCCCGGCGATTACCGACCACGACAGGTGGCAGCTCGGCCGCGAGGCCGCCAGCGTCCGCTCAGCAAACTGATACGCACCCAGCACGACGCTTGGGATCCCCAGCGACCCGTCGGGCAGATTCGGCGGAGTGGGAAACTCGTGCAACCCGGCCCCACCGGAGTCGCCAGTGACTCCGTCACCCGGCGCCCCGGTGTTCGGCACTCCGGTCCCGGTCAGCCCGTCGCCGGGGGGCAACGGATCGCCGGGTAGCGCTCCGGTGATCCCCAGCCCGGCCGGTTCGTCAGGGAAACGGCCGGCGGGTTGTACATCGATATTGAGTCCGGAAACACCCATTACTATGACTGGCGCTCCCACGCTGAGCAGGCAACCAATCACAGCCACGATGAAACGTGTGCGCAGCACAGGCACCGCTAGCCGTAGTCCACGTCGGTGATCTTGCGGGGTTCGATGGGTCATACCATGGTCCTTCCGATCCTGCCTGGCTGCCGGTTAGTGAAGCGGCCGTTCACGTAGTAGAAGGTGCGCGGTCCTCCGGAGAGCCGAAACCTTCGCGGTGGATCCGGGAAGGGTTTACTGTGAAAGAAAGTGGTCAACTTCGAAGGGTCCGGCGGGTGGTGGGTTGCGGCTTGATCTGGTCATACCGAGCCTGAGGGGCCAGGAAGGAATGGGGCGGCTGTCAGGTGGCCTCGCGGAGATCGAGCAGTTCGGGGCCACGGCAGACATTACTGAGCCACCTTTCCAGTGGATTCAGATTTACTTAGCGGCTGGTTAGTTCACCGTCACCGGGCCCCTCTTGGCTATAGATCCCGATAGAAGGTCTGAAGCCGAAGAAATCACTGATTCGATTGCGAGTATCGGCCCTGCCGATGGAGTTGATCAATAGCCGACAAGATCTGACAGCTCAAACCGACAGCAACAACGGCCGATACGCAACCACTGCTCCACATCCGGGTCTGTTGCGTAGGCGGCAAGCACACGAGATTTTCCGGTGCGCTGTCTCGATCAGATGACGCGCGCGAGTTCGGTGGAGATGGCTGTGAGTCGATGCCACGGGTCAATATCCACGCCGAGTTCGTAATGGCCGCGACAGAGGTTCTGCACGAGCTGGACGCTGTATGAGCGCTACGCCATCTCGGCGTCGGGGTGCATCCTATGGGACAGCGCGCTGACCAACCTCCAGCCAGGACATCAGAGCACCTGGGTCGATTACCACAACGACGCGCGGGCGCCGTTGCTGTTCATCGCCCGGCGCCGGGGACCATCTCATGCCCGCCAAGGTCCAGTGGTCCAACGCTAAGCACCACAGTTTGACACGGTCACCGAAGTCGTGGGGTTCGGCGCAAGGAGCATCTGCTCCCCGCCCAGAACGGCTGAGAGAAAATCGCCGACTACGCCTCGTCTGGCACGTCCGCCACGCGCGGACCCTCCTGACAGCAAGCGTCATCCATGGCATGACGGCGGTCCGAATCACCCTCGTTGCAGGACGGCAGGAGCGAAAGCGGGTATCCCGCTACGACGGCGAGCAGGCGTGGAAGGGGGCCGAACGCTTGCCCGGTAGCGGCACTCGGAGCCCTGTGCTCGACCAGCACCTCTGGATCAGCGTCGCCTGCGGCGGTGGAGGCGTTCGTCCATACCGCGCCGACTGGGCCGGCCCGCGCGAGCACGGCCGCAAGGCCGCACGCAGCGAGCGGGTTCGGCCCGAACGGGCAGGCGAGTAGCACAACGGGGCTTAGCCACTCTGTGCCGCCGCAGGCGGCACGCTTGAGTACGCCCAGCATGGGTGGGTCGAACCAGTGACTCACCGTGTCAATCCGACTCGTGTTCAGGAACTTATTGAGTCCGCCTGCGCGAACCGACCCGCTACCAGCGCGAACATATCCTCAAACCTCGCCCGCCATCGGATGAGGGGATCATCGTCTATCGTCGCCGACGCGGCCACCGCGTCTTCTTCAAGTCCCAACACACCTTGGAGTCGATACGCGGTGGCCGTCTCCGTGATCACGGCACGCCGATTGAGATCACACAGTGCGGCTGCCGTACTAAGGGAAAACTAAGGAAGTTTTAACTCACTGTAAAGGTGGTTCGCTAATATGTACTGCGGCCCGAGCCTCCTCGAATTTTCACGCAACATAATTGGCGGGTCCGTAGGTCGTGGGCGCAGGCTCTTGGTGGTGCATTGGTGTCCACATGCAATGAATGAAGGGGGACTCGAGTAGAATGGATGAAGTAGATGGTGAGAGGAATCAGAGGAGTTAGGACCAAGGTTATCGTTGCCTTGGCCGCTCCGGCAGCGCTTATTGCGGGGTACCTGCTGGTGACGCCAGCGTACTCGCAGAGCTTGGTCGACCGGGTGCAGGTGAGCAGTGCGCAGACCGTGCAGACCGTACCCGATATCCCTTGTAGGGATACGGCGCGCGGCTGCCCCGATCTGGTCATCAACGACAATAAGCTCAACAGCGCGACTTTGGCGACCCGTACGTTTACCGCCAGCGACTGTGCGGTTCAAGAAGGTCAAGTGGGTGGCACAGGCCCCCGCAGGCTGTTGGAATTCCCCTATTCGACTCCGAATATGGGTCCAGGTGCGCTGATCATCGGTGACCCGTTGGCTCCGGAGAACAGCCACTTGTTTGAGTGGGGTGCGTGCCACGGGCATTATCATTTCAAGAAGTACGCCGCCTATCGCCTGTGGACGCCGGAACAGTTTGCAGCGTTCGAGCAAGCCAAAGCAGATCCGGCTAACCGAGACATGCTCACTGACGACATTATCGCGCAAGAAGGCCTTCAGCCGGTTGTCGGTACCAAGCGAGGATTCTGCGTCATTGACGTTTCAGCGGCTCCGGAGTACACGGGACAGCGCGATCAAATGACCTATCGCGCCTGTGGTTACGGGACGACGATACATGGGAACCAGGGCATCAGTGTCGGGTGGGCCGACACCTATGGCAAGCAACTCGACGGGCAGTGGATCGACGTCACGAACGTAGCAGAAGGTGACTATATCCTCGAAGTCGAGACGAACGCACAACACTCCTTCGCGGAAAAGGATTTCAACAATAACTCGGCGTCCAAGCCCGTTAAAGTGACTAAGAGCTCACCGTGAGTTTCCGATGTCTCACCACGCCCCGAACTGCGGGAGTTGCAGTGGGCCTTACCAACACGGCTAAAGTCCTTGTCTGCGTACTGGCTACTCTCATAGTTGTCGGCTACACCGGACTTATCCGCGAGACCACCTTAACAGCCGCCGATCCCGTCATTCTAGCCACTGAAGGAGTCCAAATTACCACGGGTTAAGCTGCAACCCCTGATCCTCTGACCCCTCCGGAATGATCTACCTTCACGTCAATTCGCTCCCCGTTCACTAGTCCGGTGTGGTGGCGCAAGAAACCAACTTGCCATGCAAATGAGAGAGAGGAAGGAGTGTTTTTACGGCAGGCCCCGGCCT
>JALZHU010000109.1 GCA_030860695.1 Actinomycetota bacterium
CGTCAGACGTTCCCCATCCGAGCCCCGCAGACCCAGGTCTCCGGCTAGCATCAGCCCTGCCAGTCGACTTGAGATGCGCGAGCGCGCAGGAAGCAGGATCCACGCACACGTGACCCCTACCCCCGTGGAGGGCGTCTCCCCCTCCGGTTCGGAGACGACTTCGGAAACGACGGAGCCTGAACCGGTTCAGTCGAAGATCGTGATTCCAGACTCCGCCGTGCTGGCGCTGTTGGGATCTCGTGACGAGAACCTGAGGGTCACCGAAGACCTGCTCGCTGCCGACGTGCATGTGCGGGGCAACGAGGTCACCCTCTCTGGCACCCCGGCGGACGTTGCATTCGCCGAACAGGTCTTCAGTGAGTTGGTGATCTTGGCTAGCCGCGGTCAGCAGCTCAGTCCAGACGTAGTACGCGCGACCCTGGCGATGCTTGCCCGGGGAGACGCGGAATCGCCCGCTGAGGTGCTCAGCCTGGACGTTCTCTCCCGGCGTGGCCGCACGATCCGGCCCAAGACGCTGAACCAGAAGCGCTACGTCGACGCCATCGATCGCTACACCATCGTGTTCGGCATCGGACCCGCCGGTACTGGCAAGACCTACCTGGCCATGGCCAAGGCGGTGCGGGCCCTGCAAGCCAAACAGGTCAACCGGATCATCCTCACCCGGCCAGCGGTCGAGGCAGGGGAGCGGTTGGGCTTCCTGCCAGGGACCCTGTACGAGAAGATCGACCCGTACCTGCGCCCGCTATACGACGCGCTGCACGACATGCTCGATCCGGAGTCGATTCCCAAGCTGATGGCCGCCGGGACCATCGAGGTCGCCCCGCTGGCCTACATGCGCGGTCGCACCCTCAACGATGCCTTCATCATCCTCGACGAGGCGCAGAACACCACCCCGGAACAGATGAAGATGTTCCTCACGCGGCTCGGCTTTGGCTCCAAGGTCGTGGTTACCGGTGATGTCACGCAGATCGACCTGCCAGGTGGTCAGGTTTCCGGGCTGCGGATCGTTCAGCACATCCTCGATCGGGTAGACGATGTGCACTTCGCGCAGCTGTCCAGCGCCGACGTGGTCCGTCACCGGCTGGTCACCGAAATCGTGGACGCTTATGCGCGGTGGGACGCCGTCCAGGAGGGTACCGGGGCACGCCCGGTGCCCAACCGTGCCGATCGTCGCCGGAGGCGGTGACCGCCGGTGGGCATCGAGATCGCCAACGAGTCCGGCACCGCCATCCCCGAGGCATCGATTGCGGCGGCCGCGCGTTTCGCGATGGATCAGTTGGGTGTCAGCCCGTTGGCAGAACTGTCGGTGCTGCTGGTCGGCAGCGGGGTGATGGCCGATCTGCACCAGCGTTGGATGGATCAGCCCGGGCCCACCGACGTGATGGCCTTCCCGATGGATGAAGCGGACGAGGGCGGAGTGCTGGCTGGTGGCAGGCCAGACAGCCCGGCCGGCGGCCCAGCACTGCTCGGTGACATCGTGTTGTGCCCTGAGGTCGCGATGGAGCAGGCTGGCGCAGCCGGTCACTCAGTGCTCGATGAGTTGCACCTGCTCACGGTGCACGGCGTGCTGCATCTGCTGGGCTATGACCACGCCGAGCCCGCCGAGGAACGCGAGATGTTCGCCTTACAGGACCGGATCCTCGACGAGTTCCGGCGCGCCACCCTGGCCAGCCGGCGCCGGATCGCTCAGCGGGATGCGGACACCCGACTGCTGGGGGTGGTCGGCCTGGACGGGCCGGAGGAGTCCGGCCCTCCGGGATAGCGGCCCGGAATTGTCCCCGGAATAGCCACAGGCCCCCTGGACGGTGCTGATGTCTTCGGTTCCCCTGCTCTTGTTGGCCGCCACCTTGGTGGTGGCCGCAGGGGGCTTCGCCGCCGCTGACGCCGCCCTGGGCACGGTGTCACGGGCCCGGGTCGACGCGCTGGTGCGCTCGGGCCGGTCTGGCGCCAGGCAGCTTGCGCTTGTCGTCGCCGACCGGCCCCGCCACGTCAACCTGCTGCTGTTGCTGCGGCTGAGCTGCGAGCTGACCGCCACGGTGCTGGTCACCGTAGCGGCGGTGCGGGCGTTTTCGCCGACCTGGCTGGCGGTCCTGGTCGCCGGGCTGGCGATGGTCGTGGTGACTTATGTCGTCGTCGGGGTGGGTCCGCGCACCATCGGCCGCCAGCACCCCTATGCCGTCGGCCTGGTGGTGGCCGGAGCGGTTCGGGTGCTGGGTCGCATCCTGAGCCCGCTGTCGCGGCTACTCATTTTCGTTGGTAATGCCATCACGCCCGGTCGGGGTTTTCCGGAAGGACCGTTCAGCTCCGAGGTCGAACTCCGCGAGATGGTGGATATGGCGGGGGAGCGCGGCGTGGTCGAGGCCGGCGAGGCCGAGATGATCCATTCCGTGTTCGAGCTCGGCGACACTGTGGCCCGAGAGGTGATGGTGCCTCGGACCGAGATCGTCTGGATTGAGCAGGATAAGTCGGTGCGCCAGGCAGTGGCGCTGTGCCTGCGCTCTGGGTTTTCCCGGCTCCCGGTGATTGGGGACAGCGTTGATGACATCGTCGGTGTCGTTCACATCAAGGATCTGGTGGCCCAACACCGGGGCGACTCCGCCGGCAGCCCCAGAGATGTCACTGGTAGTGGCCCTCATGGTGGTTCTGTTGGAGAGGTGATGCGGCCTGCGACGTTCGTGCCGGACTCCAAGTTGCTCACCGAGCTGCTCAAGGAAATGCAAATTTCGCACAACCACATGGCCATCGTCGTCGACGAGTATGGTGGCACCGCTGGTCTGCTGACGATTGAGGACATCCTTGAGGAGATCGTCGGTGAGATCACCGACGAGTCCGACACCGAGCAGCGGCCGCCAATCGAGGACCTCGGGGACGGTTGTGTGCGGGTGATCAGCCGGCTGCCTGTGATCGACCTAGGTGAGCTGTTCGCGGTCGACTTCGCAGACACTGACGTGGAGACCGTCGGTGGGCTGCTGGCGCAGCGGTTGGGTCGGGTGCCGGTGCCCGGTGCCGAGGCCGAGGTGGCCGGCCTGCGGCTGCGGGCCGAGGGCGGTAACGATCGTCGTGGACGGCTGCGTATCACCACTGTGACCGTGTGCCGGGCGCCCACCCGGTCAGACCCCGTTGCCCACGCGGACACCGTTTTGGCCGACCCGCCGCAGAAAGCGAGCGACACCCGTGCCTGAGACCGTCAACCTCGACCCGGAGGACGCCAAGATCGTGGCACTGGCACGCTCGGCGCTGGCCCGCACTGGTGCCGACGAAGGCGCCGCAGTGCGGGACACTGACGGCCGCACCTACACCGGCGTCACGGTCTCGCTGCCCTCGCTGGCGCTGACCGCGTTGCAGGCGGCGGTGGCCGCGGCGGTAGCTAGCGGAGCAACCAGCTTGGAGGCGGCCGCAGTGGTGTCCGCGTCGGGCGCGGTGGATGCTGCCTCGCTAGCCGCGGTCCGCGACCTCGGGCCCGCTACTCCCGTGCTGCTGGTTGACCAGCGCGGCGACATCAGCGGTGTACTGGGCGCGGCAGGATAAGGCGTGGCCCAGTACGTGACCCACAACACCGAAGGGCCGTTCCGGGCTGGCTTCGCCTGCCTGGTGGGAAGACCCAACGTTGGCAAGTCGACGTTGACCAACTCGCTGGTGGGCCAGAAGGTGGCGATCACCTCCAGCCGGCCGCAGACCACCCGGCACGCCATCCGGGGAATCGTGCACCGGCCCCACGGGCAGCTCGTGCTAGTGGACACGCCCGGCCTGCACCGGCCCCGCACGCTGCTCGGGCAACGGCTCAACAGCCTGGTGCGGGCAACCTGGTCTGAGGTAGACGCGATCGGGTTCTGCGTACCCGCCGACGCCGCGATCGGGCCCGGCGACCGGTTCATCGCCAGCGAGTTGGCTGCCTTGGCCCAACGCACCCCGGTATTCGGCATCGTGACCAAGACCGACCTGGTGAGCCCCCAGCGGGTGGCCGAGCAGCTCGCCGGGTTGGTCGATCTGGCACGCTCATCTGGTTTGGGGGAGTTCGCTGAGCTGGTGCCGGTGTCCGCGGTCAGCAACTTCCAGGTGGGACTGCTTGCGGAGTTGCTTCTGGCCCGGATGCCGGAGTCGCCGCCGCTGTACCCAGGCGGGGAGCTCACCGACGAGCCGGAGCAGACGCTGGTCGCTGAGCTGATACGGGAGGCGGCACTGGAGGGTGTGCGGGATGAGCTCCCGCACTCGCTGGCCGTCGTGGTGGAGGAGATGAGCCCGCGGGAGGGGCGGCCTGACCTACTCGACGTCTACGCAAACCTCTACGTCGAGCGTGACAGCCAGAAGGCGATCGTGATCGGACGCGGCGGCCAGCGGCTCAAGGACGTTGGCAGCCGGGCGCGGGCGCACATCGAGGCTCTGCTAGGCACCTCGGTGTACCTGGATCTGCATGTGAAGGTCGCCAAGGACTGGCAGCGCGACCCCAAGCAGCTGCGTCGGCTGGGCTTTTAAATCCCGGGTTTCTGGCTCGTGCGTCGTGTCCGGTGACGGCTCGGCGATGCGACGATAAGCGGGTGAGCCTCTACCGCGACACTGGAGTTGTGCTGCGGGTGCAAAAGTTGGGCGAAGCCGACCGCATCGTCACGCTGCTGACCCGCCGGCACGGGCGGGTGCGCGCGGTGGCCAAGGGCGTGCGGCGCACCTCATCGAGGTTCGGCGCCCGGCTGGAGCCGTTCGGGCATGTCGACGTGCAGTTCTACCGCGGGCGGACGCTGGACATCATCACTCAGGTCGAGACGGTTGACGGCTTTGGTTCCCGGCTGGTCGGCGACTACGGCCGCTACACCACCGGCTGCGCGGTGCTGGAGACCGCCGAGCGGCTGGCTGGTGCTGAGGGTGAGCCGGTGATGCGACTGTACCTGCTGGTCGTGGGGGCGCTGCGGGCGCTGGCCGACGGGCAGCGGCAAGCGTTGCTGGTGCTCGACGCCTTCCTGATGCGAGCAATGGCCACCGCCGGGTGGGCACCGGCACTGACCGAATGCGCCCGATGCGGGCTACCAGGCCCGCACCGGGCGTTCAGCGTTCCCGCGGGGGGCGTGGTCTGTCCCAGGTGCCGTCCGGCCGGTGCGGCCACCCCGTCGGCACAGACACTGGAGCTGCTTGACGCCCTCGTGCGCGGAGATTGGCAAACCGCTGACCGCGCCCCCGCCGCCGTTTGCCGGGAGGGCAGCGGCCTGGTCGCTGCCCACCTGCAGTGGCACCTGGAACGCCAGCTCCGTTCCCTCCCTTTGGTCGAGCGCGGCCTGCCGCATTCAGCAGGCTCAGCAGGGCTGTAGACGGTCAGATAACCCCGCTGAGCCTGCTGAATGCGGCAGGCGGCAGGATGGCCCCGATGGTGCGTGCGCCCGATCCGCATCCCTCTGGGGCCCAGCCACCGTTGATTCCGCCCGAGCGAGTGCCCCAACACATCGCCCTGGTGATGGATGGCAACGGGCGGTGGGCGCAGCAGCGCGGGCTGCCCCGCACCGAGGGTCACCGCCGCGGCGAAGCCGTGTTGATGGACGTCGTTTGCGGCTGCATCGAGCTGGGCGTGAGGTGGCTGTCGGCCTACGCGTTCTCCACCGAGAATTGGCGGCGCAGCCCCGAGGAGGTGCGCTTCCTGATGGGCTTCAACCGCGATGTCATCCGCCGCCGCCGCGACCAGATGCACGAGATGGGAGTGCGGGTGCGCTGGGCCGGGCGCCGCCCGCGGTTGTGGCGCAGCGTGATCCGGGAGCTCGAGGTTGCCGAGGAGCTGACCGCGGGCAACGACGTCATGACACTAACCATGTGCGTGAACTACGGCGGCCGCGCCGAGATCGCCGACGCGGCGCGCGAGGTGGCCCGCCGGGCGGCCCGCGGTGAGATCGACCCGGAGCGGGTTGACGAGCGGACGCTGGCCCGCTACCTGGATGAGCCGGACATGCCCGACGTCGACCTGTTCCTGCGGCCGTCGGGCGAGCAACGCATTTCCAACTTCCTAATCTGGCAGTCTGCCTATGCGGAGCTGGTGTTCCAGGACGTCCTGTTCCCCGACCTGGACCGCCGGCATCTCTGGCGGGCCTGCGAGGTCTACGCCCGCCGTGACCGCCGGTTCGGTGGCGCGATTAAGACCGTGCCAATCGATACCCACACCTGACGAAAGGATGATCTGGTGAGCCACGATGAGGGCGTGGCGAGGCTTACCTGCACCCGAGAGCTGCTCAACGCCGCGCGGATAGCGCTGGAGCGCTACCAAGAAGTCAAGGTAGACGACGACGGCTCGCTGACCTTCCAGCATTCCGAAGTGCCCTGTGCGGTGCAGGCGGTGGAACTCGTCGAGGGCCTGGCGATGCTCAACCTGACCTGCGTGGTGGCCTGGGACGTTCCTGACGACGGTGCGCTGGCCGAGCGGGTCGCCACCCGGGCCGGTCAGGGCATGTTCGGCACCCTGGGGCTGATCCGCACCGGTCGCGGGGTCGACGTCACGCTGCGTTATGCATTCCCGGCTGCCGGCCTGGACTCCGTGCCGTTGGGCACGCTGCTCATGCTAGTGGTGTCCACAGCGTCGCAGGTGCGTGGCGAGTTGCTGGCCGCGTGATGGCCGCCCCGCAGACCGAACAGCCGACTGAGCCGTCAACCGGGCCCGACGGTCATATCCCGCCCCGGCGCCGGATCACCTCGCTGGAGGTGCTCTGCGCGGTGTTGGTGCTGGCCCTACTGGCGCAGGCACCGCTGGTCCGGATACTCGATATCCCCGCGGTGCGTACCGGTGCCACGGTTTTCGTGGCGGTGTGCGTGCAGGCGATGCCGTTCCTGGTATTGGGGGTGCTGGTCAGTGGAGTGATCACGGCGTTCGTCCCGCCGGCGGCGTTGCGTCGGGTGCTGCCGCGAAAGCCCGCGGCCGCGGTACCCGTCGCCGGGGCGGCCGGGATGGCTCTACCGGGCTGCGAGTGCGCGTCGGTTCCGGTGTCCCGGCGTCTCATGCAGCAAGGCGTGCCACCCGCGGCAGCGCTGGCATTCCTGCTCGCCGCGCCTGCGGTGAACCCGGTGGTGCTCGTGGCCACCGCGGTCGCCTTCCCAGGTGAGCCTCGGATGGTGCTGGCCCGGTTTCTGGGCTCGATGGGCACCGCGCTGGTCATGGGATGGTTGTGGGCGCGCTTCGGGCGACTGGAGTGGATCGCGGAGAACGCGTTGCGCCGCTCGGAGCACCCTCCGGGGCGCAGACCTGTGGTGGTATTCCTCGACACCGCCCGGCATGACCTCGTCTCCTCGGGCGGGTTCCTGGTGCTCGGCGGGCTTACTGCCGCGGCACTGAACGTCCTGGTACCCGCATCCTGGATGGCCGCACTGGCCGGGCAGGTGCTACTCGGGATCCTCGTGATGGCACTGCTCGCGGTGGTACTCGCGCTGTGCAGCGAGGCTGACGCATTCGTCGCCGCATCGCTGTCAGCTGTGCCGTTGCTGCCCCGGCTGGTGTTTCTCGTGGTGGGGCCGGCAGTTGACGTCAAACTCATGGCGCTGCAGGCGGGGACGTTCGGGCGCGGGTTCGCCAGCCGCTTCGCCCCGGCAACGTTCGTGGTGGCGATCGGCTGCGCGGTGCTCGCCGGAGTGTTGGTGCTCGGCGGTGTGCGGTGAGACGGGAGACCCAGAACGTCCTGCTGGTGCTGCTCGGCGGCGCCCTCTGCAAGATCGCATGGGACGGCACCTACCTGCGCTACGTCAAGCCCTCCCTGCTGCCCTTCCTGATCTTTACTGGGCTGGTGATCCTCGCGCTTGGCCTGATCTCCATCGTGCGCGACGTCCGTGCTGTGCGTAGTGCGCCTGACCACGATCACGCCGGACGCAGTTCCTGGCTACTGGTGCTGCCCGTGCTGGCGATCTTCCTGGTTGCTCCGCCTGCGCTTGGTGCGGACACCGTGTCCCGCTCGGCGCGCGAGGACCTCCCGCAACGCTCCACTATTCACTTCCCGCCGCTGCCCGCCGGCCCGGCTCCCGCGCTGCGAATGAGCGACTTCGTCACCCGGGCGGTGTGGGATGAAGCCGGCACCCTCCACGGTCGCCAGGTACGGTTGGTCGGCTTCATCGTGCACGGCCCGCAGGACACCACCTACCTCGGCCGGCTGGTGATGGCCTGCTGTGCAGCAGATGTGACGCCGGTGAAGGTCCGCCTGGAGGGCCGCAGCGGGCTGTCGGCCCTGCCGCAGGACAGTTGGTTTGAGGTACGCGGGCAGCTGGTGCCCGGATCGGCGACGCTGGACACCCGGTTCACCCCCACTCTCACCGTGTCAGACCTGCGCCCAGTCCCAACTCCCACCAAGCCCTACGAGTTCTGACCCGCCGTCGCCCATAGCGCCCCTACCGCGTTCTAGCGTGAGACCTGGGATCGGCCCGGGCGACGACGCAACTCAAGATCGCATACTGCGGCTGCTGGATGGGCTGACGCTACAGTCAGCGCTTACGCCCCAGACCCGCGTAGACGTCCTGCGGGCCGGTGTCGTAGCAGTCTGGGTCGGGCCGCCACTTTGGAGCGTCAACCACTCCTGGCTCCACGAGTTCGAAGCCGTCAAACATGGCGAGAACCTCGTCGTATGACCGGAAGTACATCGGGTCTCGACTGTTTTTCATCGCCTCAACTACGGCGGACATTCCGACGGGCGTGTGGTCGGCGGTCAGGTGGGACAGTGCGAGCATGCTGCTGGCCGGCAGTGCATCGCGGTACTGACCGAGCACACCGAGGGGATCTTTCTCATCCGGTACGAAGTGAAATACGGCGACCATTAGCAGCCCGAGAGGCTTACTGAAGTCGAGGAGTCGTTTCACGGCGGGCGCGCCGAGCACTGTCGCTGGCTGGCAGAAGTCGGCAGCGACCACGGTGGTGTTCTGGTTTCCCTCGAGAATTAGCTGGCTGTGGGCTACGGCCACCTCGTCGTTGTCCACATAGACCACGCGGCACATCGGGTTGACCTCCTGCGCGACCTCGTGCACGTTGCCCACGGTGGGAATGCCTGCCCCGAGATCGAGGAATTGAGTGATGCCTTGCTCGATCATGTACAGCACCGCACGGCGTAAGAACGCCCGGTTGGAGCTGGCGATCTGCCGCGCGTTAGGCAGCGCTTGGAGCACTTTCTCCCCGACCGCGCGGTCGGCGGCGAAGTTGTGCCCACCACCGAGCAGGTAGTCGTAGATGCGGGCGGCGCTGGGTAGTTCCATGTCGATGTTATCTGGCACCCACGCGACGTGCTCATTCATGGCACACCTCACACTTGGTCCATCCTCAACAGTCTACTGTCCGCTTCGGTGGTCCCGGTGATCGCGGGACGGCGAAGGAGAGTTGGGTAAGACCTGCTGGGAGCTTCGACCGGGGTGTCCGCATATTGCTTGATGCAGTAAGACAGTCCGTAGCATGGGGTACCAGCACATCCCCAACATGATCACCTCCGGTGAGAAGCGGAACCCGGCAAAGCCGTGAGTGCCCTGTTGGAAACCTATGACGACGCCACCCTGTTCGGAAGAGCCCGGATCACCCTTTGCATGCGACCTCATTCGGTGGTAGAGGTCGCGGAGGCGGTCAGCGCCTTAGTTTGCGGTCTCGCCGCGCGAATTATTGCGATCTGTCCCCGGAATGCGGTGTCGCGCAGTCAGGGCAGCGGCCGGAGATCTCCACGGTGTGGTCGATGTCGGTGAAGCCATGGTCGTCGGCGACCTTTTCGGCCCACTGCTCCACAGTCGGCCCCTCGACCTCCACGGTGCGTCCGCAGTCCCGGCACACCAAATGGTGATGGTGATGGGTCGAACAGCGCCGGTAAACGGCCTCGCCGTTGGCGGTGCGTAGCACGTCGATTTCACCGGCGTCGACCAGGGTCTGCAGCGTGCGGTACACCGTGGTCAAACCGATGCCCTCGCCGCGGCGTCTCAACTTTTCATGGATCTCCTGGGCGGACCGGAAGCCGTCGGTGTCGTCGAGCAGCCTGGCCACCGCGGTCCGCTGCCGGGTAGAACGCAGCCGATGCACCGGCGCGGCGCGGCGGGGAGCGCTCATTCCTCCTCCACGTGTGCCACAGCATCTACCACAATGTGCGACAGGTGCTCGTCGACCAGCCGGTAAACGACCTCCCGCCCGTGTCGCTCCCCGTCTACCACCCCGGCGGATTTGAGCACCCGCAGATGCTGGCTGATCAAAGGCTGGGTGACGCCCAGCGCGTCGACTAGCTCGTGTACGCAGCGCTCGCTGTCGCGCAGCTGCAGCACGATGGCGATCCGCACCGGCGCGGAGAGCGCCCGTAGCAGCTCGCCGGCCGCCACCAAGGTCGCCCGCGGTCGGGTCGCCGCCAGAGCGGGAGCCGGCCGGCCGGGCGAATGTTCGTCGTCGAAGGCCGGGTCCGGTATTGCGTCCGCGGTCACACCCGCCATGCCGTCTCCCTCGCTCGATCCCGATCCGCCAGCCATGGTAGGCGTCGGGATCGGTGCCATAGCGTCACCTGCCCGGCAGGTCGCTAACGTCATTCTCTCACCGCTGCCGGAGGATGCCCGTGATCCTGATTTGCTGTTTCGCCGTGGACGCTGTTCGGCCGAGGATTTCCGGACTCAGGCGCGCCGGGCGCTGAGCCTGCTGACTGCGCAGCAGGGTTGCCTGGGTGCGCAGCTGGGCCGCTCCCCGGACGACACCACCCGGTGGGTGCTGGCTGCCGCTGAGGGTGGTGCGGTGACCGGTCACGGCAGCTTGCTCACGGTTGACGCCGAGCAGGGGTTCGGATCCAACGATCGCTAATGTGGACACACCACCCCTCACCCACCCCTGGAGTTCCCTAGTGTCCGCGGACCGCATCGAGACCGTCGTCAGCCTGTGCAAGCGCCGTGGCTTCGTGTTCCCGAGTGGGGAGATATACGGCGGGACCCGCTCGGCCTGGGACTATGGCCCGTTAGGCGTGGAGCTCAAGGAGAACGTCAAGCGCCAGTGGTGGCGGGCGATGGTGACCAGCCGAGACGACGTCGTAGGTCTGGACTCATCAGTGATTCTGCCCCGTCAGGTGTGGGTGGCCTCGGGTCACGTGCAGGCCTTTCACGACCCACTGGTCGAGTGCCAGAGCTGCCACAAGCGATTCCGGGCCGACCAGCTTGCTGAGGAGTACGCCGAACGCACCGGCAAGGATGTGCTCGAAGGTGACCTGTCGGATGTGCCCTGCCCTCACTGTGGCACCCGCGGTAAATACACCGAGCCGCGCGATTTCAACATGATGCTCAAGACCTACCTTGGTCCGGTCGAGTCCGACGAGGGGCTGCATTACCTGCGCCCAGAGACCGCGCAGGGTATCTTCGTGAACTTCCAGAATATTCTGATGTCCACCCGCAAGAAGCCGCCGTTCGGTATCGCGCAGATCGGCAAGAGCTTCCGCAATGAGATCACTCCCGGCAACTTCATCTTCCGCACCCGCGAGTTCGAGCAGATGGAGATGGAGTTCTTCGTCGAGCCCGGTACCGACGAGCAGTGGCACCAGTACTGGATCGACACCCGCACCGACTGGTATGTCGATCTGGGTATCGACCGGGACAATCTGCGGCACTACGAGCATCCCAAGGAGAAGCTGTCGCACTACTCCAAGCGGACCGTGGACGTGGAGTACCGGTTCGGCTTTTCCTCCGGCCAGGAATGGGGAGAGTTGGAGGGCATCGCCAACCGCACCGACTTCGACCTCACCACCCACTCCAACCACTCTGGGGTGGACCTGTCCTACTACGACCAGGCCACCGACTCCCGGTACCGGCCCTACGTGATCGAGCCCGCAGCTGGCGTCGGCCGTCCCATGATGGCCTTCCTGCTGGAGGCCTATGCGGAGGACGAGGCGCCCAATGCCAAGGGCGGGACGGATCGCCGCGTGGTACTGAGGCTGGATCGACGGCTGGCGCCGGTGAAGGCTGCGGTGTTGCCACTGTCGCGCAACGCCGACCTTTCCCCGAAGGCCCGGGACCTCGCCGCGGTGCTGCGGCAGCATTGGAATGTTGATTTCGACGACGCAGGTGCCATCGGCCGCCGCTACCGCCGGCAGGACGAGATCGGCACCCCATTTTGTGTGACGGTGGACTTCGACTCGCTGACTGACCACGCGGTGACGGTGCGCGAGCGGGACACCATGGCCCAGGAACGGATCGCGATGGACCAGGTCGAGTCCTACCTCGCGACTCGCTTGATCGGATGCTGAACCACTGTTCATTCTGGAAGCATGGTGCGCATGAACACCGTCAGCACTGAGGAAATGAGCCACCGCCGGCAAGCCGGTGACGCGCTGCGCCGCTGGGCCGAGCAGGGTCGTCCCTCCGGGGTGGTGCGGGTGCTGGAACGGCATGGTTTCGGCACTGTCGCCACCGGGCAACTCCTCGCCGGCACCGCCGAGGGTGACCGGGCTGGTGCCCTGTTCGGGGGCACCATGGACACCGTCGCACTCCCGTTGCTGGCCTCTGCGGTAGCGACGCCCGGCACGGTGAAGGGTCATGTCACCGAGCCGGACGCGGTGGCTGCCGGCTTGGCCTGCAGCGGCGGTGCCCGGCTGCTGGGCCATCCGCTGCCGGCGCAGGCCGCCGCCGCGTTGGGTGCCGCGCTCGCCGAGGGTGTTCCCTCCGCGCTGGCCTCTACGGTCGACGGGTCGGCTGTGCTGGCGGCGACCGGGCCTGGGCTGGTCGAGGTGATCGGCACGCTCGGTGCCACGGACCTGGACGAGGCGGTGCTGGCAAGAATGCGGGAACTGGCCCGGATCGGCGCGACGGCCACCGAACAAGGCGACGTCGAAGGCACCCCGGTATTGCTCGACGTGTGGGTGCCCGTGACCACCATGCTGATCGTGGGCCGCGGTGCGATCGGAGCAGCCCTGGCGGCGCAGTGCGAGTTGCTGGGTTGGGCGGTGCGAACCGAGACCGAACTGGAGCCCGCAGTCGTCGCTGCGAAGGAGTTCACCGCCGCCGACGTGCTGGTCCTGCTCGACCATGGGCCGGCCTTCGACGCCGTGCTGGTGGAGCTGTTGCGCTCGGGGCGTGGTTTTTGCGGCGCGCTGGGATCGCGGCATACCCAGGCGGTTCGGCGCCGCCGGTTACAGGCTGCCGGGATCACCGAAGAGCAGCTGGCCCGGTTGCATGGACCGGTGGGTCTGGACTTGGGCGCGGCCACCCCGGCGGAGACCGCGGTGTCCGTGGTCGGCGAGGTTATCGCCGTGCGGCGGGGGCGTTCCGGTGGCCCGCTAACCACCGCGACGGGCCGCATCGGTGGGTGACCGCCGGCTGAGCCGGCAATCAGGCTACCGCCGACCGAGCCGGCGATCGGGCTACTGTTCCGCCGGCTCCGTGCTGTCCATCGCACTGGTCCGGCTTGTTCTCGGTGCGGTGCTGGTCGGTGCATTGGTCGTCGGTGGCACGTTGTTCCGTGTGTGGCAGGTAGCTCGGGTCGACAACCGGGATAAGGCCGACGTCGTGGTGGTGCTGGGCGCAGCCCAGTACGACGGGACACCGTCGGCGGTACTGAGCTACCGGTTGGACCATGCCGCTCGGCTGTGGCGCAATGGGGTCGCGCCGGTGATCGTCACGGTCGGTGGTCGACAGGTCGGCGACACCTATACCGAGGCCGAAGCCGGCCGTAATTACCTGACGTCCTACGGGATCCCCCACCAGGTCGTGGTGCCGATCGGGGAGGGCAGCGACACCCTGGAGAGCCTGCGCGTGGTGGCCCGTCGGGCGGGGATCGAAGGCTGGCACACCGCGGTGATCGTCAGCGATCCCTGGCACTCGTTGCGGGCTCGCACGATGGCCGGCGACCTCGGGCTTACCGCCTGGACCTCGCCCACCCGAAGCGGTCCGATCGTGCAGACCCGCACCATCCAGGCTCGCTATATCGCTCGGGAGAGTGCCGCGCTGCTGCACTACCGGTTCACGCACTCCCCAGTCAAGTCGTTCGGCATTGATCTGGGGTGAGCCAGATGGGCCACCCCTACACTGAACACGGCTGCTACACCGAACATGATCGGGAGCGGCTGCTTTCCGAGCCGGCTAAGCAAGCCGCGTTGCCCGGATCGCAACCGGAGCGGCGCAGCGCCTTTGCCCGGGACCGCGCCCGGGTACTGCACTGCGCGGCGCTGCGCAGGCTCGCGGGTAAGACCCAGGTGGTCGGCCCGGGGGAGGGGGACGTACCCAGGACCCGGCTGACCCACTCACTGGAGGTCGCCCAGATCGGCCGGGAGATCGCCGCTGAGCTGGGCTGCGATCCAGACGTGGTGGAGACCGCGGGGCTGGCCCA
Source organism: Actinomycetota bacterium (assembly GCA_030860695.1). Lineage (GTDB taxonomy): Bacteria > Actinomycetota > Actinomycetes > Mycobacteriales > Pseudonocardiaceae. The sequence continues at coordinate 14,258 of JALZHU010000109.1, forward strand.
CGACATCGGCCACCCGCCTTTCGGTCATAACGGCGAGCAGGCCCTGAACGAGATCGCCGCAGATTGTGGCGGGTTCGAGGGCAACGCGCAGACGCTGCGGATTCTTACCCGGCTGGAGCCCAAGGTGCTTAATCCACAGACCGGGCGCAGTCACGGGCTTAACCTGACCAGGGCGTCGCTGGATGCCACCGTCAAGTATCCGTGGGAGCGCCGGGACGGGAGGGTTAAGTTCGGCTGCTACGCCGATGACGCGGCAGTATTCGACTGGCTGCGAGACGGTGCGCCCAAAGGAGAGCGATGCCTTGAAGCCCAGGTGATGGACTGGGCCGACGACGTCGCGTACTCGGTGCATGATGTCGAGGACGGGGTCCTGGGCGGTCGCATCTCGCTAGACACGCTGACCGACTCCGCGGAGCGGGCACTGCTCGCCGAGCTGGCCGCGGCGCACTTCAGCATGCTGCCCAGTACAGAGTTGAAAGCCGCCGCAGTGGGCCTGCCCGCGCTTCCAGTGCTCGAGGCCCTGCGGCACTACGATGGCTCATTGCGCGCCCAGGTCGCGCTGAAGAAGTTCACCAGCGAGCTGGTGGGGCGGTTCGCTTCAGCGGTCGTGTCGGCGACGCTGGCCCGGTTCGGGCCGCCTCCGCTACGGCGTTACCGCGCGGGTCTCGTCATCCCCAGTCAGGTAGCCGCGGAGGTCGCGCTGCTCAAGGCGATGGCGCTGCGATTTGTGATGAGCGATCCCTGCAGGCTTGCCGTGCAGGCTCGGGAACGGGAGCTGGTCAGGCAGCTGTGCGCCGTGCTGGTGAACCGGGCACCCCAGCCGCTGGACCCGGCACTGCGCCCGGCGTGGCAGCAGGCTCACGACGACAGCGCCCGGCTGCGGGTGATTGTGGACCAGGTGGCCGCCCTGACTGATGCGCAGGCGGTGCGCTGGCACGCACGGCTGCGTGGCTCGGTTCGGTGAGTGCGACGCTTCGGCTGTGCTCCGCCACCGGTCCACGGGTCCAGCCCACCACGGTCCTCGCACTGTGCCGATGTCCCTGTTTTCCCAAAGACCCATGGGACAATTACGGGTGGCAGGAGACTACCGATCGCGAACGGGGGTATGGCATGACATATGAGAAAACCATCATCTTACTCTCAGGGCCGATCGGCTCCGGCAAGACTACGCTTGCCATGCATATGAAGAAGGATTATGCAGCTTGCCACGTTAGTACAGCCGGCATTTTGTCAGCATTGGCAGGACGAGATCTCAGTCGAGGAGAGCTTCAGCAGGTTGGCCTCGAACGGCGATTTCAAGGAGGCGAATGGATAGCAGATGAGGTCATCCGATCCGCTCGTGACCACCCTGTGGCAGAAGTTATTGTCGTAGACGCCGTAAGAACGGTTGAACAAGTTCACAAAATTAGAGATCTAGCCGTGGGAAAATGGCGGATTTTACACGTTCACCTGACTGCTGACAATCAACACCTTGCTAAACGATATAATGCTCGTGTCCGACGAAGCGATTTAGGAATCGACTGGTCCGTGGCCAAGGAATCGTTGACTGAAACAGCAATAGTAGCTCTTGAGTCAGACGCCGATCTAATAATTGACACGAGCAGGATAACCTCGGACGACGTCGCTGTTCGAGTCGGGTCCCGGCTACGTCCCGGACGTCAGCAGTATGCTCCGTGTGTTGACGCTTTGGTGGGTGGTCAGTGGGGTAGTGAGGGCAAGGGTAATATCGCGTTCTTTATTGCACCAGAGTACGATCTGCTAGTTCGTGTAGGAGCACCGAACGCTGGCCATCGAGTGTGTGGCTATGACGGGGTCATTTACACTCACCGTCAGCTGCCAAGCGGCACGCGAGCTACTCAGACGACGTCGCTGTTGATCGGTGCCGGAGCCGTCATAAACCCGAGCATGTTACTTAGAGCCTGTTGGCAAATGATGTTGGCTGGTTGGCCGGAGATGAGAGCGGTCGCGATTTGATCACGGGTGGCGTGTCGGGCCGGGCATGAGAGCGGGCTCCTGGTAGCCGAGGAGTACCACCTA
>JALZHU010000389.1 GCA_030860695.1 Actinomycetota bacterium
ATGAGATCATCACCTGCGATCCGGGCTGCTGTGGTGGCTGTGGGGCGGACCTGGCGGGTGCGCCGGTGGTCAAAGTGCAACGCCGCCAGATTGTCGAGCTGTCCGCGCCGCCTAAGCCGCGGGTGAGCGAGTACCGGATCGTGACCCGCGCCTGCGCGGCCTGCGGCGCCACGGCCATCGCCATCACGCCGAGGTGCCCGCCCGCCCGGGTCCAGTACGGGCCCACGGTGCTGGCCCGGACCACCGAGCTGGTCTGCGCGCACTACCTGCCGGTGGCCCGCGCGGCGCGGCTGATGCATTCGATGGCCGGTGTGCCGGTGTCAGAGGCTGAAAGAGATGTCCGACCCGTTAAAATCCAGCAACGGACCTCCGGCGGTGCCTGGCGCACCCTGACTGAACTGGCCGACTTCGCCATCGTCCAGCCCTACCTCAGCACAGCCACCAAATGGGGACTCGACACCCTCGACGCCCTCACCCAGCTGTTCACCGGCCAACTCTGGCTACCACCAGCCCCAAACCCTGCTGAGTAGCTGCAAGGAAAACATGCTGAAGGGCATGGTCAAGTGGTTCAAATGCTAACTGTCCTGAAGGTCCAGGAGGCTGCGCCAGCCTATGCCGCATGTATCGATCATTTCTGTGCGGATTTCTGTCGCGATGTCTGTTGAATCACTTTTCGACGTCAACGTGCGGGGTCACCTAGATCGCACCAACCGGCCATGGTGGTCGCTTGCTTTGCAATATCAAGCAATCGCCGTGCATCAGAACGTTCGATCACCTGGAATACTCTGTACAGTTGCGGAGGTCGGCCTCTTGCAGCGTCCGCACGATAAGCCCTTTGCTGACCCAAGGCTCTCGTAGATTAGTGGCGAGTCGCTTTAGCCAATCGAGCTGGTCTGTAAAATAGGTCCAATAGGGCGTGCCTTGGTCAAATACAAACATCGGCCCCTCTGTGCCTCGTTTGCCGTGACCGTAAAGCATCACGCGACAGCTCTGATCAATTCTTTCTATCGCGAACGAGCACGGAAAGTTAAACGTGAATATACGTAATCCGGCCGATGGTGTCACCGGTTCGATTCGCTGCGAAGCATCGAAGAGCGGACGAAGAATCTCGCGTGTGTATCGAGCCGGGTCCTCCATTGCAGCCTCAACAGGTTCGAGGCGATATCGGTCTCGCCGAGAATCACAATGTGGGTCCATCACGTAGAAAGTGATTGGGATTTCACTTGCCTTTGTTTCGAATAGTGGAAGCATGTCGTCTCTAGCATAGAAGTTGCGGGTCAACCCAAAAACTGTCACCTCCTCGCAGGCGTTGTTTACACGTGTCACTAGATCGCCAAGCACATCGGGGTTTGTGTGAGGCCATAGGCTAGAGATCCTGGCCTCCACGAGGGGATCTGGTGTTAAGGTCGCGCTAGCGGTGCTTTGATCGGCTGGCACGGTTGGCGGGACAGGTCGAATAGTTGACGTTTGTTGCTGCGGTGCGGGTGGTTCCGGTACAAATTCAATTCCGCTATCGTGTAGCTGAAATAGTTGGTCAACTTTCCAGCCGGGAAACATGCCCTCCAGGACACGGCAGTGGTCAGTGTAGGGAAGGCCGACCAGCTCGCCGGCGATCCACCGGTAGAACTGTGCTTTGCTGGGTCCACTGCCTTTGAGAGTTGGGTCGATGCCGGCGGCAACTCTGTCGTACTCCCGGCGGAAGGCGGTGTGGGTTTGCAGGTGACGTTGCTGCAGCAGCACCTTGAGCACGATGGGCTTGGCGGTCACCGGGTTGGCCTCCTTGATCACAAGACGAGACGAGACTATACACCCGTTGCGAGACAACCTGGGACCACAGGGGATACAGAGGTTCAACAAGAGACGATCATGGGGTCGAGAACGGACGGTGACCTGGCTGAATCTTGTGGCGTCGCCCGATGACGGGGCGACGACCACACAGACAGTTCAGACAGAAAGGCAAGGGTCATGGCGATTCCACGGGATCACCGATTCACAATCGAGTTCGATATCGCGTTCCACAAGGCTTGGTCCTGATCGGCGACTTCACTCCAGACAACGAGTAGCAGACACCCAAGGACAAGGCCGTCGGCCGGCCACTATGCCAGAAGCTCGACCAGATGAAGGGGAAGCGACAGTGGAAAGTGGAAAGCCACGGTCACCGACCCCAACGAGCCCAACGCCAAGCGCGCCTCGTTTGAAATCACGTTCATCGCCGGCGTCCAGCCGGTGCCCTCCACGACAGAGATCCTGCCGGGCATGCTTCCCATTGAGCTGGAGGGCCTGACGGCAGAGCCCAGGGTCACCGGCAATGGCGAATTCAAATATCAGTGCTACGTCTACGCGCGACCGGCTTCACGGCGACACTTCATTCTGGCGGTGCCCGGCCGTCGCAGTCGACCACAATGCCGGTAAGTTAAGTGGGTTTCCGGAGGAGTTGCAGGGTGGGTCGTTGGGAGTGCAGGATGCTCGATGGTGACTGCGTTTGATGATCTCGGTGCCGATCATCTTCCTCTTGGCGACTGAGGTAACTTCGTAGGTGTCGTTTGGGGTTGGGTCTGGCGAGGATTTCGTCGAGTGTGTCAGCGATTGCGGCCTGGAGTCGTTCAGGAAAACCCGCCTGGTGGGTGACCTGGCGGCGGATGACTCTGAGGCTTCAGACGAAGGACAGTCTGTCGGAGGTCGATGCCCACGTCGTGGCAGCGTCGCGAATGAAGTCTCGAATGGTGTAGGGGGTGAGCAGTAGGGCCCACACTTCTTGTTTGACCAGGTCGGGCAGTCGTCAGCGCAGTACGCGCGTGCCCGCGATCTGGTGTATTGCCAGTCGTCAAGGCTGATCTCGAATTCCCATCGTTGCTCATAGAGGGTGGCGAGCTCCGCGGCTGGGGCGAGTTCGTGGTGGGTGATGGAGGTGATCAGGAGGAACACTTCTCCGCTTTTTGCTTTTTCTGTTGGTCAGCATGTACTCAATACGCACACCGGCATCGCCGCGTCGGCCGGGATGCTGCGCCGCCGCGCGGAAAGCGAGGAACACGACCATGGTCCAGACCCCTGAAGCCGGGCTGTCGAGAAAGTGTGGATGTGATGGTTGCAGGTGCATCTGACGAACTGAGACTGCCCGCGGGCACGCGGGTGCAGCTCAGGGACGGGGCGAAGCCGAAGGGGACGGTGATGCCGTATGCGCGCGAGTATTCGCGCGGTTTGTTCCCGGTACGGCTCGATAATTGCATATGGCAGATCTGTAAGGCTAGCGACGTCGTTGTGCTGGACACCACGGAAGCAAGCCATCAGTGAAAGAGCGACGTCCGCGTAGGCACAGGAAAGCAACCACGCGGTCAGACCGGGAGAGGGGGTGATGGTGATGGCTGGGGCAGGGTGGTGGGCTGCGCTACTCACGCGACGACGGGCCCACCAAGGCGGGTTCGCCTGACCTTCCAGACCTGCCGCAGATGTGGAAGCTACGCGTTCCTACCGGTCGGCCTCGGGATGACTACTCGTGGTGGGCGCCGATCGCTTCGGCGCTCGACCGGCTGGCGCCCCGCAATGAGGTGAGTAAAGGGTGGGTCAATCTTGGCCTGATCGGAGCGCAAGCTCGCGACCTGCAGCGGAGCGCCCCCGGCAGGACTCGAACCTGCGGCCTAGCGATTAGAAGTTCACACGCACTTAGCGCTGTGCTGACCTAGGGAAACGCTGCTCGCTGGTAAGCGGAGCCGGTACAATCTCTAGCTGTTGAAACGATCTCCAACTAGCTAAAGGAGTCGCGGCCAGTAGCAGCGTATAACCGCATGACCTCTCGGCTGCAGCCGTTGTCGGAGCGGACGCCACCAGCACCTAGACCAAAGCACCCGCCGAGTAGAGGTAGGTTCGGGGTTCGAGTCCCCGCGTCGGCTCTGAATAGGCATTATATTGCCCATGGCGGCCCCGCTGCGGGGCACAGCGCTCGGTTAGCGATCAACTCGCCGCCGTGAGTGGACGTGTCGGTACCCCGCTGGATCCCGCTGTTGCCTCGTTTGCCCGGTTTCTCCGCGGCGCCAACCGCTCGCCCAAGACGGTCACGATCTACACCGACGCCACGCGCAAGTTGATCGAC
>JALZHU010000110.1 GCA_030860695.1 Actinomycetota bacterium
GAGATCAAGACGACACTCCGCCGCATCCCAGACAGCTCAGCACTCACTCAATCCCGCCCCGAACGTGCTGAATAGCTACGCTGGCGGAGCACGGCCGGTGCCGTATCGCCGGATGGGATGCGGAGTTTACTGCGCACGGCGGGTTGGGATATTGACGGCGTGCGTGACGACCTGCGCCGATATGGGCTAGAACACCTCGACAGACCGGATGGGGTCTGCAGGTATGGTGCGGGCACCCCGACGCTACGCCGACGACAAACGCTCAAGGAATCCCCGGTATTGTTTCGAGCGTGACCTTCGGCAACCTCGCCCCGGCCGACACCACTGGTGCTCCACACCCGCTCTCACCGATTGTCGACATCGTCATTCCAGTCTACAACGAAGAAATCGACCTCGAGCCTTGCGTGCGACGTCTGCATGCGTATCTGACCACCGGGATGCCCTATTCATTCCAGATCACCATCGCCGACAATGCCAGCACCGACACCACGCTTGAGATCGCCAACCAGTTGGCTGCGGAGTTCCCGTCGGTGCGCGTCGTGCATATGCCGGAAAAAGGCCGTGGGCGGGCGCTGCGCGAAGTGTGGTCGACTTCGGACGCGGCCGTGCTGGCCTACATGGACGTCGACCTGTCCACCGATCTGGCGGCCCTGCTGCCGCTGATCGCGCCGCTGATCTCTGGGCACTCCGACCTGGCCATCGGAACACGGCTGCACCGAGGGTCCCGCGTCGCACGCAGCGCTAAGCGGGAAGTCATCTCCCGCAGCTACAACCTGATGCTGCGCCACACTTTATTCACCCGCTTTTCCGACGCGCAGTGCGGGTTCAAAGCCATCCGGCGCGAGGTCGCGGCGCACCTGCTGCCGCTGGTGGAGGATAACGCCTGGTTTTTCGACACCGAGCTACTCGTCCTAGCCGAGCGCAGCGGGCTGCGCATCCACGAAGTCCCCGTTGACTGGGTCGATGACCCGGACAGCCGCGTGCACATCGTCAACACCGCGATGGCCGACATCCACGGCATCGCCCGGCTCGCTCGCGCCTTCGCCACCGGCAAGCTCCCAATCAATGATCTGCGCGCCCAGCTAGGCCGAGCCCCTCTGGAACCCGTGACGCCCGGCGTGCCCGCCGGGCTGACCCGCCAGCTGGTCCGCTTTGCCGCCGTCGGGGTGTTCAGTACCCTGGCCTACCTGGTCCTGTTCCTGCTGCTACGCGACCCGCTGGGCTCCCAGGGCGCCAACGCCCTAACCCTGTTAACCACCGCGATCGCCAACACGGCGCTAAACCGGCGCTTCACCTTCGGCATCCTCGGGCGGCAACGGATGACTCGCCATCAGCTTCAGGGCTTGATCGTCTTCGGCCTTGCCCTAGCTCTGACCAGCGGCACACTGGCCGTGGCACACTCCGTGGAAAGCCACCCCCACCTCGCGATCGAACTCGCCCTGCTCGTCACCGCCAACGCCGCCGCCACGCTGCTGCGCTTCCTCCTGCTGCGCCGCTGGGTCTTCCGCAAAACCTAATCGCGAGCGTTCGGACCTTTCTAGCCTCTCTCGCAGATGATCGCGATGGCCGGTTATCTGCTTATCCCACGCCGACACGGTCCTCAGACCCAATTCGGCGAGTAATGCCACGATTTGATCTTGGATAGCTATTGCTGATCGGTCGGGGGATGTGCTGCACGACCAGCATGGCCGCCGGCAACTACGGCGCTAACCCGGCGACAACCGCCGAAGCGCTTCCACCCCGCCAGCGGAGGCACCAATCGCGATCACACCTGCACCCGCCTGCGTGGACACCCGCAAGGTTCACCGCTCGACACCGCGTCCAACCGACGATGATCGCGCTCAGAATCCGATAGTCGAACCATTGCTTTCCCGCCTGCTCGGTAGCTGGTGCCAGATGGTCGCTATCGCCAGCATGGCCCTGCCGCTGCCTGGACACCAGCCGACACCAACCGACTCCACCACCCGCAGTGCTAACTCCTAAGCGACTACTCACATTCCAGGCGCCAGCAGACAAACCAACTCGGGACGTGCTTGACTGCGAAGACCGCAGCTATGCCGATGAAACTGGTGAAGTAATGCCGAACGAGCTCGTAGTGAGCGTTCGCGACGAACTCGACCATAGGGTGCTCCGTCTCCGGGGCCGTCTCCGCTTACAAAACGTTCCCCGGGTCCGAGAAGCAGCCGTCAAGTCGCTGCTCGACACCGGTCGCGTCCTGATCGACCTATCAGGCCTGCGCTGCGCCCAGGCACCCTTCCTCGCCGTCTTCCCGACCGCGCTGGGCCTCGCCGGCGGTTGGCCCGCGGCACGGCTGGTCCTTTTCGGCGCCAACGCCGCCTTGCGCTCGATGCTGGCCTCCACACGCGTACCCGAGACCGTGCCGTTGGCCATCGACCGACCGTCAGCCCGTGCGCTGTTGGAACGACGGCCTCCCCACGTACGACGGCACCATGACCTACCGATGCACAACGCCGCTCCGGCAGCCGCGAGACTGTTCGTGCGCGAGACGTGCGCCGTTTGGGCAGTACCTCAGATCGTCAGAGAACATGCCGAGCTTCTGTCTAGCGAGCTGGTAAGCAACGCCGTCGAGCACGCCCATAGCTCTAGCCGACTCACCATCACCTACACGGACACGGTGTTGCGGGTCTCGGTCCGCGATTACCGCCCCACATCCATCCCCCGGCCACGACCGATAGACATCACCGCGCCCCGCGGCCGCGGGCTGCATCTTGTAGCCGCCTTGGCCCACACCTGGGGGGCGGACCAGCATCCAGACGGCAAAACGATCTGGGCCAACCTCGCATGCCGAAGCGAACAGGCAGGAGTAGGCCGATGACCAACGCGGGCAGACTTCTCCAACTAGCAAGGAAACCCACCCGCCGATAATCCTCTGGCCCATCCATTCCAAACAGCCACGCCGGATGCGGAGAGATCAACCGGAAGCTGGACGCTGTACTCCCCAGCCCGGCTAGACAGGCTGCCTATTACCCAGGTGACTCAGGCTCAGCCCACCGACCGAACCTCGATTTTCCCGTCGCGGACCTGGGTCTGGTAGGCAGGCTGGGGCGTCGAGGCTGGGCCGCGCACGATTTTGCCGTCGGTGAGCCGGAAGGTGCTGGCGTGCCACGGGCAGACGACGCAGCCGTCGACGAGCTCTCCTTGGTCGAGTGGACCGCCGGCGTGGCTGCAGGTATTCGCCAGCGCGTACAGCTGGCCGTGGTAGCGGACGACGAGCACCGAGGCCCCATTGGCGGAGACCCTGCACAGCTTTCCTTCACCAAGGTCCGCATCGGCGAGCACCGGGGTCCACTCCCCTGGGCGATGCTCGAAACTAGTGTGGTTGACGTTGACCGCCCTGCCAAACGAGAGGTGACCACCGAGGTACCCACCGACCATCAGGACCCCGAATCCAGCCAGCCCCAATGCCTTGCCGACGCCTCGCCGACCGCTGCGGCGGGCGACCAGTGATGCTGCGTAGAGACCAAGCGCGGCCACGTTCGCCCCAGCGTGTACTGCCCCAACACGAGTTTCCCCGCCGATGGTGTCCGACCAGTCGTTGAGCCCGGTCATGGCGGTGGGAATCGCGCTGAGGATGCCGGCGCCAACGAGCAGGTCTGCGGCCGGTTCAGCGCTGACCCCACCGATGGTGTCCAATAGCGTGGACATGCTCCAGGCGCCGATCGGCACGTCGGTCAGCACGGGATGCACTGGATGGCCCAGGTTCGTACCGCTGAGCAGGTTACGGAGCCAGCGAGGCCGCACCACCCTGCCGACCAAACCGCGCACCGGCTTAGCGACCTTGTCCAGGGCAGCGAAACGTTCAATGCGGAGCACCAGCTCGTGTGGAGAAGCCATAGCCGGAATCCTTTCACAGCAGGCCAGGAGACGTTGAACCTACTCGCCCAGGCCGGTCCCGCTTGCTGCGCGTGGCCTGGCGGCCGTGTTCGCGGGCCGGCCTGCGGTCCTGGTAGTTCCACCCGCTGGCCCCGTGCGGCCGTGCTCAGGCTTCCATTGTGTCATAGGTATGCGGCACCCTCGCTGGCTTGCCCCTGCTGGAGGCGGCAGTGCCCGGTGCCTTCCAATGCGCGGGCTTCCTCCAGTGGCGTGCCCAGGGCTTGGGCAATGCCGAGGGCTGTGCTCGCGAGACGCCTGCACCCACAACGAGCAATACGACTGATGACTGCTTCACTAAACAAATGCTGCAACGCTTCCCTACGCGTCGAAGGAGACACAACACAGTTCTACGTGTGTACGAAGTGCAATAGGCCGAGCGAATCAGATCGAGGCGACGCGTCGCGCCATCCCGGCGAGCTGACGTGACTCTGATTCCGGTCGCGCTTCGAGCGTGTCGATCATCGGCCTCAGACGCTCACGGGCCCGAACCGACCGTAGTTCCCGCACGTCCTTGAGCACCTGGTACGCCATGTCGTTGCCACGGCTGTCTCCCGCCTGAACATGCAGTTGAGCGAGCGTGATGCGCCCCAGGACGGCTTGTCGGCGGTCGGAAGTGCCCTCCCAGTGCCGCACCGACGTCGACACCAACTGCTCGGCGACATCGTGACGGCCCAGGTGCATCTCAACGAGCGCCGTCACCCAGTCCATGTCCGCCTGATCGTCTGCATCCGGAGCGCGCCAACCTTCCCGTGCTGAAGACAGCGCGGAGCGTGCAGGGTCAGGGTGGCCCATGTGAGCGAGCACACAAGCCGTGTCGGCGGCCAGCCAGGCTTTGAGTTCTCCTGTCCGTGGTCCTTCCGGCCCCTGGTTGATTCTTATCTGGCCGAGCTGCATCAGCTTGAGCCCGTCGTTAAGGTGCCCACGCTCGGCAGTCGACACCCCAGCGAGGTAGGCCGCCTTAGCGAACTGGAACCCGTCCCCTGCGTTGCCGAGCGACATCGCCCTAGCGAAGTGATACCGGGCGGTGTCGTCTTGATGAGAGTCGAATGCCGCCCAACCGGCCACGTTGTGAAGATCCGCCACCGCCGTAGCGATGCCTGCCTTGGTTGGCTCAGCAGCCGGTACCACCAGCAATCGCTCGGCCCGTTGCGCCACCGGACTGATGACGTCGTATCCACCGCCGTGGTACCGCGCTTCGGTCTCGAGCGCCCTCGTCAATCCCTGCAGGGCTTGGAGGTCTGATAGTCCGAGGCGGTTCGGCAGCGGGGTAGGAGTGGGCGGCCGTTCGGGCAGTTCGAGAATCTCGCCCAGGACCGGGCTTCCACACAGCGCCACGGCGCCAGCGGCCAGAAGCGCACGCCGCTTCATGTCCTCTGTCACCTCTTCAAACAGCGGTTCAGGTCCCTCATACTCATCACGCTCATCAAGGTAGGCGAGACCCATGGACCCGCGCGACACCCCGAGGCCCTGTGCAATCCGAACGAGAACTGCGTAGCTTTGGACCTTGCGCCCGTGAAGGATCTCCGAGACCTCGGACTGGGTCTGACCGACGAGCTCCGCAAGGTACCGTTGAGCAACCCCGTAGTTGACGAGGATCCGGTACACGGTGGTGATGTCCCGGCACGCCAGCGCTTGGCGCATATCCTCACGTTCGAAGACGGCTAAGTCCACACCCTCGATAGCCATCGCGTGAGGGTACCGACGAGGGGAGATGTGACCAACTGGGCGGGCGAACGCCGTTAGACGACAGCTGTTGCTCGGTTAGCGCTCTAACCCTCTGATCTCCGTAAGCAGCGCAGTGATCTGCCCCATACCGCTAGCCATCGTGGCGAAACCGCCTCGCATTTCTCGCTCCAGTTCGTCAATTCTCCGGCCCTGCAAGGCGAAGCCCTCACGCATCTCCAGGCTCTGTTCTAGCTGAGTCTCCCGCAGCTCTAGCTGAGTCTCCCGCAAAGCGTTGAGGGCCTGGGTGTGCTCGAGGCTGGTGACGCGCTTCGACATCGTCATCCGGCACGCGCGAGATCTTACCGCCCTCACTTCGCCTAATGGCCGGACCGCTGCGCGCGGCCTGGTGGCCGTGCTCATGTGGGCTGGTCCGGTGAGTGCTCGTGGTTATACAGCAGACCCGGACAGCCGTAACTGGCCGTTGAGCAACCTGCGGGTTCTGGAATCGCGTCCGCTTCACTCGTCCCGGGATCGCGACGTCACGCTGGCCACCTCACTGGGCGCTGCGTGTCGTCGCGCGATGGCCGTCCTGAACGGCCTGGTGGTGCTGACGGCTCCGGTTGTTCGGTGAAGCTGCTGATATCCCGCGGCAAGGTCCGCATCGCCGCCGCCCCAGCAGACACCCTCACCTCGTCTAGCCGGGCCAACACCTCCGCAGCATCCACACCGTGCACCAGCTCGGCCAGCCCACCCGCGGCCACCACCTGGCGCAGCGCGCTCAGGATGGCAGCGGTAATCTGCTCGACCAGCCACCCCCGATCCACCGCGACGGCCTGATAGAACGGCTGGCCGGTGTCGTGGTGCACCATCTGATCCAGCTGAGCCACCTGCGCCGCGATCGCCGCCCGCAGCCCCGCACTCACTGAGGTCGACGCATCCAATCCCAGCCGCGGCGGGGCTGAAAAACATTCCCGCAACCCCCCGCGCAGCGCCTTTTGCGAGGACGGATCGGCCTGCTCGACCACCTTGTCAATCGCCAACCCCAGCACCGTGCGCAAAGCCCGCTCATCCGGCGATCGGCGCACCAACCGAATCCCGGCACTCCCCACAAGGGACACTACCCAGCCGACCAGCGCACCCCCCAGATCAACCGGCATCAATCCCAGCCCCTCTGGCCCCGCGCACCCGGAGTCGCACCGTAAAGACAACGCAGCGCGCTCACCGAAACTCACACGCCCACAACCCGCGGGCCATTCCAGGTCCCTCCACATTAATCAGATCTCCACGATCGCAACCAAGCAAAGGTGCCTCCGGCGGACCCCCGGCTCCGAGATGATCCGGGGCTCAGCGCGACGGTGGTGGGGCACCAGGGAAACGTCCCCTACCGACCGACAGACCGGCTCCGCATGCTCACGCAGGTGCCCTGGTCCGTGCCGTCAATGACGAGCTCGGCGAGCGTCGCCTTCATCAAAGGAATGCCACGCCGGCGGTTCTCCGACCGCTCGGGGATCGGCCGCCAGCAACCGTGATCACGGACGGTCAGCTCGACCATCCAGGAACCATCCGGCACGACGATGACCCGGCCGCCGACCTCAACATTTCCCAGCACCCCGGGCGGGTAGGCATGCTCTACGGCATTCGATGCGGCCTCGCTGACGGCTAGCACCAGGTCCTCAAGCTCAGCATCAGGCCACTGATACGCCTTAAGCCACTGACGGAGCCGGCCGCGGATCAACGACAGCGCGGCCGGCTCCGCGGCCAGCACCAGATGGAAAGCGACCGGCGGCCGTTTTTGCGGCTCGTCGTTCCCGGCTGACTCACGGTCTGCCCGCGGAGTCGGCTGACCGCGGTCACATGGTGGCGGTGGCATCGTTGCGCAAGCATGCCGTATCCGATCCCGGCCCGCTCACTGGAACAACGCCTCTTCGACCGTGTAGTACAGCGCTAGTACCTCATCTAGGCCGCTGACCTGCAACGGAAGGACCACCGCACGCGTCTCGTCCACAACGACCCGCAACGGCTCGCGGCGCCCCTCCGCCTTCGACGCGGCCTCAGCCAACGTCGCCAAGCCGTGCGACCCCAGAAAGGTCACCGCAGTCAAGTCGACGACCACGGGCCGCCCCGCGGCGTCCCGAAACGCCTCATCGACCGCCGCTCGAAGCCGCCCGACGGTGAGCATGTCCACCTCGCCTTCCACCACCACCACGATGGCGGCGGCCTCTCGACGCATCGCAATGCGTAAGAGCTGCTCATCGGAGGGCTCATCCCACGATTGGCCGGCCACCGAGGCACAGTACCGGCTACTTTGCTGACCTCGGATTGGATCGGTGGGACTGTCTCCTCGAAGGCGGCAGTGGCCACGAGGTAACTCACCGGATGCTCCTCGGGCCAGCGGCGGGCATCTGAGCGGAGGCGTCGATGACGCAGGTCATACACAGCGTCCCCGAGGGACCGCTGTTGATTGTGAGACCCTCAGCCGCCATCCACTGGCCGCATACTGTCTGCGCGTGGCGCCCGGCGACGGCGAAGCTGACATGAGCGGGTTGCAGCAGGTGCAGGCGGCCATCGTCGGGACAGCGCGCCCAGCGCAACTGCTCCACGCTCGACGCCCCGTACCACTGGCTGGGATTCGGCTGGCCACCCGGAGCCGCTAGCGGTGCGGGGCAGCTCGACCGGCGGTGAGCCGGGGTCTTCCTGGAAAACTGCGGATCGGGTATCCGCAGGTCGGTCACGTGCGGTGTCCCGCGCAGCTGCGGGCCGGCACCAAAGCTCGACTCGCCTGGGATCTGACGGTTCTGTGGGGCGTGGTCCACAGTTGGTGTCCCCCGGTCTGTAATGGGAAACGACGACCCCGCCCGGTTACGGGAGCCACGAGCGGGGCCGGCGCTGGTTAGCGAACATCCCTGACGAAACCAGCGGCGAGTCTGCTGGCTTGCTCTGCGAGCAGCCCGGTAGCCTCACCGCCAACCATCCCGACCGCAAGCTCAGCGAAGTCGGCTCGGCGTCCACTGTGGTCCTGGCTGGCTCTTGTTGCACTCCGTCGGCCGGTCGGTTCGTGATAGCGAATGGTGGAACATACATCAAGTCGGGGACTGTATCATGAGACGTCTCATGAGCAAAGCGATGGCGTGAATGGTGCCGCGTGGAGATCCGGCACCGCTGCGCTGGCTGATCGGCGTGGAATTGGCCCGCTACCGCAATCTAGCCAAGCTGTCGTTAACCGAAGCCAGCGCGCTGAGCGGCATCAGCCGGGCCAAGCTCAGCCACCTGGAGACGGGGCGGCAGCAGCAAGATCCCGACGATATCGCGCGGCTGCTGGCCGCCTACGGTGCCGAGCAGCGAAACATCGATCGACTAATCTCCCTGACCGACCGAGCCGACGAGGCCACCTGGTGGGCTCCGTGGGCCCAGGTGATACCGGACTGGTTCAAGACCTTTGCCGGGCTGGAAGGCCTAGCTGAAAGCGAGTTTGTGTTCGAGCCGGTCCTGATACCGGGATTGCTGCAGACGCAGGAATACGCCACCGCAGTCACCGCCGAGGCGCTGCGGGTGCGAGCCGACCACGCCGAACGATTCGTTGATTTCCGGATGGCCCGTGCCGCGCTGCTCACCGATCGCGAGCGGCCGCTGCGGCTGCATGCCGTCCTGACCGAAGGAGCGCTGCGGCTGGCGGTGGGCAGCGCACAGTTACGCCAGGCCCAGCTGCGGCATTTGGTGACGATGGCGGAACTGCCCAACGTGACTATCCAGATGATCCGCCCAGAGGACGGCCCCAACATTGCGGCGACTGGTCATTTCGCCGTGCTGAGATTCGAGGCCGTGAGCCCGATTGCCTACGTTGAGCTGCAGGATGACGCGGTCTACCTGCACGATCCCAACCAGGTGCGCAGCAGATACGAGCTGGTCGCAGAGCAGCTGCAGCGGGTCGCCCTGGACCCCAAGCGATCCCTCACACTGATCCGATCGATGATCAAATCTTAAGCCAGGAGGCTCAGCGTGGGCCTCCTGGCGAGATCTCATCTGAGCCTGACGCTACTGGACCTCAGCGTCTGGGGGCGGTATCTGGAAGGCTGTCTCGTCTTCAACAGCGACCACGCCGGGCAGAGTTTCGATCACGGCCAAAGTTTCGATTATGTCGCGTCGTGGACCGGGAACCGACCCGGTGATCACACCCACCGGTTGAAGCACCTGATCAACCTGCATCCCGGCAGCTCGCAACCGATCGGCGAGCTCGTCGATATGCGGCAGCCGGTCGTCGTGAACGGTCACGGTGATCCTGCGAAGCATGATCTTCTCCTCATACCGCCCGGTGCCGACAAAATACCCGGTGCCGACAATCAGCTTACTGCGGTGCCTGGGCTAGACCCGCCCCCACATCGACCGAGGGAAGGGGTAACCGGCTGGCGGCCTGCACCACTGCCGACCACAGCGCGGCCCCGGTCGCACCCGTCGCCTCGGACCACAGCGCTGCGATCCCGGCCACATGCGGTGTCGCCATGCTGGTGCCGGAGATCGTGCGGTACCGGTCCGGCATCGGCCAGGACGAGTACACCGCCACACCAGGGCCAGCGATATCGACTTGGCCCCCCGCCACCGGAGCGCTCCGTGCGGAGAAATCGGCGATGTGCAGCGCGGAGTCGACGGCCGCGACAGCCATGATGGATGGGCTGTTGGCCGGAACACCGACAAAGCCCAGATCATCGGCCCTTCGCCTCGCGTTGTTGCCAGCCGCGGCCACGATCAGGGTGCCTGCATTCAGAGCCCGGCGACCGACAGCGTCATATGCCTGCGAGACGGTGCGGATGTTCGCGCCCAGTGACATGGAGATCACCCGGCAGCCGTTGGCCAGAGCCCAGCTCATCCCGGCCAGGATGGTGGTATCAGTCCCTGAGCCCTGATCGCTGAGCACCTTGCCGACGAAGATATTGGACTGGTTGGCGACGCCGTATCGCCGGGTCCCAGACGGGGTGGCCGGCCCGCATGAGGTCCCAACGCAGTGCGTGCCATGGCCGTGGCCGTCTTGGGGAAGCTCATCCGGCACAAATGACTGGGCAGTGATGTCCCGGCCGGTGAAGTCGGGATGGCCGAAGTCGAACCCGGTGTCCAGGACGGCCACTGGCACACCCTCCCCAGTGTGGCTTGAGGTGAAGACCATCGTCGCCTGCAATCCCCACGTGAACCCGGGCGTGTCCGCAAAGCGGGGGGCTGCCTGGAGCGCGGTCTCGCCCGACCCGCCGGTCGCCTGCTCGTCGAGTTCAGTCCCGGCGTCGCGATAACTATGCAGGCAGTGGACCGACAACGGCGTGGGGTCATTGACAGCGTAGAGGATTCGCTCGGGCTCGATGGCGAGAATGTGCCGGTCTCGGTCAGCAGCCGCAGTTATCGAGGCCTGCTGATCCGGGTCGGCCGCCACCACTGCGATGCCAAGCTCGGCGAACACCGTCGCGTCCGCCGTACTGGCCTGACCGACGTCGAGAGCGCTGGCCTCAAAGTCCCTGGTGCTAGCAATGCTGGTGACCCCTGCCATCGAACGCAACGCATCAGCGACCGCCGCGTGATCACCGTGCACCTCGTCACTCATCACCACGACGTAGCGCCCCGTCGCTGCGGCTACCCGGTTGTCGGAGCGCACCGTGCCCAGATCCAGTCCGACGCCTCCGCTGCCGTTCGTCCTCTTCGAGGGTGTCACGATCACATGACGCATGGCGTGCCTCCCGGGACACCAGGCCGCCCAGGTATCACCCGATCGGCAGACCGAAAGTGGCCCTGCGAGCCGGCGGCTTGCCACCCAACTAGCAGGGCCGCCGACGGGTTATCAACAGTTCTGGCCGCTGTTGATGCAGTTCACCGCAGTGGTCATCAGCTCCTCGGGCATCATGTTCATGAAGTCGGCGTGGTCGGTGATGGGATCGTGCTTCTGTTCGGGAAAGCTGTCCAGGGCGAATCCCCGTCCCCTCGGCTGCTGGTAGGTCAGCGTCATCCGCAGCTGCGGCACGGCCACAAAGCCCTTCCCACAGGACCCGTTCCGCTTCGGGAACACGATATGGGTGCGGTGATCCGCCGAATCCAGGTTCTTGCCGTCCCAGCAGCTGGGGAAGTCGAGGATTCGCGTCAACTGGCTGCCCGGCGGGCACAGCGGGTACTTCGTGGTGACGCGGTCCTCGAACCCAGCGCAGGTCCAGGCCACCTTTGCGTTGGTGTCCCCGTTGGTCGCCGCCTTGGCGTCCCCAGTGATGAGCGCCAGCCCCTCCGGCATCGCGGTCACCTGGCTGGTGGGATTGCCCCGGAACTGCAGGTTGACCGAGGTGGGCTGAAGGATCTCACCGAAGTTGCCATCGAGGCCACCGCCATCGACTAGAGCGTCGTCGCCCTGCTTTCTGGTGTCGCGCAGCACGGGCCAGAAGTAGGTCGACTTGTCCTCTTTCGCGCAGGTGGTGTCGGCAGCATTGAGGCTCTCGTCAGTGGAGAAGGCGTTGGTGGAGAGGTTGCCGACGTAGTCGTGCACGTGCTGAGCGCCGTTCACCTTGCCGGGGGCGACCATGAAGTTGTCTGAGTTGCGGTGGCCTTCTTCGTTGGTGCCACAGACACTGGTGAAGCTGCCGGTGGACGCATTGCGCCTGAGCCTGGGTTCTTCAACGTTCGGCGACACGTTCGCGATATTGATGAAGTCATTCCGGAAGGGGCCACCGGCCTGGTCCCGGCCAGGAAACTGCTCAGCGTCCTGGTCCTGGTTACCCCGGTCCTGGTTACCCCGTCCCTCGTTTCCTTTGACCTTGTTGCCCTTGTCTTTTTTATCCTTATCGCCCTTTTTACCCTTGTCTCTCTTACCCCTATTGCCCTTACCCTCGCCGTCACCGCGGTCCTGGCCGCCCGCTGCCGTGCTACTCAGCCCACTCGAGCCTGCAGCCGATCTCTCGTCATGTGCGGAGGCGGTTCCGGTGGCGATAACGATCCCCCCCACGGTCAGCACCGCCGCGGCAGCGGCCAGCAACCGCACCGGAGTGGGCAGCCTGTGCTTTCCACGTGCCATGTTCAGTCTCATTCCGTCGTAGGGACAGGGGGCCGTAGGGCCGGAAGGCAGCCCAGCTCGGGGCGCTCACCAGCGCTGAGCAGCGTGCCGTGGTCGAGGGGGGAGATCACGGGGGGTGTGCAAGGCTCGGCGCGGTTGGTCATGGTTCTGCCGCGCCCGCAGGACCGCCGTACCCAACACACAGAGCAGTCCGATGAGCGCCAGCAGCCCCGCGATATAGACCAGAGCAGCGACGTAAACGTTGGCCGCGGTGGATTGGGCGGCGACCTGGGTGACATGCTGTTCATGGCCAGCGGGAGAAGCACCCGCAGTTCCAGGTGCGGCTGCCGCGGAGGCCGCAGACGCGGAAGCCGTAGAGGCGTCGGGGGCAGGTGGTGCGGGGGCAGGTGGTTCTGGCAGTGCGGAGAAGTCGACCAGCCCAGTGCTCTCCAGATACTCATGGTGCCGGGTGACGGCCTGGGCAGCGGTCGTGGCGAACGAGCGGATCAGCTCGTTGCGGGTACCCGATCGCACCTCCGCCAGGACCGGGAGCACCTTGCCGTGTGCGGCACGCAGCCGCTGCACGAACGTGCGGTCAAAGTCGGAGCCCGATTGGCTGGCGATCTCAGCCATCCAGGCCTGCTGCGCAGCGGTGGGCTGGTTGGGCAGCAACACGCCAAGCTGTCCAGAGACCTCGCGGACCTGCGCGTCGAGCACGCTGTGCTCGGCCGAGATGAGCCGGCCCACCTCCCGCACTCTGGCACTGCTCCCCTGCTGCTGGGCCTGCTGCCCGGTGGGCATCTCCCAGAGACCGGCCTGCCGGACCTTGACCAGCATGTCGCGGTCCGCGGGCCCGAGTAGGCCCCACTGAGTCTGCGTCCAGCCGCTTTCCGCGGCTCCAGACGCGACCTGCCTGTTGTCCCAGTACTGGAACACGGCGACCATCAGGGCAACGATCACGGCGAGCGAGACGGTCCATCGGACGAAGCGTGGGATGGGGGGGCGCACGGGATGAACCTTTCTTGGTTGAGAGTCAGGCCATGTCGAACTGCTCGGTGCGGATCGGGGCAGCCCGTGCCAGGTGCCGCCGAATGCGGCGCAAATATGTAAGGAGGCGATGCCCGGCGGGGCGAACCTGAGAGTGTTACCTGCTCGTTTGTCGCCAGCGCGGCCTCGAGGCGCGACGAGCGCCCGAGGATTACTCCACATGGCCTATCGGTTGCTACGCATGCGGCGTAACGCACTCAGCAACGTCCCGTGACTCATCCACGTGACCCGGTGGTCGCGCCGTTCGGCGATCGTCCCCAGCCGCATGGGCCTCACTTGCAGTCACCGATGCAGCCGGATCAGCGTCCGCGAGCGGAAATCAGCCACCGATGTAGATGCCCGCTGACGAGCCGGCTCCTTCTCGACCTCACGCAGGATCTCGCGGGGGCCCGCGATTAGTATTGCGACGGCACTTGCCCGGCCCAATCGCGCGATATGCCATGGCGTGGACGCCGTGATCCCTCTGCCGACCGACACGCAGGAACTCGAAACCTGGGCATGTGCCGTTGCAGTGTTAAACCTCATTATCATGACTGACGACAATGCCGCGGACAACAAGCGGGCGGCGGCCGCCTCTGGGCCACCCTCTTCCCCGGTTGTGACGAGCAGGCCTGGGAGAACGAGGGCGGATGCCTCCGGACAGCGGTAGACAACTCCCATTCGGTGGTGAGCACAGTGACGGTGCGGGTGGCCCGAGTCTATGACCAGGCGACAGAGCGAGATGGGAACCGAGTGCTGGTGGATCGCCTGTGGCCGCGCGGAATGAGTAAATCCAGGGCCGAAATCGGCGAGTGGTGCAAGCAGGTTGCACCGTCAACGGCGCTACGCAAATGGTACAGCCATGATCCGCAGCGGTTCGCTGAGTTCCGTCGCCGCTACCGGGCCGAGCTCGCCTCAGGGCAACGTGCGACAGCCCTGGCGCACTTGCGCGAGTTGGCCAGAGACCGAACGCTGACGCTGCTGACCGCAAGCAAAGACCCGGTGATCAGCCATGCCGCAGTCCTCGTCGAACTACTCCAGGAACGGCCACAGCAATCGAATGCTGCTAGGGATCAAGGTCGATCCGGACTGTGAGCAGATCGGTGCCCATGATCCGCACGACAGCACCGTTGAAGCGCAGGCCGATCTTCTGCAGGCGTTCCCGGGGATCGTCGTGTGCGAGGGTGTGCGCCGTGCCGGAGCGCCACTTGCCCCGGACATTCACGCGGACGCGCGGGTTGGCTTCGATGTTGCGCACGTAGTTCGCGCGGCGACCGTGCTCGGCGACCAGCCACAACATGTTGCCGTCGAGCCTGTGTCCGACCGGGGTCCGTCGGGGCTGACCGGACTTGCGTCCGGTCGTCTCGAGGATCGCGTAGCTCTGCGGTGCGAGCCGCAGGGCGACGGCTGCCTTGACGATCGGATTGGCCACGTACTTGCCCAACGCGGTGGTGAAGCGGCGCTTGTCCATCGCGTCGGCCCTACCCGGCCGCCGCGGCGCGGGGCAGCACCGCGAGCTTCGACTCAATGCAGTCGAGAAGTTGGCGGTAGGAGTCACAGAAGGCGCTGACGCCGGCGCGTTCAAGTTGTGCCGTGATTGCGGTCAGGTCCAGGCCGGCGTCCGCGGCGTCGGCGAGTGTGTGCTCGGCGGTGGTGATGTTGGGGTCGAGGGTGCGCTTGACGGTGCCGTGGTCGGCGAAGGCCCGCAGTGTCTGTTCCGGCATTGTGTTGATCACACCGGGGGCGATCAGCTCCTCGACGTAAAGGACGTCGGAGTAGTGCGGATCCTTCGTGCCGGTGCTGGCCCACAGTGGGCGCTGTGGGGCCGCGCCTTGGCTTCGCAGGGCTTCCCATCGCTGGCCTGAGAACCGCGCCAGGTAGCGGCCGTAGGCGCGGTGGGCGTTGGCGATGGCAATCTTGCCGCGCAGTGGGGAGTCGGTAGGAAGGTGAGCGTCTGCCTCGGTGTCGACGCGGGAGACGAAAAACGACGCCACCGACGCAACCCCGACGGGTGGCTCGCCGGCTGCGGCGCGGCGCTCGAGTCCGGTGAGGTAGGCGTCGATCACTTGCTCGTAGCGCTCGGCGGAGAACAGCAGGGTGACGTTGATGTTGACGCCGCGCGCGGTGAGCTCCTCGATGGCGGGCACCCCAGCGGCGGTCGCTGGCACCTTGATCATCACGTTGGGCAGTGCGAGCCTTGCCCACAGCTGCAGCGCCTGCGCGATCGTTGCGTTGGTGTCATCGGCGAGGTCTGGAGTGCACTCGAAGGACACAAAACCGTCTTGACCCTGGGTTGCGTCATAGCTCGGGCGCAGCACCTCGGCGGCGCGGCGGATGTCCTCCAGGCCCAGCTCGAAGAACAGCTCCTGTGGGCTGCGCAGGCCCCCGTTCACGGCGGCGCGCAGCTGGCTGTCGTAGCGGTTGGAGCCGGTGATCGCCTTGGCGAAGATCGTCGGGTTCGATGTCGCGCCGGTGACGGCCTGCTCGCGCACCAGGCGCGCGAACTCGCCGGTTTCGAGCAACGGCCGTGACAGCGTGTCCAGCCAGATCGACACGCCTGCCTCACGGAGTTGTGCGAGTCGGTTCATCAGTTGCCTCC
>JALZHU010000390.1 GCA_030860695.1 Actinomycetota bacterium
CTCGACTAGAGGACGCCGCTTTTCGTAGAGCCACTCCACCACCTTAACCGCCGACAGCTCAACATCGGCCCCTCGGGCGATGTCGGGGATTGCGTGGATCGGCGGCAAGCTCGGGCAAGCTGTGTCGCAGGGCCCGGCAAAGTCCTCTCTCAGCTGGTCAGGAGTAGTTCTACGGGTCTGAGTGGATCCCATGTGTGATGTCGGAGGGCTTGGGCGATGTTGGTGGCGCCGGTGAGGCGGAGAAGGCTGATGGCGAGATTGCGCAGATGGCCATGATGCGGGGTCCGTTGCGGGTGCGTACCTGGAAGCGGTCCTCGTCGAAGGTGGTGTGGCGGATCCAGTGCGGGCGGTTGTCGGATAGGGGGCGCCGTTTTCCGTGAGAAACAACCCTAGGGTTCGTTGGCGCCGGCCGCCCCGGGCGCCGAAACCGAAAAAGTGCCCGCGCAACGTATTGCTCGATCGCTTGTGGCACTAGCCAAGCGACTCCACCTGTCCGACGCAGAGATCGCTCGCTTGGCGAAGCTCGCTGGCCACATTGTCGAACTCGACGTGACCTGCTCCATTGACATCGACGGTGCGGGATGGTCAACAGTCACCTATTCTCATCAACTTCTTAACCTCACGAATCGTCCTATCAAGCGCCTGACGCGAAAGCTATGGTTCGAGACCACAGACGGTCCTCTGGCGATCGAGCCCTCACCCAGCAACGACCGCAAAGTGGCAATCCAGCGAATGCACGACATGAACAACCTGTCCAAGTTCGCCTGCCACATCTCGCCAGGTATCGCCTCCGATGAAGTAGCCACCATCTCGTACTCCTGCCGTGGCGGGCAGTTCATCCACGATCACTACTGGCGGCAGGCCGTTCCGCGGTACACCCGCCACCTCACCCTGAACATCCGCCATCGCGGCGTCGACATGCTCCTCAACTGCACCGCCATCGAAGAACAAGCCGACGGCTCCGAGGTCTCGGCGACCGAGGACCTTGTCTGCGCCGACGACGCTGGTGACGCTCTCATCACCGTGACCCGCAATTATCTCCAACCCAGCCAGGCCGTGACCCTACGGTGGGAAGTTAGCCGTGCAGCATCTTCGTGACGCCGTCGAAGAAGCGGTCCGCCGCTGGGACGCGCTGGAAAGGTCACGCGGCGAAGCTCCTGTGATTGACTTCGACTGCGCACCACCAGCAGAGAAACCACGACCGTTCGACCATCGGTTTGCCGCGCTCGACACCCTTAACCGGTTCCGGATAGAGGCTAACTCTGCGCATCAACCAGCACTGGGCGCCCAGCTTGATGCGCATATCGCGTACCTCCGCGCCCTTATTGGCGAACAACTACCGTTCGACCAGTACATCTCGCTGACGCAGGGTTGCAAGCCACGCGGTTGGACCCAAGATTACATCGAGCAGCGCGCATCGATAGCCAAAGACGCTCTCATGCCACTGGGGGTCTCGTGGGATGAACACACCTGGAAGAATCTTCGCGCTGTGAGTGAGCAACTACCGGTGGCCGAGGTGGGTGCCGCGATCGTACAGTACGCACGAAAGTACGAGTCCGGTGTCCGCCGACTCATTGATACCGCCACCGACTTCAACCTGTCAATCGAAGACGTCGAGATCGACGCATACTGGTCTTACTGGCTCGACGGCGCAGGCCACGACGCACGTCTGCGTATCAATAAGAACAATGCCTCCCTTTCACGTATTGACGCCTATCGCTTCGCGCTTTACGAGGTTCTTGGGCACGCATTGCAATACTCGATTCTCACGGCGCAGGCCGGGGCCAGCACGGTTGAGTGGACGAGGATTCTGGCCGTCCATTTCCCACATCAAATCCTATTCGAGGGTTTGGCTCAAGTTTTACCATGGATCGCATTACCCGATGACGAAATTGTAATTTGCCGTACGAGAATCGATCATTTCGTGAACCTCGTCCGTGGTCATATCCATATACTGATCAATAGCGGCGCGACGGCTGAGGACTGTCGTGACCTGGCATACCGTCAGGTTCCCTGGTGCACTGACGAGGAGATCGCCGCGAACTTTACGACAGCAGCAGGAACCCACTGTTCAAGTCCTACTTATGGTCCTACACCGCGGGAATAGACTGGTTCATCCAACTCGTCGAAGCGGGCGGTACCACGCTCGCGGAGGTACTTCGTGAAGCCTATAGGCGCCCGCTTACTCCAAGCGAACTCCACAAACTCCGGCCAACCGGCCCGGCTATCGGAGGAAATCAGTAGACTTTTCGTCTATGGCATGCTGCTTCTTGATGACGTTGTGCGGGCTCTCATAGGTCACGTACCTCAATGCCAGGAGGCGACCGCGCCCGGTTGGCGCGTCGTGTGCTTACCGCAGAGGGTCTACCCCGGATTGGTTCCGGGCCAGGGCGAGGCGAAAAGCAAGGTATTCACCCATCTCACCGACGCTGAGTGGGCCACCTTAGATGCATTCGAGGACCCGGTTACACGCTCGCCGCTGTACAGCTCACTTCTCCTCTCGAAACGGATGCTCTGACGTACATATGGCAAGGCGAACACATCGGCCAGTCCTGGTCAAACGTGAATTTCGGCCGCTATGAACTCACCGGCTATCTCGACCGCTGCCGCAGCTGGCGACGGCGATATGAGCAATCAAGCCCTCGAACTGGCGTTCAAATTCGCTGAGCGAATCGACTAGGTGGCTCTGTCTGGCCCATCTTGCGGTCGCACATGCGAGCAGCGACCAGATCGAGAACGCACTAATTTTTGCCTACCGGACTTGCGCATCTCGGGATTGCGTCGTTGACGTCGTTTTTCAAGGACGGCGGCGAGTTGGTCTACCTCATCCCTGCGCGCAAGGACGGAGACGGCACGTTCGCGCGGTGCGGTTACCGCTCGGGGTGACCGCCGACATGGTGGCCGATCGCCGGGCGACGTTGGAGGCCAACCTTGGTCGTGCGTCGTTGGAGACATGGCCGACCAAGGCTGACGAGGATGGGGTGCTTGACTTGTGGATTGCCGACAAGAGCAAGCTCGGCGGCGGAGCCGGTGACTGGCCGTTGCTGCATGACGGGACCGTGGACCTGTTCGACGGTTGCCGTTTGGCCCGCAACGTGGGGTAATTGTCAATGCCCCGTTGATTGAGTCCAACTGGCTGATCGGTGGGCGACCGGGGCAGGGCAAGACCTCAGCCGTGCGGACGTTGCTGCTCGGTGCCGCGCTGGACCCGACCGCTGAGTTGTGGGTTTCGTGATGGGGGAGAGCCCGGACTTTGAGCTCTTGGTACCGAGGCTGAGCCCGTTATCGGATGGGGATGGACGATGCGGTGGCCGCCGATGCCGTGCAGGCACTGGCCGAGTTGACCGAGGAGATGGAGCAACGCGGTCGCACGCTGGCGCGCAACTTGGTCGGCCGCCGAAGGTGTCGCGCAAGTTGGCCCGGTTGATCAAGCGGGCCCGCAAGTACGGGATCATCCTGCTATTGGCCACGCAGTCGCCGACCAAGGACAGCATCCCAAGGAGGTCATCCACAACATTTCCTGCGGGGTAGCGTTCGCAGTCGCCGACCACATCGCCAACGACGGCTTGCTCGGGGCTGGCCGCTACCGCGCCGGCATCCGCGCTACCGAGCTACGGATGAAAACCGACCGGGGCACCTGTGTCGCCGTCGGCATCACCGACGAGCCATGGGAGCTGGTGTGCACCTTCTACGTGCCGTTCGAGGACGGCATCGACCTGGTGTCTCCGATTGTCGCTCGCGCGCTAGCGCTCCTCGCCGAGCAAGGCCGCGAGCTGACGGCCACAGCCGAACCCGACGATGAGCCGCCGCCGGTCGATCACCTCGCCGACATCGCCCACGTAATCGGCGGCGAACGACGGATCCGCACGCACACCGTGCTGACCCAACTCGCCACACACAACCACTGCACAGTTCGGGAACCGTACGCACCGCCGAGACGATGTCGTTGCCGCTGTCTAGCCTGCTGCCCAGCTGCGGGCGGGTGCGGGAGTTTAGCTGCGGAAGGGGCCCCGCACTTCGTAGGTGATACCGCCTGAGGACGCGCCGGACGTGCCGCGCTGGGAAGAGAAAT
>JALZHU010000391.1 GCA_030860695.1 Actinomycetota bacterium
CCCGGGGCACCGGATCTGGTCAAGCTGAGGCATTTCTTCGATCACCCACTGTTCGTTGCCGCGTGCGCCGACGCGCTGCGCACGGCCCGCGAGCTGGTAGACCCCACCGCCAGGGTGGTGTTCACAGCGCACTCAGTGCCGCTGGCCGCGAATGCCGCCGCCGGGCTTGCTGAGCAGGGCGGTCACCGCTATTCCCGGCAAGTCACCGCGGCCGCCCGGCTGGTTGCCGCGGCGGCCGGCGTGGACAGCTACGACCTGGTGTGGCAATCCCGCTCCGGGCCCCCGCAGGTGCTGTGGCTGGAGCCAGACGTAACCGACCATCTCGACGCGCTGCACGGCCAAGGGGTGCCCAGTGTCGTGGTGGCACCCATCGGCTTCATCTCTGACCACCTTGAGGTGCTGTGGGACCTCGATCACGAGGCCCGGCAACGGGCTGCGACGCTCGGTATGGGCTTCGCGCGAGCCGCTACCCCGGGCACCGACCCACGTTTCGCCGAGATGGTGGTGGAGCTCATCTCCGAACAGGTGCGCGGCACACCCGTCCGCCGGTGCTCGCAGGCCCCAGCAGCCGGTCAGGGCATCAACGGGACGCCTTGCGCACCGGACTGCTGCAAGCCGGTGCGGTAGCCGATTAGCGCCGGCCAGCGCGGGGAGTCAGGGCCCGCACTGCCTCAGCGACCGCCGAGCGCCGGGCCTCCCGCACCGCGGTGAACAGCGGTCGCAGCGCCGCCGAACGGGCCGCCACCACCGACGCGGACAGCGCGCCGCCCAGGTCGTCGGTATCCGCGGCGACGAGGATGGCCTGCACCTCGTCGGCCTGCTCCAGCACCCGTAGCGCGCGGGCCGGCGTGCCCTCAGGCCACGGCGGTCGAGTCCGGCGCTCCAGGGCTTCGGCGATTTCGGCGCGAACCCCGGGCCGGTGCCGAGCGACGTCGAGATCCACCAACGTTGTCGCTGCCTGGCGTACTGCACCGCGCAGTCCATGCTCGGCATCGGACAGCGCTGGTTCGCCGACGGCGGGTAAGGGGCCAGGGGCGAACACTGTCCAGCGAAGCACGCCGTCGGCGACCGCGGCCGGCACCACGGCCAGTTCCGCGCTGGTGAACATGGCGACTTCGCCGCTGCTCAGTGCCGTCGCGGCGAGCGGTCCTTCAGGCGGTAGTCCTCGCACGTCGCCGGGCACCGGCAACAACAGCTGGCCACCGTCAGCCCCGGCTCGTCGGGCCGAGGCTAACAGCCCGACCACAGAGGTCGGAGCTTCGCCGGGAGCGGGCAGGTCAAGTCGCCGTGCGGTGGGCTCGTCGGCGGCTACCACTTCATGCAGGCCTGCCCAGGTGTGCAGACCGTCGATCACAGCATCAGGTGCGGCGGAGCCGTGCAGCCAGGCTGAGGCCCACACGGTCAGTGTCGCGCTGGGGCATGGCACGGAGTAGGAGGGTA
The DNA here is from genome assembly GCA_030860695.1 of Actinomycetota bacterium. Taxonomy (GTDB): domain Bacteria; phylum Actinomycetota; class Actinomycetes; order Mycobacteriales; family Pseudonocardiaceae. The sequence continues at coordinate 1,441 of JALZHU010000391.1, forward strand.
GAACGCGAACTGGCGATGCGCACGAGCGGCGTGGCTGCACTGTTGACTTCAGTTATCGGGCTAGCGTCGGCACCATGCTCCAGGGGGACCCACAGAGCGGCTTGCCGCGTCGGAGCGCAAGCTACGGACCAGGCATGCTGCGGCCACACCGGCGACGGGAGGTGCCGCAGCTGCGGGCTGAGGCGGGTCTGGTGGTGGAGGATGCCGCGAGCGGGTTCTGCGGCGCGGTGCTCCGTTGCGAACGCGATGCTGTGGTGCTCCAAGACGCCCGGGGTCGGGTCCGGACGTTTCCGCTGCGGCGCGCGGCGTTCCTGCTCGATGGTGATCCGGTCACACTGGTCCGCCCTGCACAGCTGGCTGCTGGAGTGACCCGATCGGCTTCCGGGTCGGTCCGGGTGGCGGGATTGCGGGCCCGGACCGCACGGGCCAGCCGGATCTGGGTGGAGGGCAAGCACGACGCTGAGCTTGTAGAGCGGGTGTGGGGCCATGATCTTCGGGTGGACGGCGTGGTCGTGGAACCGCTCGACGGTGTGGAGCATATTGCCGAGCAGGTTGCGGAGTTCGGCCCTGCCCCACACCGGCGGCTTGGCGTGCTGGTCGATCACCTGGTCGCAGGCAGCAAGGAAAGCCGCCTAGCAGACGCGGTGTGCTCGCCGCACGTGCTCGTGACCGGTCATCCCTATGTCGACATCTGGCAGGCTGTGCGGCCCGCGGCGCTGGGCATCCCGGGTTGGCCGGAGGTGCCACACGGGGTGCCGTGGAAGCACGGCGTGTGCCGGGCGCTGGGTTGGGTAGACCGAAGCGGGATCGCTGATCCAGCCGAGGGCTGGCGCCGGGTACTCGGGGCTGTGGAGGGTTTCCGCGATCTTGAGTCGGCGCTGCTGGCTGCCGTTGAGCAGCTCATCGACTTCGTCACTGCCGAGTAGCCGTGGCCTGGTCACGATCACTGTGCCAATCCTGCTCGAAGATCTGTCAAGATGGGCGTATGCCCGCTGTCGTGTGGCTTGTAGCCGGGTTTCTACTGATCGCCGCCGAGGTGTTGTCCGGTGACTTCGTGCTGATCATGCTCGGGGCAGGCAGCCTGATGGCCGCGGGATTCGCCGCGTTGGGCGCCTCGACCTGGCTGGAAGTCGCCGTTTTTGGCGGCACCTCGCTGGCCCTGATCGCCCTAGCCCGGCCGGCAATCAAGCGCCGGATGTACACCGCGCTCGAGCGAACTAATGTCGACGCGCTGGTCGGTGATAAGGCCATTGTGGTCAACACCGTCGACGCGCACAGCGGCAAGATCAGGTTGCGTGGGGAGCTGTGGTCGGCTCGTGCATTGTACGACACCGAGGTATTCGAGCCTGGCCAGGTCGTTAGGGTTGAGAAGATCTCCGGTGCTACCGCCGTCGTTTGGGGAGAGCCTTCATGAGTGTTGCCCTGCTCGTGGTATTCGGGGTCATGCTGCTGACGATCGTCATCACCGTCATCAAGGCGGTGGTGGTGATCCCGCAGGCCTCTGCCGCCGTCGTTGAGCGACTCGGTCGCTACCGCAGCACGTTCACCCCGGGGTTGAACTTCCTGGTGCCTTTCATCGACCGGATCCGGGACCGGATCGACCTGCGTGAGCAGGTGGTGTCCTTCCCACCGCAGCCGGTGATCACCAAGGACAACCTAACTGTCTCCATCGACACCGTCGTGTACTTCCAGGTGACCAACCCGAAGGATGCGGTGTACGAGATCTCGAACTACATCGCAGCAGTCGAGCAGCTCACCACCACCACGCTGCGCAACGTCGTGGGCGGGATGAGCCTAGAAGACACCCTGACCTCCCGGGACTTCATCAACGGCCAGCTATCGGGAGTGCTCGACGAGGCGACCGGGCGGTGGGGCATCCGGGTCGGCCGGGTCGAGCTCAAGGCGATCGACCCGCCGCCGTCCATTCAGGACTCGATGGAGAAGCAGATGCGCGCAGACCGGGAGAAGCGCGCCACCATCCTCACCGCCGAGGGCCAGCGCGAATCGGCGATCAAGACCGCAGAGGGCCAGAAGCAGGCGCAGATCCTCTCCGCCGAGGGTGCCAAGCAGGCCGCGATCCTCAATGCCGAAGCTGAGCGACAGTCCCGCATCCTGCGTGCTCAGGGCGAACGGGCCGGGCGCTATCTTCAGGCACAGGGCCAGGCCAAGGCGATCGAGAAGGTGTTCGCCGCGATCAAGGCGGGTCGCCCAACTCCTGAGCTGCTGGCCTACCAGTACCTACAGACGCTGCCGCAGATGGCCCAGGGTGACGCAAACAAGGTCTGGATCGTGCCCAGCGATTTCGGCAAGGCACTCGAGGGATTCACCAAGATGCTCGGTGCCCCCGGAGAGGACGGGGTGTTCCGGTTTGAGCCAAGCCGGGAGCACATTCCCGCAAGCCGACCTGAGGAGGACGACGAGGCCATCGCCAGGTGGTTCGACACCCCCACCGACCCGCATGTGGCAGCCGCGCTTCGAGCCGCCGAAGAGGTCGCCCACAAGGAGGTATCCGCGCCGGCGGTTGGGGTCCCGTCGCTGGGCGCAGCCGCAGCACAGCCGGCGTCTAGCGGTGAGCCCGCCGCTGCGCAGCATGTCCCGCCCCCGCAAGCGCCGCCCGCCGAACCGC
>JALZHU010000111.1 GCA_030860695.1 Actinomycetota bacterium
GACCGCCCCGGGGCGCTCGGCGCGGTGGCCACCGCGCTGGGCAAGGTGGGTGTTGACATCCTCAGCCTCGACGTCGTCGAGCGCAGATCCGGCATCGCCATCGATGACCTCGTCGTGGAACTTCCCTCCGGCCGGCTGCCCGACGTGTTGATCACCGCAGCGGAATCCATCGAAGGAGTCGAGGTCGACGCCGTCCGCCCGTGGGCGGGTGTCCTGGACACCCACCGTGAGCTGGAGCTGGTAGAGGAGATCGCCGCGGACCCCGCCCACGGCCTGCAGGCTTTCACGGACGGGGTACCTAAGATCATCCGAGCTGGCTGGGCAGTCGTGCTCGCCACGATGGAGGGGAAACCGCACCGGGTCACTGCCTCCTTTGCCGCGCCGGAGACCGTCGCCGGGCATTTGCCATGGTGGCCACTGCGCCGCGCGACGATCCTGGACGGTGACGAGGAGTGGGTACCGCTGCCCTGGCGGGAGCTGGGCACCGAGTTGGCAGCAACCCCGCTGGGCAGTCCGGAGCGGGCCCTGCTGGTAGGGCGTCCGGGCGGGCCGATGTTTCGCGCCGCCGAGGTTGCTCGTCTGGAACACCTCGCTGGGATCGTTGCGGTCATCCTGCGCAACTGAACACCACCGCAGCAATCGCTCACTCTCGCGGTGATACCACGGGTTTGGTTGCCGTCACGACGGGATAAGGAATCGCAGTCGGGATCTCCGGTATCCGGTATCCCCACCGCGTGTCCGGGTCGCCGGTGAGAACGACTGCAGGGCTGACAGGTAATCATACAACTATCTGATAGTCTCCGGCGGCGGTGCAGCAGCCACCGCCCGGGCCGCGTCGGGACCTTCACTCAGCAGGACCCGGAATCCGTCCTCGTCGAGTACTGGCACCTTGAGCGCCACGGCCTTGTCGTACTTTGCGCCAGGTGCCTCGCCGACGACCACGAACGCGGTCTTCTTCGACACCGACCCGGCTGCCCGGCCTCCCCGCTCGGCGATCGCCTCGGCCGCCTCGTCCCGGGAAAACCCCTCCAGCGAGCCAGTGACCACGATGGACAGTCCCTCGAGGTGGCGCGGTACCGAGGCTTCCACGGTGTCCTCCATCCGTACCCCGGCGGCGCGCCACTTGGCCACCACCTCGCGGTGCCAATCCACCGCGAACCACTCGCGCACGGCCGCGGCGATCGTCGGGCCAACGCCGTCCACGGCGGCCAGCGCCTGCTCGTCGGCGGCCTCGATGGCCTGCAATGTGCGGAATTCCCGGGCCAGCGCCTGCGCCGCGGTGGGTCCGACGTGCCGGATCGACAGCGCCACAAGGACCCGCCATAGGGGGCGATCCTTCGCGGCGTCCAAGTTGGACAGTAGCTTGCGCCCGTTGGCCGACAGTTCTCCCGCCTTGGTGCGAAACAGATCCACCGCCAGCAGCTTGCGCTCGTCGAGGTCGAACAGATCCCCCTCGTCGTGCACCACACCAGCGGCCAGCAGCGCCACCGCGGCCTCGTAACCGAGCATCTCGATGTCGAAGGCGCCGCGCCCGGCCATGTGGAAGATCCGCTCCCGGAGCTGAGCAGGGCAGGAGCGGGCATTGGGACACCGGATGTCGACGTCGCTTTCCCGCTCCCGGCGCAGTGGCGTGCCGCACTCCGGGCACTGTGTGGGCATGGCGAATTCGCGCTCGTCGCCGCTGCGCAGGTCCACCACTGGGCCGAGTACCTCGGGGATGACGTCCCCGGCTTTGCGGATCGTCACAGTGTCCCCGATCAGCACCCCCTTGCGACGTACCTCGTCGGCGTTGTGCAGCGTCGCCAACGACACCGTGGACCCCGCGACGGTCACCGGCTCCATGAACGCGAACGGGGTGACCCGTCCAGTGCGCCCGACGTTGACCCGGATGTCCACCAGCTTGGTGGTGGCCTCCTCCGGCGGGTACTTGAAGGCGATCGCCCAGCGCGGCGCCCTGGACGTCGAGCCCAGCCGGCGCTGCGCCGCCACCTCGTCGATCTTCACCACTACGCCGTCGATCTCGTACTGCACGTCGTGGCGGCGTTCACCCCAGTAGGTGATGTACTCGATCAGCTCGTCGATCGTGGATAGCAGCCGGGTGTGCTCAGAGACCGGCAGTCCCCACGCCGCCAGTGCCTGGTAGGACTGCGATTGGCGGACCGGCTCGAACCCGCGTCGGCGACCCAGCCCGTGGCAGAGCAACCGCAGTGGACGGGTCGCGGTCACCCGCGGGTCCTTCTGCCGCAGTGAGCCCGCCGCTGAGTTGCGGGGGTTGGCGAAGGCCGGCTTGCCCGTCTCGACGAGTGCCGCGTTGAGCTCGGCGAAGTCGGGGAGCCGGAAGAACACTTCACCGCGCACCTCAAGCAGCTCGGGCACTGGGTACTCGGCGCAGTGGTGCAGCCGGTCTGGCAGATCGCGCACGGTGCGCAGGTTGAGCGTGACGTCTTCGCCGGTGCGCCCATCGCCACGAGTCAAGCCGCGGACCAGGCGTCCGTTCTCGTAGAGCAGGTTCACCGCCAGCCCGTCGATCTTCAATTCGGCCAGGTAGTGCACATCGGTGCCAACCTCGCGGGCGACCCGGTCGGTCCAGGCGCGCAGCGTTTCGATGTCGAAGGCGTTGTCCAGGCTGAGCATTCGCTCGAGGTGGTCGTGGGCAGCAAATTCGGTGCTGAAGCCGCCGCCGACTAGCTGTGTTGGAGAATCCGGTGTCACCAGCGCTGGCCAGCGTTCCTCCAGCTGCTGCAGCCGGTGGAACAGCCGGTCGAATTCGGCGTCGGAGACAGTAGGAGCGTCCAGCACGTAGTAGCGGAACTGGTGCCCACGCACAGTCTCGACGAGCTCCCCATGCTCGGCTCTCACGTCGGCAGGCGGCTCGGCCGCAGGAGCGGTCACGATTCTCGACCCTGCAAAGGGGTCTTCGTTGTCCACGCCGCGAGAGTAGCTGCGACCACCGACAGCGGGGCGCAGCGCGGCCCCGCACCGGGACTGGCACGGGGCCGCGGGTGAACGCTCTAGATGGTGCGGACCGAATCGGCCTGCGGCCCCTTGGGCCCCTGGCTCGACTCGAATTCCACGCGCTGATTCTCGTCCAGGGTGCGGTAGCCGTCACCCTGGATGGCGGAGAAGTGGACGAACACGTCGGGGCCACCCCCGTCGACGGAGATGAAACCGAAGCCCTTCTCCGCGTTGAACCACTTCACGACGCCCTGTGCCATGTGCTCTCCCTGGAATCTGCAGCTGGACCGGCACCGTGCCGGCCCGTGGTTGCGCGGATCACGCGCACCCGAGGGAGGGATCCCCGACGGGAGCGCGAAGCCCGTAGTCACACATTCCACGGACGCTTCACAACGATCGGGGAACTACACGACCACAACCGTGCGCCACGCTAGCACCTTTCGCCGCCACCACCAGTACGCCACGTTCGTCAGATCGGCGTGGCTACAGGTCGAGTTGCCACTCGACCGTGCGGCGGTACGGCCGGAATCCCATCGCCTCATTGATCGCGACCATGTATGGGTTCGAGTCAGCGTTGTCGGTGTCGATGACGCGTAACTCGGGGCGCTGCGCTCGGGCGAGGTGAAGGTTGGCCACCTTGATCAGCGTACCCAGCCGGTGGCCGCGGTGCTCCGGTGCCACGATCGTGTCCCACTGGTCGGCGAACCAGCGCGACGTGGCGCAGCCGACGATCTGGGTGAAGGCGACCAGCTTCCCAGTACCATCCACTGCCGCGGTGGTCACCATATGCAGTCCGCGGGCCAGGCAGCTGGCATCCCGGGCCTGCATCCGCGTCGCGTCGTAGACCTCCGCGTCCCACTGCAGGTCATCCAGCGGGGCATCGGTGGACATCCGCCCCACGAGATAGGCGACGTCATCAAGCCACTGCTGCGGAGTGCCACCCACCCACTGGACCAGTGAGTAATCCCGTGACTTCGCCCGCGCCTGCTCGTCGAGCCGGGCAAGCACAGCCGGGTCCACCGAGCTGACATCGAGTCGCCGCCGGGTCTCGACCAGGACCGGCATCGCTCCGGACGCCGCCGCGAAATGTCCTGCCGGGTCGGGCGCGGTAGGGTCCAACGGCTGCTCAGCCGAGACGACAAACCGGGTCCGGCCCTGCCGGGCGGCCTCGGCTCGCAGGTGCGCGAACAGCGCACGACCGATGCCGTGCCGCCGGTGCTCGGGCGCCACCAGGATCTCGCCGGCAGCATTGCACAGGTTGTCCAGCATCGGGAGGTAGAGCTGGCAGCCGCCCGCCACCGAGCCAGCTACCCGAGCCACCCACGCCGTCTCGACCCCACCGGGCCACGGGTGGCGGAAGCAGCCGAGCTCGTGGACCCAGCATGGCAACGGATCATCAGGCCAGTCCGCCTGCACCACCGCGCAGCGCAGCTCGTACCACTGCCGGATGGCTTCCTCATCAGAAGGCTCGACCGGTGCAAGAGACAGCCCGCTGAGGCCGACGGTGGCCATCCCCCCATCCCTCCACGATGTGGCACCGTGCGCCACCCAATTTCGCTGTCACCGCGACTGTCACGACGACCAGGAGTCGGGCGGATCAATGAAGGCCTGTCCCAGTTCCCGTGCCAGGGTCAGCGCTCGCCGGGCCCAGCTCAGGGTGGCGCCGGCCAGGCCGCAGGATGGGGTGGGCAGGCAGCGCTCAGCAAGCAGCGCGCGGTTGACGCCAAGTCGGTCCACCAGATCCAGCGCGGGCTGAGCCAGACCGGTGAGAGTGGGCTGTGAAGGGGGCGGCATCGCGGGCACCAGCCCAAGTAACACCGAAACCTCGGCGTCCCATGCTTCACCGAGGGCGTCAACGGTGGCCCGGGGCGCGCCGACGAGTAGTTCAGCGTCGACGGCCAGCGCATCGGCCCCAGCGCGGCGCAGCAGCGCCAGTGGCGGCCGCGGCGCGCAGCAGTGCACGATCCGCGGCGCAGGTAGGGCGTCGAGTACGCCGCGCAGCAGCTCGACGGCCTCGCCTTCGGGCACCGCGGGCACGGTGCCGTATCCGGACGGGGTGGGCACGCTGCCGGCGAGCACCGCAGGCAGGTCCGGTTCGTCCAGCTGCACAACGGTCTTCGCGCCGAGCCGGCGGGATACCTCCGTCGCGTGCACCCGCAGCCCCTCCGCCAGCGACGCTGAGAACTCACGCAACGCACCGGGGTCGGTGAGCACCTTGTGCCCGCTGTGCAGCTCCACCTCGGCGGCCAGTGTCCACGGACCTGCCGCCTGCACCTTGATCACCCCCGGCCGGATTCCGGCGGAATCCACCGCCTCCTCGAGCGCGTCCAAGTCGGTGCGCAGCAGGTCGACACCATGGCGGTGGTCACGGCCGGGCCGGGCGGTAACCCGGTAGCCGGAAGGCACTAGCTCGACGGCGAGGTCGACAAGCAGCGCCGCGGTGCGGCCGATCATGTCGGCACCGACGCCCCGGTCGGGCAACTCGGGCAGGTGGGGTAGCTGGGGAAGCTCGCCGACCACAATGCGGGCAGCTTCGAGGGCGTCGGTGCCGGGCATCGAGCCGATCCCGGTCGCGGTACCGGCGGGCCACGGACGTTGGTCGGTCACTGGGGATTTCTATCAAGGCTTTGCCGGTGCTCAGCACGGGGTGCTTCGACGTTATTTGCCAACGTCGTGTGCTCGCCGGCGCCTGTGTATCGCGCCCAACCAGGCATCAAAGCTCCCTGACGACATCTTGACCCGGGCTGATAGGCTTGGAAAGCCGCCTGCGTTATACCCACCCACGCCACTGACAAAAACCCACCACGAACAACGAGGAGCTGTCCAATGGCAAATTATGCTTCCGGCACCGTGCTGACTTGCGGTCACGGAGAATGTGGCTGCCGCGTTCGAATCGAATCTGAATGCCACTGCACAAACGCCGACGAGCCGTACGTTTGCAGATGCGGCGAGCAGATGGTCGAGGTTGTCGATGATGACGCGGCGGTGGCGCAATAGCCCCGATAAGGCTCCATATCGGGGATATGGGGAAGTCATCGGGTGGCGGTGATGGTGGCGCTGCCCAGTACGACGTCGCCGTCGGGGTCGGGACGATATAAGGCGACGGCTTGGCCGGGGGCGACTCCACGCAAGGGTTGCTGCAGCTGAACCAGGACACCATGGTTGACAGCCTCGGCCACGGCGCTGGCACATCCACCGTGCGCCCGAACCTGCGCAACGCACTCGACTGGACCATCCGGCGCAGCACCCGTCCACACCGGACGATCAGCCTCGATCACATTGACGTCCAGGCGCTGCGCGGATCCCACCCGCACGGTTCCGGTGGCCGGCTCGAGCGCAAGGACGAAGCGCGGGCGGCCATCGGGCGCCGGCCGCCGCAACCCCAGCCCGCGGCGCTGCCCGACCGTGAAGCCGTGCACCCCGTGATGGTGCCCGAGGACCTCACCAGTTTCACCATCGACCAGCTCCCCGGGCCGAGACCCCAGCCGGTCAGCCAGGAAAGCCCGGATGTCGCCCGAGGGAATGAAGCAGATGTCGTGGCTGTCCGGCTTGTCCGCGACGGCTAGCCCACGCCGGCTCGCCTCGGCCCGGACGTCGGCCTTGGAACTGTCGCCGATCGGGAACAGCGCACGCGCCAGCTGGTCGGCGGTGAGCCCGGCGAGCACGTAGGACTGGTCCTTGCCAGCGTCCACGGCGCGGCGTAACACACCGTTGGCCAGACGCGCATAGTGACCTGTGCAGAGCGCATCGAAGCCAAGGTCACACGCCCGGTCCAGCAGCGCAGTGAACTTGATCCGCTCGTTGCACCGGAGGCATGGATTAGGGGTGCGCCCGGCGGCGTACTCCGCGACGAAGTCGTCCACCACATCGGCGGTGAACTGCTGCGCGAAGTCCCAGACGTAGAACGGGATGTCGATAACGTCGGCGACCCGCCGCGCGTCTGCTGCGTCCTCCCTGGTGCAACACCCGCGAGCGCCCGTGCGCAGCGTGCCGGGCTGCGCCGACAGCGCCAGGTGCACCCCGACCACCTCGTGCCCGGCGTCCACCGCACGGGCGGCCGCCACCGAGGAATCCACTCCGCCGCTCATCGCTGCCAAGACCTTCATCGGCAGTACCTTTTTTTGGACTTTCCGCTGGGCACCGCTACGACGCCCTTGCCCGCCGGATCCCGGCGCCGCGGGCCCGGGTGACTACCGGCTCGATGGCATCGAGCACATCGGCCACGTCCGCGGCCGTGGAGGTATGCCCCAGCGAGAAACGCAGCGAGCCGCGCGCCGCAGCCGGCGCGGCGCCCATCGCCAGCAGCACGTGCGAGGGCTGCGCCACACCAGCAGTGCATGCCGCTCCCGTGGAGCACTCGATACCCCGGGCGTCGAGCAGCATCAGCAGCGAGTCGCCCTCGCAACCCGGGAAGGTGACATGGGCGTTACCCGGCAACCGCGAGGGCCCACCGTCGATCACGCCGTCGCCCGGATCCCCGTTGAGCACCGCATCGGGCACCTGGGCCAGGATCCCGTCCACCAGCTCATCACGCAGCTGACCGAGCCGGACTGTGGTCCGCGGCTGTGTCTGCACCGCATGCCGGACCGCGGTGGCCAGCCCGACGATCGCCGGGACGTCCAACGTGCCAGAACGCACATCGCGCTCCTGGCCGCCGCCATGTAGTAGTGGGGTAGCCGCAACATCCCGGCCCAGCAGCAGTACCCCAGCTCCGTAGGGGCCGCCTAGCTTGTGCCCGGTCAGGGTGAGAGCCGCCGTCCCGGACCGACCGAAGTGCACCGGCAGCTGACCCACCGCCTGGACCGCGTCGGTGTGCAGCGGCACCCCGTACCCGGCGGCGACCTCGGCCAGCTCACGCACCGGCGCCACGGTGCCCACCTCGTTGTTCGCCCACATCACGGTCACCAGCGCCACTGAGTCCGGGTCGCGGACCAGCGCGGCGCGCAGCGTGTCGGGGTGCACCCGGCCGTGACCGTCCACCTCAAGCCAGCCCACGTCAGCGCCTTCATGATCGGCCAGCCAGGACACCGCGTCGAGCACCGCGTGATGCTCGATGGTAGAGGCCAGCACCCGGGTGCGGCGCGGGTCAGCGGCCCGACGCTGCCAGAACAGTCCCTTGACGGCGAGGTTGTCACCCTCCGTGCCGCCCCCGGTGAACACTACCTCGGACGGGCGGGCACCCAGCGCCTCCGCGATGCTCTCCCGGCATTCCTCCACCGTGCGGCGCGCCCGCCGCCCCGAGCCATGCAGCGACGAGGCATTGCCCAACGTGGACAATGCCTGGCTCATCGCTGCTACCGCCTCCGGCAGCATCGGCGTCGTGGCGGCGTGGTCAAGATAGGTCATCGCGACCCCAGCCTAAATGGCGCCCGCGGTGCCTGCGGTGCGGACCACGGCGACGTGCTCAGCCCGGGTGCAGACCGCAACGACAATCCGATCGACGCCGCCCACTACCTAGCGTCTGCGCTGTGCGATCACGGCATCCGTGTAAGTCTCGGTGGTCAGGTCGTGGTGACTGATGCCAAGCTCGTGCAGCACGGACCGCGCAACGTCCAAAGCTGTGTCTAGCCTGTCGGCGTCGGTCATGGTCTCCAACTCGATGGAAGCATGCGGCGACCTCGACGGTGGCGGCTCTTGGTTGGCCCTGCGTTGGCTCGACGGCATCACTCCCCACCGGCTCTTCGCTCCGGCCCGGCACGGCGACGACTCACCCGCCCGACGCGACAGCATCCTCCGCGCCGCCGTCGCCGTGGCTGACCGGCTTGCTCAACTCCACGCCCTGGGATGGCTGCACGCGGACCTCCAACCCGCCCACATTCGCCTCGGACTCAGCACCGTTGATCTCATCGACTTCGCCCTTGCCCAAGGCGCCTGCCCGCTCCCGTCAGAGGTCACCTATCGCGGCGGAATGGTGCACTTCACCGCGCCCGAGACCGCCGCCCACATCCTCGCCACCCCAGACGAGCAGTCAATCGCCATCGATGAACGCGTCGAGGTCTATGCATTTGCGGCCGTTCTCCACTTCGCCTGGACCAGCCTACCCCCACCACCTATACCCACGACCAAGCACCGTTGCGAGATAAGCTCAAGAACATCGCTCAAGGGTTCCAACAGGATCTCGTGGCCATACGACTGCACACAAACGACGATCACTCCGAATGTGGCTGTGAGCGCAGCTAGCGAAAGTCAACAATTTCGGTCTGTCAAACTCAGCTCTTGCGCTTGGTGACGATCTCGGTTAGCTGCGGGGCGATGGTGAACAGATCGCCTACCACACCGAAGTCGGCGATCTCGAAGATCGGTGCCTCGGGGTCCTTGTTGATCGCGACGATGGTCTTGGAGGTTTGCATCCCTGCGCGGTGCTGGATGGCACCGGAAATGCCGAGCGCGACGTACAGCTGCGGGGACACGGTCTTGCCGGTCTGCCCAACCTGGAACTGATGCGGGTAGTAGCCGGAGTCGACCGCCGCCCGGGAAGCGCCGACTGCAGCACCTAGGGAGTCGGCGAGCTTTTCCACCACCCCGAAGTTGTCCGCCGAACCAACTCCACGGCCGCCGGAGACCACCACGCTAGCCTCGGTGAGCTCCGGGCGGTCGCCGCCCTCGACGAGCCGGCGCTCGATAATCTTCGCCGTCTTTGCCGCGCTTACTGCGGGGACCTCGACGGCCTGCTCGGTGGCCGCCCCCGGCGAGGCAACCGGCTCGATCGAGCCGGCTCGGACAGTGATCACCACGACTGGCGTGGTGGCCTTGGACTTGGCCAGGTAGGAGCCGCCGAACACCGAGTGTGTGGCGGTGCCGTCCTCGGCCAGCTCGACGACGTCGGAGAGCAATCCCGATCCGGTGCGCACGGCAAGTTTGCCGGCGATCTCCTTACCGTCCGGCGAGGCGGCGATGAGAACCGCGGCCGGCCGGGCCGATGCCACCAGCGCCGCCAGCACGCTGACGGCCGGAGCCGTGAGGTACTGATCCACTTCCTCGGATTCGGCGACGTAGACCTTGGCTGCGCCGTAGGTCGCCAACCGGTCCTTGAGCTTGCTAGCCGTACCGGGCGTCCCGACCACCACGGCGGACGGCTCCCCCAGCTTTGCTGCCGCCGTGAGCAGTTCGTTGGTGACCTTCTTGACCTCGCCGCCGGAGTGCTCGACGAACACTAGGACCTCTGCCATAACGGTTCTCCTCTTCGACGCGGCGGGGATCAGATCAGTTTCTGGCCGATGAGATACTCGGCGAGCTTGGCCGCACCGTCGCCCTCATCGGTGAGGATCTGCCCAGCCATTCGCGGTGGGCGCGGGGTGGACTCGATCACCATCGAGGTGGCATTGGCCAGTCCGACATCGCGAGAGTCAATGCCCGCATCGGCCAGCGATAACGTGTTTACCGGCTTTTTCTTTGCGGCCATGATGCCCTTGAACGACGGGTAGCGCGGCTCGTTGATCTTTTCGTTGACACTGACCACGGCAGGCAGATCAGCCTGCAGGACCGTGATGGCGTCGTCGGTTTCCCGCTCGACGGTCACGGTGCGCCCTTCGATGGTGACCTTGCGGGCGTGCGTCAGCTCCGGCAAGCCGAGCAGGTCGGCGACCATCGCCGGGACGGCGCCCACGGTGCCGTCGGTTGCTTCGTTGCCGGCAATCACGAGGTCGACGTCGCCAAGGGTGCTGATGACCTTGGCCAGCGCCTTGGCAGTCTGGACCGCGCATGACCCATGCAGGCCTTCGTCGGACAGATGCACCGCCTTGTCCGCACCCATCGACAGCGCCTTGCGGATGGCGTCGGTGGCCTGCTGCGGACCCATCGTGACGACGGTGATTTCACCGCCCTTCGCTTCCTTGATCTTGAGCGCCTCCTCCACCGCGCGCTCGTTGATCTCGTCCAGGACGACGTCCGCCGCGGCGCGATCAAGGGTGTGGTCGGAGTCAGCCAGCTTGCGCTCGGACCAGGTATCCGGCACTTGCTTGATCAGAACCACGATGTTCATAGTCCCAATGTTACCGGCGGGTAGCTCAGTAGACCACGGCGGGTGACCCGGCCTGGCAGCGCTCGGGTTACGGTGATTCTCACGGTGCTCTCCTGGAGTCCCGCATGCTCGCCGCGGAACAAACCATTATGGCCGAATGAATCGCAGCGCCTCTTTGAGGCGCGCCACTGTCTCCGGCGCGAGGACTAACTCGAGGGAGACATGCTGATTAGCTCCGAACACCCGACCATCAATCGCCAGCGTCGTCGTTTCCCGGCCGTCGGGGAGGCCAGGGCTGAACACCAGGCTGTTGCTCATCCGGACGTCAACGTCGACAACCAGACCATAGCCGGCCAACTCATCCCCCATCAGGATGCAGCCTTCTGACATGTCTAAGCCAGCACCCTTCAGCCGGTGCCATGGCACCCAGAGCCACGGTTCGCCCTGGTCGATTCGCCGCTTATGAATGGGGCATACGGGCGCCAAGCAGAGTCCGTCACCAGTTTCGATACGCACCTCGTCCAGCGGGTCGCTCCGGTAGCCAGTGCAGTGGATCACCATGCACGACGGTGGCGGCATGGTGGACATGGTTCCGACGGTAGCCGGCTGACCCTACGCCGGACCACATCGGGCTGAGCCTCCCGGCACCTACCCCGCCTGAAGCTAGAGCTCGGGTCCGCGGGCGCGCAAGTCGTCGACGGTGGCCATGGCCTGCTTGAGTTCGCCGAGCCACTGCTGAGCATGCTCGCCGACCAGTCGCACCGCCCAGGCCAGTGCCTCCGACCGGGACCGTGCCACCCCGGCGTCGACCAAGGTGTCGAGCACTAAGCGCTCGGGTTGCCGCAACCGGGTCATCACCGGGACCGACAGCGTCGTGAACATCTCCTCGGTGCCACCCAACCGGGCACCCCAAGCCACCTTGCGCCGGTAGCGGTGCTCGGCCTGCCGGGCGATCTCGATCCGCTCGTCGCGGGTGTCCTCCCGGAACCGGCTGATCCGGCCCGCCTCGGCTGCGGCGCGCTCGGCGTCATCGGTGAACTCCTCGCCCAGCTCGGGTAGCTGCCCTACGACGACGATCTCCTCGCGATCCACGGTGACCTCGACCTCACCGGTGAACCAACCATCGGGCAACCGCCCCGCAAACCATGCCTTGGCGTCGTCGGCCGGCGGTAGGTCAGCCTGCTGCCAACCACCGCGCCCGCGCCACCGGCCACCAGAGCGCACCCCATGCGGCCGTCCTCGCCCAACCATGGCGCCGTCCTCTCACTCTGCCCTACTATGTTGTCATAATTACAACATTACTAGCGTTGCAGAGTCGAGCATGTTTCGTGCGCCGACGGCGACACGGTGGCTAGCCGCCCCGGAGCTGGGCCTCCAGATCATCGGGGGAGGTCGCTGGCCGGTCACAGACGAACCCGTGGCAGACGTAGGCCGCCGAAACGCCCATCACCAGATCCCGCCCGGCAAGCATCGGGTCGTCCGCACCCGGTTCCCCAGCCAGCACGACTGCTCCACCAGGCGCAGCCCACCGAGCTCGGGCCTCCAGTGCCACGCGCGCCGCATCCCCGGCCGGTCCGATCACTGCCACCTGTAGCGGCCCGTGCGCCAGCGCCTCAGCAGTGGTCAGCCAGTGCCCGGCCGCCTGCGGTGCCTTGGCCGGCACCAATCCGGCCCGCGCCACCGCGGCCTCGGCCGCAGCGCGGTAGGACTCCGAGCCGGTCAGGGCTGAGGCAGTGACCAACGCGGCGGCCAACGCGGACGCACCCGCTGGGGTGGCGTTGTCGGTCCAGTTGGCGGGACGGCGGAACAGCACCTCGGCATCGGCAGCGGTATCGAACCACGCCCCGGCATGGTCCGGATTGGCGAAATGTTTCTGGGCCAACTCCAGCACCGGAATCGCGGCGTGGCGCCAACGGTCCTCACCAGTGACCTGATATAGCGCGAGCAAGCCCTCGACCAACCAGGCGTGGTCGGCCAGTACCCCGGCGGCCTCGCCCACCACGCCGTCGCGGGAGCTGCGCCGCAGCCGGCCATCGACCATGTGCGTGCCCAGCATCAGGTCCGCCGCGGCGGCCGCAGCCGCGATCCACTCCGGCCGGTCCAGCACGCCGCCGGCCTCAGCCAGTGTGGTGATCGCCATCCCGTTCCATTCGGTGACCACCTTGTCGTCCCGGCCGGGCTGCGGGCGGGTGGCGCGGGCCGCGATCAGTGCGGTGCGTACCCTCTCCCAGCGGTCGGCGTCATCGGGCTCGGCGGGCAGCTGTAACACTGACGTGCCGTGCTCGAATGTCCCGGCCCGGGTCACCACGAGCAGCTCCGCCGCCCACTGACCGTCAGCAGGCCCGAGCACCTCGACGAGCTGCTCGGGCGTCCACACGTAGGTGGCGCCCTCCTGACCTTCGGTATCGGCGTCCAGCGACGCCGCGAAACCGCCCTGCGGAGTGCCCAGCCCGTCAAGCAGGAACGTCGCTGTCTGTTCGGCCACCCGCCGGGCGGTTGCCGATCCGGTCAGCCGGGCCAGGTGGGTGTAGACGCGCAACAGCAGCGCGTTGTCGTAGAGCATCTTCTCGAAATGCGGCACCACCCAGGCGGCGTCGACGCTGTAACGGGCGAATCCGCCGGCAAGCTGGTCATACATCCCGCCGCGGGCCATCGCCTCGCAGGTGCGCTGGGCCATGGACAGGGCCGGCTCCGAGCCGGTCCGCTCATGGTGCCGGAGCAGGAACTCCAACAGCATCGACGGCGGGAACTTCGGGGCACCGCCGAACCCGGCGTGTTCATGGTCGAACTCCGCAGCCAGCTTGTCGACCGCGGCGGCCAATACCTGATCGTCCACTGCGGACTCGGTCAGCGGCGCGGCCCGTTCGGTGAGCTGCCCAACGATACGCTTGGCGGCCTCACGGACTTCCGCACCACGGTCGGCCCAGGCCTGGCGCACGGCGATCAGCAACTGGGGGAAGCTGGGCAGGCCGTGTCGAGGAGTCGGTGGGTAGTAGGTGCCGCAGTGGAACGGCTCGCCGGTAGGCGTGAGGAAGCAGGTCATCGGCCATCCCCCGTGGCCGGTCATGGCCTGGGTTGCCTCCATGTAGATGGCGTCGACGTCGGGCCGCTCCTCCCGGTCCACCTTGATGTTGACGAAGTTGGCGTTCATCACGCGAGCGATGTCCTCGTTCTCGAACGACTCATGCGCCATCACGTGACACCAGTGGCAGGCGGCGTACCCGATGGACAGCAGCACGGGCACGTCACGCTGCGCCGCCTCCGCGAACGCCTCATCGCACCACGGCCACCAGTCGACCGGGTTGGTGGCGTGCTGCAGCAGGTATGGGCTGGTGGAACTCGCGAGCCGGTTCGCCATATCGGTTATCCTCCCTGGCCCGCTGGCAGCGGGAAACCTTACTCACTCGCGAGGTGGCGTACCGGAATCGTCATCGAAGGACTTCGGGACCCGTCGCAGGTGCTTGTTCATGGAACGCACCAGCAGCGCCGCAGCCAGGAAAAGTAGTAGCAGCACCACCAGACCGACCGGCGCGGCCTTGCCGAAGTCCTCGCCCTGACCTCCAGGATCCGGCGCCGGCGAAGGGGGCTGGACCAGTTCGAACCCGGTCGCCGCCAAGAAGCCAGTGGCCAACAGCAGGATCATGCGTGTACCCGCTCTCGGACGCCGGCGAAAAGGTCGTCCTCGGGCAGTGTGGTATCGACCAGAGAGCGGGCCAGCTCGTACTCCTCGGTCGGCCACAGCTGCGCCTGCAGCACGTGCGGCACCGCGAACCACCGGCTCGCCGGGTCGATCTGGGTCGCGTGCGCCCGCAGGGCGTCATCCCGCACCGGAAAGTATTCGGCACACTGCACCCGGGTGGTTACCCGCTCCAGGATGTCCGGCAGCGATGAATCCCACTTGTCCAGCCACTCGCTGAACGGTGACTCCGCCCCGCTCGCGAGCAGCGCCTCGTGCAGCAACTGCATCCGCTGACGGGAAAAGCCGTGCAAGTAGTAGAGCTTCAGCGGCTGCCACGGCGATCCGGCGTCGGGGAAACGGTCCGGATCACCTGCAGCGTCGAATGCAGCGACCGACACTTCGTGGCAACGGATGTGGTCGGGGTGTGGGTAGCCGCCGTTCTCGTCGTAGGTCACCACCACGTGCGGTTGGAATTCGCGAATCACTCGGACCAGATCCTGGGTAGGGCCTTCGAGCGGCACCGCCGCGAAGCACCCGTCCGGCAACGGTGGCTTCGGGTCCCCTTCCGGCAGCCCGGAGTCGATATAGCCTAGCCACCGGTGTTGCACGCCGAGGATCTGCGCTGCGCGGGCCATTTCCTGGCGGCGAACTGCGGTCATCTCCACCGGGCGCTGAGCCAAGTCGGCTGGCTCGAACGACGGGTTCAGGATGCTGCCGCGTTCTCCGCCGGTGCACGTCACAACCATCACGTCGTGACCTTCGGCGACGTAACGAGCCATCGTCGCGGCGCCCTTGCTCGACTCGTCATCGGGATGCGCGTGCACCGCCATCATTCGCAGCTGCTCAGCCATGGATGCCTGCTCATCCCTTCGCTCGAGACACTAGTGAGGACCCTCTTGGTTGAAGAGCATTGTCCCTGCCGGACCGACAGTTCCGTCGAGGAGGTGCAACACCGTGGCCGCTGGCCAGCTTCCCGAGGGTCGCTACGGACGGCGGACGGTTGGTGGCCGCCGCCGTTGGGTTGTGCCAGTAGGCCTGCTGATTGTGGTACTCGCCGGTCTGGCGATCGCGGTGATCGGCTACCGCAATCTTGGCAGTACGCCGGTGCGGGCCGAGACACTGAGCTTCACCCTGCTAGATGGCAATCCAGAAATGTATGGCGTGCAGCTGCGGCTGACCGTGATCCGGGAGGACCCCTCGCGTCCCGCCGTGTGCATCGTCCGGGCTCGCTCTCGGGACGGGGAGGAAACCGGGCGCAAGGAGGTCTACGTGCCCCCCGCTGCCGGTCCGATTGTCCTGTCGACCGTGGTGCAGACCTCCCGGCCACCGGTCACCGCGGACGTCTACGGATGTTCGCTTCAGGTGCCCGCCTACCTCGTACCAACTCCAAATTACTGACTTGAGAACCCTGCTGAGCAGGCACGATCCGTACTCCATCACCCATAAGGCTGAGGCCGGGCAGCACACCTCGTGTTACCGTGGAGGGTACGCACGGCCCCGGGGCAGGGCCGTGTTTTTCCGTTCCGGCC